>CAZIZA010000405.1:0-2678 GCA_964543555.1 uncultured Pseudomonas sp.
TATTCGGGTACCGCGCGGGGAGCAGAAGCATTCATGACTGTTCGGGCCGGTCAGTCCAGTTAGGCTGCCTTTGTAAGGCCAGAACACCACTCCAGGCAAGCGACGCGCCCTCGTGGAACACGGCGCAAAGCGAACGCACCAGGATGGATCAGAAATCATGCTGACCGACTGGTCAGCTACCCCAACTGTTCAGACCAGTAAGACCTTGTTTCCTCTCGCCTGAACGAGCCAAACCCCATTTTTTGCTGAACTTGGCACAAGCGATGCACTACAAGAAACATGAAAAACGCTTCATTTTTCGTTCATTGATCGGGAGTTCGATATGCGCACATTTCACCGCACACTGCTGGGTACTCTGTTCGCCGCCCTGGCCTTCGGCGCCGTTACGGCGCATGCCGATGCGCTTGAAGACATCAGCAAGGCCGGCGTGCTGAAGGTCGCCGTGCCGCAGGATTTCCCACCGTTCGGCTCGGTCGGCCCGGACATGAAGCCGCGTGGCCTGGATATCGATACCGCACAACTGCTGGCCGACAAGCTGGCGGTGAAGCTGGAACTGACCCCGGTGAACAGCACCAACCGTATTCCCTTCCTGACCACCGGCAAGGTCGATCTGGTGATCTCCAGCCTCGGCAAGAACCCCGAGCGTGAAGCGGTGATCGACTTCTCCGCGCCCTACGCGCCCTTCTACCTCGGCGTATTCGGCCCGGAAGACGCCGCCATCGCCAGCCTCGATGACCTGAGCGGCAAGACCATCAGCGTCACCCGTGGCTCGATCGAAGACATCGAACTGAGCAACGTCGCCCCGAAAGGCGCCACCATCAAGCGCTTCGAGGACAACAACTCGACCATCGCTGCCTACCTCTCCGGCCAGGTGGAGCTGATCGCCAGCGGCAACGTGGTGATGGTGGCCATTTCCGAGCGCAACCCCAAGCGCGTGCCGAGCATGAAGATCAAGCTCAAGGACTCGCCGGTGTACGTCGGCGTGAACAAGAGCCAAGCCGCACTGCTGGACAAGGTCAACGCCATCATCGCCGACGCCAAGACCGATGGCAGCCTCGACGCGCTCAGCCAGAAGTGGCTGAAACAGCCGCTGCCGGCCGGCCTCTGAGCCGCGCGGAGAACTGAGCCATGGCGTACCAGTTCGACTTCGCCGCCGTCCTGCAGCACAGCGATCTGCTGCTGCAGGGCGCGGCCTTCACCCTCGGCCTGACGGCGATCGGCACCCTGCTGGGTGTCGGTCTCGGCATCGTCGGGGCGATACTGCGCGCCTGGCGCATCCGCCCGTTCGACCGCTTGTTCGGCGTCTACGTGGAGCTGATCCGCAATACGCCGTTCATCGTCCAGCTGTTCTTCATCTTCTTCGGCTTGCCCTCGCTCGGCGTACGTCTGAGCGAGTGGGAGGCCGCCATTCTGGCCATGGTGATCAACCTTGGCGCCTACTCCACGGAAATCATCCGCGCCGGCATCCAGGCCATCCCGCACGGCCAGCTCGAGGCGGCCAGCGCACTGGCCATGAGCCGCTTCGAGACCTTCCGCCATGTGGTGCTGCGCCCGGCGCTGGGCAAGGTATGGCCGGCCCTGTCGAGCCAGATCATCATCGTCATGCTGGGTTCGGCGGTGTGCTCGCAGATCTCCACCGAGGAGTTGTCGTTCGCCGCCAACTTCATCCAGTCGCGTAACTTCCGCGCCTTCGAGACTTACCTGCTGACCACCGCGCTGTACTTGCTCATGGCCATCGGCATTCGCCAGTTGCTGGCCTGGTTCGGCCGCCGCTTCATCATGGGAGAGCGCTGATGGACTTCACCCTCTGGGACATCCTGCGCAACCTGCTCACCGGCCTGCAGTGGACGCTGCTGCTGTCACTGGTGGCTTTCGTCTGCGGCGGCATCGCCGGTCTGCTGGTGTTGCTGGCCCGCCTGTCGCCTTTATCGGCGCCGCGCATCCTTGCTCGTGGCTATATCGAACTGTTTCAGGGCACGCCGCTGCTGATGCAGTTGTTCCTGGTATTCTTCGGTATCGCCCTGCTTGGCCTCGACGTGTCGCCCTGGCTGGCTGCAGCCTGCGCACTGACTCTGTTTACCAGCGCCTTTCTCGCCGAAATCTGGCGCGGCTGCGTCGAGTCGATCAGCCGTGGCCAGTGGGAGGCGTCCGAAAGCCTGGCCATAAGCCGCCTGGAAACTTTGCGCCATGTAGTCCTGCCACAGGCGCTGCGCATCGCCGTGGCACCTACCGTCGGTTTCTCGGTGCAGGTGGTCAAGGGCACCGCGGTGACCTCGATCATCGGTTTCACCGAGCTGACCAAGACCGGCAGCATGCTGGCCAACGCCACCTTCGAGCCGTTCATGGTGTACGGCTTCGTCGCCCTCGGTTACTTCCTGCTTTGCTACCCGCTCTCGCTCGCTGCATACCGCCTGGAAAGGAGGCTGAATGTCACTGCTTAACGTCACCGCCCTGCACAAGTATTACGGCGATAACCACGTACTCAAGGGCATCGACCTCAAGGTCGAGGAAGGCGAAGTGGTCGCCATCATCGGCCGCAGCGGCTCGGGCAAGAGCACCTTCCTGCGCACCCTCAACGGCCTGGAGTCTATCAACGACGGCGTAATCGAAGTCGACGGTGATTACATCGACGCCGCCCGCGCCGACCTGCGCAGCCTGCGGCAGAAAGTCGGCATGGT
>CAZIZA010000406.1:0-2674 GCA_964543555.1 uncultured Pseudomonas sp.
GCCGCTTCGGCCGCTTGCAGGCGCTGGCCCTGTTCGCCGTCGAGGATGCCGGCAGCGATCGCCGCTTCGATGGCATCCTGGCCCGGCGCCGGTTGCAGGCTGCCATCCTTGAGCGCCTGGTGCAGGCGCTTGCGCGCATCCTGGCTGGCTTGCACCAGATTCAGCGCATGCTGCAGGGCGCCAACCGAATCCTGCTCGGCCTGCGGGCGATAGCAGCCTTCCAGTACCGATTCCAAGGCCGGGTCGCCGGCCTGGCGACCGATGATCGCGGCCACTTCGGCGTCCAGTTCGTCGCTGGGACCCTGATGGCGGCGGCCCAGCGGGAACACCAGCACTTTCAGCAGGCAACCGAACAGGCGGTTGGGGAAGTTGCTCAGCAGGTCATCGAGCGCCTGCTCGGCGTGGTAAAGGTTTTCCTCCATGGCCCAGCGCAGCATCGGCCTGACGGCTTCCTGGTAGTCCAGGTCGTGATAACGCTTGAGCGCGGCCGAACCCAGGTAGAGGTGGCTGAGCACGTCGCCGAGGCGGGCGGACAGGCGCTCGCGGCGCTTCAGGTCGCCGCCGAGCAGCATCATGCTGCTGTCGGCGCACAGGGCGAAGGCTGCTGCCAGACGATTGAGGGCACGGTAGTAGGGCTGGCTGAGGTCGTCACCCGGGACGGTGCCCAGGCGGTTCAGCGTCAGGCCGAGCAGCAAGCTGCTGGCAGCGTTGCCGACGGCGAAGCCGATATGGCTCATCAGCAGCGAATCGAACTCGGCCAGTGCCTGATCCTTGTCCTCGCGGTCGGCCAGGGCCATTTCCTTGAGTACATAGGGGTGGCAGCGGATGGCGCCCTGGCCGAAGATCATCAGGTTGCGCGAGAGGATGTTGGCGCCCTCGACGGTGATGAAGATCGGCGCGCCCTGCCAGGAGCGGGCCAGGTAGTTGTTCGGGCCCATGATGATGCCTTTGCCGCCGTGCACGTCCATGGCGTGGCTGATGCACTCACGGCCGCGTTCGGTCAGGTGGTACTTGAGGATCGCCGACAGCACCGAGGGTTTTTTGCCCAGGTCGACGGCGTTGGCGGTGAGAATGCGCGCGCTGTCCATCAGCCAGGCGTTGCCGCCGATGCGCGCCAGGGCTTCCTGGATGCCTTCGAAGGCAGCCAGCGGCACGTTGAACTGCTCACGCAGTTGCGCGTACTGGCCGGTGGCGAGGCTGGTGAACTTGGCGGCGCCGGTGCCGACGGCCGGCAGGGAGATGGAGCGACCCACCGACAGGCAGTTCATCAGCATCATCCAGCCTTTGCCGAGGTACTCCTGGCCACCGATCAGGTACTCCAGCGGAATGAACACGTCCTTGCCCGAATTCGGCCCGTTCATGAAGGCGGCGCCGAGAGGCAGGTGACGACGGCCGATTTCCACGCCGGGGGTATCGGTGGGAATCAGTGCCAGGCTGATGCCCAGGTCTTCCTTGTCGCCCAGCAGGTGATCCGGGTCGTAGGCCTTGAAGGCCAGGCCGAGCAGGGTGGCCACCGGGCCGAGGGTGATGTAGCGCTTTTCCCAGTTCAGGCGCAGGCCGATCACTTCCTCGCCGTTGTGCTGGCCCTTGCAGATGATCCCGGTGTCCGGCATGGCACCGGCATCGGAGCCTGCCAGTGGGCCGGTGAGGGCGAAGCAGGGGATGTCTTCACCGCGCGCCAGGCGCGGCAGGTAGTGCTGGCGCTGTTCATTGGTGCCGTAGTGCAGCAGCAGTTCGGCCGGGCCGAGGGAGTTGGGCACCATCACGGTGGAGGCCAGGTCGCCACTGCGGGTGGCCAGCTTCATCGCCACTTGCGAGTGGGCGTAGGCGGAGAAGCCCTTGCCGCCATATTCCTTGGGGATGATCAGAGCGAAAAAACCATGCTGCTTGATGTGCGCCCAGGCTTTCTCTGGCAGGTCCATCTGCTGGCCGACCTGCCAGTCGCTGATCATCGCGCAGAGTTCTTCGGTGGGGCCGTCGATGAACGCCTGTTCCTCGTCGGTCAGCGTGGCCTTGGGATAAGCCAGCAGCTTGTCCCAGTCGGGCTTGCCACTGAACAGCTCGCCATCCCACCACACCGTGCCGGCTTCGATGGCGTCGCGCTCGGTGTCTGACATCGGCGGCAGCACGCGCTGGAACCAGGCGAACAGTGGGCGGGTGAAAAACTGCTGGCGTAGGTCGCTCAGCAGGATGAATGTGGCGACGGCGCCGGTGATTAGCCACAACAGCAGTTGCAGCCAGCCGGGTGCCGGGCTGAAAAGCGCCATGGCCAGCAGATAAGCTGCAGTCAACGCGAGCGCGTGCCGGGCCGTGGTGCGGCTGTGGGCCAGATAGGCGACCCCAAGCAGTAATGCCAGTAACCAGATGACAAGCATGTGGGTTCCTCCATGATTAAGGCGTTGATGCCCCGGGCATCGTCATTAATGACGACAGCAGGTCGCATTCAGCGAGGGGTTCAAGCAAGTGACCCTGATAGGCTGGGGGAGTTCGCTGGCTTTATCGACTGAGTCGATAGTCAAGATCGCCATCACGGTCTTTTCTCCGCGCGTCAGGGCCGGTAGGGTGCATGCCAGCACAGAGCGGACGAAATACGCGGTTGCAATCGTGTGTCGTCGTCCTCATCTATAACGACCTCACTCTCGCGCGGGAAACCCCATCTTCATGAGCTCCGCCC
>CAZIZA010000407.1:0-2661 GCA_964543555.1 uncultured Pseudomonas sp.
TGGTGCCCATCTTGTCGATCTCGTCGAGCATGATCACCGGGTTCATCACCTCGGCTTCCTTCAGCGCCTGCACCAGTTTGCCGGGCATGGCGCCGATGTAGGTACGGCGGTGGCCCTTGATCTCCGCCTCGTCCCGCATGCCGCCCACCGAGAAACGGTAGAACGGCCGGCCGAGCGATTCGGCGATGGATTTGCCGATACTGGTCTTGCCCACGCCGGGCGGGCCGACCAGCAGCACGATGGAGCCGGCGATCTCGCCCTTGAAGGCGCCGACGGCGAGGAACTCGGTGATGCGCTGCTTGATGTCGTCCATGCCGGCGTGGTGCTTGTCCAGCACCTTGCGGGCGCGGCCGAGGTCGAGCTTGTCCTCGCCATGGATACCCCAGGGCAGGGCGGTGGCCCAGTCCAGATAGTTGCGCGTGACGGCGTATTCCGGCGAGCCGGTTTCGAGGATCGACAGCTTGTTCAACTCCTCGTCGATGCGCTTGCGCGCTGGCGCCGGCAGGGTCTTGCCGTCGAGGCGGGCGAGAAATTCCTCGCGATCCGCGCTCTTGTCGTCCTTGCTGATGCCCAGCTCCTGCTGGATCAGCTTGAGCTGTTCCTTGAGGAAGAACTCGCGCTGGCGCTCGCCGATCTGCTTGTTCACCTCGGCCGACAGTTCCTTCTGCAGGCGGCCGACCTCGACCTCCTTGCGCAGCAGGGGCAGCACCTTTTCCATGCGCTTGAGCATGGGCACGGTATCCAGCACTTCCTGCAGCTCACGGCCGGGAGCAGTGGTCAGGGCAGCGGCGAAATCAGTGAGTGGCGACGGGTCGTTGGGGCTGAAGCGGTTCAGATAGTTCTTCAGTTCTTCGCTGTACAGCGGGTTGAGCGGCAGCAGCTCCTTGATCGCATTGATCAGCGCCATGCCATAGGCCTTGACCTCGTCACGCGGGTCGTTGGGTGCCTGGGGATATTCGACTTCGGCCAGGTAGGGGCCACGGCGGCTGAGCCAGCCGCGAATGCGCACGCGGTTCAGGCCCTGAGCGACGAACTGCAGCTTGCCGCCTTCCTCGCTGACATGGTGTACGCGTACTAGCGTGCCGTGTTCGGGCAGGCTGTCGAGATCGAATTCGCCGTGCTCGTCCGGCGGAGTATCGACGAAGAACACGGCCATGCACTTGTGCTCGGTATTGCCGACGCGCGTCAGGGTTCGTCCCCAGGGCTGCTGGTTGACGATCACTGGCAATACCTGTGCCGGGAAAAACGGACGGTTGTGAATGGGGATGATGTAGAGCTTGTCCGGCAGCTGCTGCGCGGGCAATACCAGGCCGGTGCTATCGGCCTGGACGTGAACTTCGACGGCTTCGGGGGTGTTGTCCTGATCGTTCATGGAGCACCTGTGCGTGTACGTTGAGTGCTAAATGGGGAGACCCTGAGTGTTTTTCAATGTGGCAGGCGGGCTGCGAATTTCTTCAAGGTGTTGCCTGTCGGGCTGGGCGCGTGGTGATTTCGAGGCGGTGCTGCAAGCTTGTCTGGTTGCTAAAGGTGCAACCTCTTCTGATGTTTGGTTGCGGCGTTTTTTTCTGGAAAGGAGTAAAGTGCAACCCTCGTTCCATGTCGTCAGTCTTTCGCGATGTTGCAAGCCCGTGTGATCCGCCTGGATGAACAGGCACATGAACATGCTCATGATCATCATCAACTGGTGATGTCCCTGGTCGGTCGCGCCGAATTCGAGGTCGGTGGCCGGGGCGGGGAAGTCTGTCGCATGCGAGCTTGCCTGGTACCGGGTGATGCGCCTCACCAGTTCGCCGGCATGGGCGAGAATCGCATGCTGATTCTCGACCTGGACGAACAGGACACGCCCAGCGAAGACCTGGAGCTGCTCCATCGGCTGTTCGAAAAGCCCCGCTATCCCGCCCTCGATGTCGATTTCCAGCACCTGCTGACCTATGCCGGCGCTGAGTTGGAGCGCTATGGCAGCGACTCGATCCTGGCGCGCTCGCTGGGCGGCGTGCTGCTTCGTGCGCTGCATCTTCGCCTGTTCGGCGAACAGCGCCGGCAACCGCAGGGTGCGCTGGATCTGCAGCGCCTGGATGAGTACATCGATGAACACCTGGCGCGGCGTATCAGCGTTGCTGAGTTGGCGCAGGAAATGTGTCTGAGCCCCAGCCATTTTCATGCTCAGTTCAAGGGTAGCGTTGGCCTCACACCGCATCAGTACCTGTTGCAGGCGCGCCTCGATCGCGCCGCCCGTCTGTTGCGCGAAAGCAACCTGCCGCTGGTGCGCATTGCAGAGGAGTGTGGCTTCTCCAGCCAGAGTGCGCTGACGACCTCCATGCGCCGTTATCTCGGCCTCACGCCCAAACGCCTGCGTCGCGAATAGGATTGCCGCTGGCCTGTTGGCCACCGGCCAGCTAGGCTATCGCCCCAGTACATTAAACTTGGTTGCCAGGATGGCAAGTAATCCTGTGAATGTCCGGCCTCAGGCCCGGCCCTAGGTAAGCGCATGACTGTCTGCAATTCACGCCTGCTCTCTCTCATTCTGTGCGCTGCCCTGGTCATGATCCGCCCAGCCTTTGCCTCGGCGTTTCAGGCCGAACTGGTGGACGCTGCCGGCGAGCCGTTGGGTGATGCAGTGATCACGCTGCGTGGCCAGGCAGACTCGCCCCGTGTGCCGCC
>CAZIZA010000408.1:0-2656 GCA_964543555.1 uncultured Pseudomonas sp.
GGCAGGCGCTGGGCATCTACGAAGCTGGCCAGGCGGCCGGTTTCATCGGCGCAGTGATCGGCGCCATCGTTCTGCTGGTAATCTACGGCGCGATCAAGAAGGGCTGACAAGCCCCGCTCAGGAGCCGAAGTGTCGGCTCCTCGTTCACGCCGCCACGAGATGCCATAGCCCATGCGCCACCTGCTGCTCGCACTGCTCTTCTGTACCGGCCTGGCTCACGCCGAACTGCCGGAAACCGACTGGCTCGATCTGATGCCACCCGAAGACCGCAAGGCCCTCGAGGAAATGCCCGAGATCAGCCACGACAGCCCTGAGGGCGACAGCACCTTCTACGGAGAAGGCGGCCTGCGTCAGCAGGATCAGGATCTGCCCGCGGTGATGTACTCCGCCAAGACCGTCGCGGCTCTCGACGGCAAGGCCATCCGCCTGGGTGGCTATCCGGTGCCGCTGGAAAACGACGAGAAAGGCAACAGCACGCTGTTCTTCCTGGTGCCCTATCCGGGTGCCTGCATCCACGTGCCACCACCACCACCCAACCAACTGGTGCTGGTGCGCTATCCCAAGGGCATCCCGCTCGAGGACATCTACGCCCCGCTGTGGGTCAGTGGCGAATTGAAGGTGGAGCAGGTCAGCAACGACCTGGCCGACGCCGCCTACGCCATGGACGCTGGCGAAGTGCGTTTGGTGACCGACGAAGACCTGTATTGAGCCCCGGAGTCTGCTGATGAAAGCTGTCGCCCTGTTGTTGCTGTGCCTGCTGTCTACCGCCGTACTGGCTCTGGAACCAGGCGAGCGCCTGGCCTCCTGGACCCTGCTCGATCAGCAGGACGCGCCCTTCACCCTCAATGACCAGACGCGCATCCTGCTGGTCGCCCGCGACATGGACGGTGCCAAGCTGGTCAACGCCGCTCTGGAAGGGCAGCCAAAGGGCTACCTGGAACAGCGTCAGGCGGTGTTCCTTGCCGACATCAGCCGCATGCCTGGTGTCATCGCCAGCCTCTTCGCCCTGCCGAAGATGCGCGAATACAACTACCGCGTGCTCCTCGATCGCGATGCCCGCATCGCCCCGCGCTACCCGGCGGGCGAAGGTGAAGTGCTGTGGTTACAGCTCGATGGCCTGCAGCTCGTCGCGCAGCAGGTCTTCACTCGCGCAGACGATCTGCGGCAAGCCCTGGAAGAGCAAGCGCCGTGAGGAACCGGCAGGCCGCCAACCGTGCTTCATAGGAGCCCCGCCTCGGGGCCGAGCCTCCGGTCTACGACGTGCCTGCGCTTCGCCGCGGGGCGCCGCGCCCACAGGTACGATGTATCGGCACGGTGTTAGCCAATCGACTCGCTCGAAAGGCGCAGCTCCAGGCGATGCCTTTCGCCTGCGTGCAACTGCACGATGTCCTCCAGCACATTGGCTGTTTCGATGCACAGCATGCTTGGCCAGGCGTCGTCAGGGAACTGCGACAGGCGTCTGGCCTTGTCGATCCAGGGGTTCCACAGCACGGCTGAGCGGGACCCTCGGCTATCCAGGTGGATACGCCGACGCCAGCCGGGGTCGACGATGCTCAGCCGTGCGGCGGGGTCGAGATAGATGCGGTCCGTCTCCGCATCAACCCGCAATACGTCCTGCTGACGCAGTTCCTGCCAGTTCTGCAGAGTGTCGATATAGCGGCAGGCCTGCAGTCCCTCGATGCTGACCTGACGCACGTCGCTGACGGCGAAGTAGCTGTGCAGCGCCTGGCTCAGGGTCAGTGGCTCGGTACCCCGGTTGTGGGTCTCCAGGCTCATGCCAAGATCCTGCGCGACACGCACGACGAAGGTCAGGCCGACATCCCGGGGCCATCCCTCCAGTGGCTGCAGGCGTGTGTCGTAGGCGAAGCGCAGGGTGACGGCGTCGTCCTCCTCGTCGATGCCCAGCAGCTCCCAGTCCACTGCCCGCACCAGGCCATGGGCCGGTGCCTGTTCCAGGTGCCAGTGAGCCTGTACGGCCTGCGGATTGCGGCGCAGATCTCCGAACCAGGGCCAGCACAGCGGCACCCCGCCGCGCACGCTTTGCCCACGTTGATAGGCTGCGTCAGGGCTTAGCCAGATCAGCGGCGGCTGCTCGTCCTGCCGGTAACTGAGAATCTGTGCGCCCTGCTGCGCCACCAGCAATTCGCTGCCTGCAGCGCGAATACGCCAGCAGGACAGTTGATCCATTTCCACACGTTTGACTTGGGCAGTGCTCATGACGACCTCGCGTTGAGATAGATGACAGTCGGTATGACAACGCTATAAGCAAAACGCCCGTCACAGGGACGGGCGTCTGCTTGCTGCAGGTTATGACCTACTTGCCGTAGACCTGTTCCGGCAGCCAGGTGATCAGACCCGGGAAGATGTAGGCGATGACCAGCAGCAGAATCTGAATCAGGATGAACGGCACCACACCCTTGTAAATGGTGCTGGTGGGAATGCTCGCCGGCGTCACGCCACGCAGGTAGAACAGCGCGAAGCCGAATGGCGGAGTGAGGAAGGACGTCTGCAGGTTCAGTGCGATCATCACGCCCAGCCAGATCGGATCGAGCCCCATGGCCAGCAGCACCGGCCCGACGATCGGTACCACCACGAAGGTGATCTCGATGAAGTCGAGGATGAAGCCGAGCAGGAAGATCACCAGCATCACCAGGAA
>CAZIZA010000409.1:0-2641 GCA_964543555.1 uncultured Pseudomonas sp.
ATTTCTGATAGTTAAGTCACTTTAAGGCTCGCCTCGGCAGTTTCGTTTGGCTTACGATGGCCATTCAGAACCTGTTGAACTGCGATGGGTTGCTGCCAGCGCGGGTCAAGGGAGCATATTGGAAGCTGTAATCCACGGGCGGTAGCGTGGGATTTGGTGGCGTTACCCCTTTGCCCAGGCCCAGATTCCGTACGAATCACTGCCCTACCAAATTGAAATAAACATGATTTGATCGGCTCAAAAAAAAATAAAGTTTCATTACCCATGAAAACGTTTGGCTTTACTACATTCAGTACCAATCTATATTTTTAGACCTAACATTCAGTTCATTCCCAAAACTTAAAATAACCCAAGTAATGTAGGTTTTAAAGGCTAATCATGTTCCAAACCAATTTAATAAAGGAAGGATTATGACATTTAATAGCGACAGCACATTTATTGAGTTAGTTAATGATTATCACCAACAACCAGATAAATTTGTTTTCTTTATTGGTGCAGGCCTTTCACAGCCACTATTCCCATCTTGGAGTAAGTTATTATATGCTTTCATTGCAGAAGCCAAAAAGAATGGTTCACAATTTGATGATGAAGAACTTTCCAATTATGTGAAAAATGGTCAGAACTATCTTGACATTGCAGAGTTTTGTGTGGGGGCGATGGGCGACCACAGATATCGAGATTTAATGGAATTCATATTTGATAAAGACTTCTCAGATGAAGATATTCCAGAGAGCTATAAAGCATTAATGGACTTGTCTCCTAAAACAATAATCACAACCAATTATGATAGAATTCCTGATAGAGCAGGTAATGGTAAGTATAGAATTCATACTAACAAGAATGCTTCTGAGGCATCTAGAAACTTCGCAAATGAGAAAAATATTGTTTTCAAAATACATGGTGATATTACAGAACAATCCAGTATAGTTCTAAAAACAACTGACTATCAAAAAATCATTAATAACAATGAAAGTACGAGAAATTTACTGAATAGCTTACTGTCAACCAAAAAGTTGATTTTTGTAGGATTTTCTTTATCCGATCCTCACATTGAAGTAATTTTAGAAAAAATTAAAATAATTAATGATGGAATCCCACTTTCTCACTACATATTGCTCAATGAAAAATCCACATTTAAGATTTCCAGCTTCGAGAAAAAATATGGCGTAAAAATAATACCATATGAACCATCCAATATTAACCATCCAGAGGTTACTGAATTTCTACGATCTTTGGATAATAGTATCAGCAAAGTTACAGCCCCCCCAAAATCACAAGAAAAACTGAATGTAGAGGGAGCGGAGCAGCTAGTAATTCATCTTGAGTCGAGTATTTCCGAGACTTTAATTGACACTGAATACACTATTTACTGCAATGACAACGATCTATATATTTCGTTTACACCAGCAGGTGAAACTAAAAGTGAGATTCAAAAAGAGATATTGTCAGTTATTAAAGTAATGAGTTTTGAATGTAACTTCATTAAAAAAGTAATCATTTGTGTTGCAACAAGAACCAAGCCTTTAGTCAATTGTGACGACTCCCAACGTTTGTTGATAAAAGCAGCCATTTCATTCTCTGATGCAAATAAATATTCAACCAAACAAATTTCTACATCTACAGTTTGGAAACTTATAGAATTCTATATTCCCCCTAGCTTATCTAATATTTTTGAAAATAAAGAATCAACTGAATTCCCATTGAGCCTTGGAATAATCGGAGAACATTAATGAATAAAAATCAACATATTACAAAGATTGATGTACTCCGAGGTGGTTCGATAATAAGTAGCGTATTATTCAATCCTGAATCTAAAAAAAATGACAGCAGTGACTTTCAAGTCTCATCGACTGCCTCAGTCAATACATTTCCAACTTTATCCATAAAATCTACTTATGCCGAGATGAATGAACCCCTTATGCATTTCTCAAAAGGGGATTTAATAAGATTTTCTGTTTCAAACTATCCCAGTGATGAATTTAACATTCTCTTTGAAGGTGAACTTAAGAAAAAATCAATGAATTTTGTGCAGGAAACACAGATTTTAACCATTGAGTTGGATGCAATACATTCCTTTTATAATCTATCACTAATGCAACTATCATCATCTTTTAACTTCTCAGGAATGACATTTGGTCAATTTATCAATGAATTAATAAGCATGGCTAGAATACAGTCTATTGTATATATTGGAGAGGAATTATCTAATACGATAATTACAGGTGCTTCCTATAAAACTAACTTATATCGTCTATTTAAAGAGTTATGTTTAATACTTAATGCAGTTGTATCATTTAATGCTGACAATAGTGTCAGCATTGATTATAGAACCAGTAAAATTGAAAGCATGAAGTCTCAAGATGTAAAGGAAATAAATAGTAATGATATACTCAGTAGCGAATCAAAATATGAGGTATAGCTTTTCGTTTTTTACTCGCTTAAATAAAAAGGCGACCATCCGGTCGCCTTTATAATTTATATCGCTTTCCAGTCAGGAAAACTCACCGCGCCGGTCGCTTGGCACCATTGCCTTTAGCCGCAGGCTTGCCGCCTTGAGCAGCGGGTTTGGCGCCCGGCTTGGCAGAACCAGCGCGGGTCGGCGCTTTGCCCTTATGGGCAGGTTTTCCGGCAGGTTTGCTCT
>CAZIZA010000410.1:0-2638 GCA_964543555.1 uncultured Pseudomonas sp.
CGATCGAGCATGCCGCCCTGCAGAAGCAGGCGGCGGGCGACGATCACCCGCATGATTTCGTTGGTGCCTTCCAGAATCTGGTGCACACGGGCGTCGCGTACCCAGCGTTCCAGCGGATAGTCATTCAGATAGCCGTAACCGCCGTGCAATTGCAGCGCCTCGTTGCACACCGCGAAGCAGTGGTCAGTGGCGAAGCGCTTGGCCATGGCGCAATACAGGCTCGCTTCGCCATGCTTGTGATCGAGCTTGTGCGCGGCCAGGCGCACCATCTGCCGGCTGGCGGTGAGGTCGGTGAGCATGTCGGCGAGCTTGAACTGCAGCGCCTGGAACTGGCTGAGTGGCTTACCGAACTGCTTGCGTTCCTCGACATAGCGCAGGCTTTGCTCCAGCGCCGCCTGGGCTGCGCCCAGCGAGCAACTGGCAATGTTCAGGCGGCCACCGTCAAGGCCCTTCATGGCGTAGACGAAGCCTTCGCCTTCCGGGCCGATGCGGTGGCTGGCGGGAATGCGTACACCCTCGAAGGTGATGGTGCGGGTCGGTTGCGCCTTCCAGCCCATTTTGTCCTCGTTGCGCCCGTAGCGCACACCGGGGGCATCGGCGGGTACCAGGAAGCAGGAGATCCCCTTGGCCCCATCTTCACCCGTGCGCGCCATGACGATCAGCACCTGGGTACTGCCCGCGCCTGAGATGAAGCACTTGCTCCCGTCCAGCACATAGTCATCACCATCGCGTCGCGCGCGGGTGCGCAGGTTGGCGGCGTCGGAGCCGGCATCCGGTTCGGTCAGGCAGTAGGAAGCCAGTGCCTGACCATTGATCAGCCCCGGCAACCAGGCATCCTTGAGTGCCTGCCCGGCGAAGCTGGCGAGCATCCAGGTGGCCATGTTGTGGATGGTCAGGTAGGCGGTGGTGGCGACGCAGCCGGCCGCCAGTTGCTCGAAGATCAGCGAACTGGACAGCCGCGACAGACCGAGGCCGCCGTCCTCTTCGGCGATGTACAGGGCCAGGTAGCCCTGCTCGGCAGCGCGGCGGATGACCTCGACGGGGAAGTGATGGTCGCGATCCCAGTCGGCGGCATGGGGCGCTAGCTCCCGCGTGGCGAAGGCACGGGCGCTGTCGGTTAGCAAGCGTTGTTCATCACTGAGTTCGAAGTCCATGGTGTCTCATTGCAAGGTCAGGGGTTGGCCGGCTGCGCGGTGCTCGGCCTGCCAGTTAGCGTGGCTGGGCAGGGCGCTGCTGGTATCGAGGCGGTAGACGATTTTGAAGCAGTCTGGCGTCAGCTGATCCTTGAGTACCTCATCGCGGGATTTCACCTTGGCGGCATAGACTGTCTGCAGGTTCTGCTGATCGAGGGCGTGCGATTGCTGTTCACCCTCCAGCAGTGGGTAACGATGGCTTTGCGGCGCCTTGATCAAGGCGCCGCTGTCGAGGCTCTTGGCGCGCTCGGCTGCATCAGCCCAGAGCGGATCGATGCTGTAGGCCTCGGCTACGGAACAGGAGAAGCCACCGAGGTGCATCGACGCGCCTTCAGCGGCGAATCTGTCGACGTTTTTCGTGGCCTTGGCCGGTGGCAATGCTGGGGCCTTGCGGCACAGGCACAAGGGCTGGTCGAGTTCGCCGCACGTAGCGTTGATTTCATCGTTGACCAAAAGGGCTCCACACATTTGCGCCAACCCCTCCTCTTTTAGGACCCGTACACAGATTGTTGAGGCCGGACGTCATGGGTTCGGCCGCCTGCGCACAGTCGGTAAGTGCGGCCCACAGGGCCAGCGTGGCGGACAGTGGCGCATGGTTCAACGAGAACCGCTTTACACCGCTCGTCCCGCTCAAGTGATCCTCTATTAGTCCAGCAAACGCTTATCCAATTCTCATCTCAGTTGAATCGTCATGTTCGGGCCATCGCCGAGCGACGTATCGTCGAACCAGCGGCTGGTCACCGTCTTGGTCTCGGTATAGAAACGCACTGCCTGTTTGCCGTAGGCGTGCAGGTCGCCGTAGAACGAGCCTTTCCAGCCGGTGAAGGAGAAGAACGGCAGCGGCACCGGGATCGGCACGTTGATGCCCACCTGACCGACCTCCACCGCATGCTGGAAATGCCGTGCGGCGCCACCGGAACGGGTGAACAGGCTGGTGCCGTTGCCGTAGGGGCTGGCGTTGACCAGTTCGATGGCCTCTTCCAGGCTGTCCACCTCCATGCACACCAGCACCGGGCCGAAGATTTCCTCGCGGTACAGGCCCATCTTGGTCGTCACGCCACGGAACAACGTTGGCCCGACCCAGTTGCCGTTCGGGTAGCCCTCAACCACGCACTGCGAACCGTCGAGCAGGCACTCGGCGCCTTCGGCCTTGCCTTGGTCGATCAGGTGCAACACGCGCTGGCGCGCCTGCGGGCTGATCAGCGGGCCGTAGGCGGCGCCGCTGTCCTGCCAGTGGCCGGGGCGCAGGGCGGCCATCTGCGAGGCCAGCTCGGCGATCCACTGCTTCGACTCGCCGACGAACACCGCCACGCTGATGGCCATGCAGCGCTGCCCGGCGGCGCCACAACTGGCGCCGAGCAGGTTGCTGATGACCTGATCCTTGGGCGCGTCCGGCATGATCACCATATGGTTCTTCGCCCCGGCGAAGGCCTGCACGCGCTTCA
>CAZIZA010000411.1:0-2593 GCA_964543555.1 uncultured Pseudomonas sp.
GCAACGACGAACTGGCCAAGCACGTTGCCATGCACGTCGCTGCTTCCAACCCGGCTGTTGTTTCCCCGGATCAGGTTTCCGAAGAGCTGGTTGCCAAGGAAAAGGAAATCTTCCTGCAGTTGAACGCCGAGAAGATCGCCGGCAAGCCGGAAAACATCGTCGAAAACATGGTCAAAGGCCGTATCGCCAAGTTCCTGGCCGAAGCCAGCCTGGTCGAGCAAGCCTTCATCATGGATCCGGAAGTCAAGGTCGGTGATCTGGTCAAGAAAGCCGGTGCCGAGGTCGTTTCCTTCGTGCGTTACGAAGTGGGCGAGGGTATCGAGAAGGCCGAGACCGACTTCGCTGCCGAAGTGGCTGCTCAGGTTGCTGCCAGCAAGCAGTGATCGGCAGTTAGGCCCGTTGTCCCAGAGAGGCTGCCCGCTTGCGCGTGCAGCCTCTTTGCCGAATAAGGGGCAACAAATGTTCAAGCGACCTTGAAACCCGAGGTCGTCGGCGCGTTCGAAGTGCCGGATAATTGCAGCGCGCAAGCGTTGCTGAAGAATTTCAAATCGCCGCAGGAGAGACTTGCTATGGCTCAGCAGACTACGGGTCGCCAACCTCGTTATAAACGCATTCTGCTCAAACTCAGCGGCGAGGCCCTGATGGGCTCGGAAGATTTCGGTATCGATCCCAAGGTGCTCGATCGCATGGCGCTGGAAGTCGGCCAGTTGGTCGGTATCGGCGTGCAGGTCGGTCTGGTGATCGGTGGTGGCAACCTGTTCCGTGGTGCGGCGCTGTCCGCTGCGGGCATGGATCGCGTCACGGGTGATCATATGGGTATGCTGGCCACGGTGATGAACGCCCTGGCCATGCGTGACGCGCTTGAGCGCTCGAACATTCCGGCCATCGTCATGTCGGCGATCTCCATGGTCGGCGTGACTGATCATTACGACCGCCGCAAAGCCATGCGTCACCTCAAGACCGGTGAGGTGGTGATCTTCGCCGCAGGCACCGGTAACCCGTTCTTTACCACTGATTCGGCCGCCTGCCTGCGCGCCATCGAAATCGATGCCGATGTGGTTCTGAAGGCGACCAAGGTCGATGGCGTGTACACTGCCGACCCGTTCAAGGACCCGCATGCCGAGAAATTCGAGCGCCTGACCTATGACGAGGTGCTCGATCGCAAGCTGGGCGTGATGGACCTGACTGCCATCTGCCTGTGCCGCGATCACAACATGCCGCTGCGGGTCTTCAACATGAATAAGCCCGGCGCCCTGCTGAACGTTGTAGTAGGTGGCGCTGAAGGAACTCTGATCGAGGAGGATGCACAATGATCAACGACATCAAGAAAGACGCCCAGGAGCGCATGAGCAAGTCCCTGGAAGCGCTGGGTCGCAACCTGGCGGCCATTCGCACCGGTCGTGCCCACCCGAGCATTCTCGATAGCGTCAAGGTGCCAGCCTGGGGCAGCGACATGCCGCTCAATCAGGTGGCCGCGATCTCTGTCGAAGATGCCCGCACGCTGAAAATTGTTGCGCACGACAAGAACCTCAGTGCTGCCATCGAGAAAGCCATCATGACCTCCGATCTGGGTTTGAACCCGAGCAGCGCAGGTACCACGATTCGTGTGCCTATGCCGGCCCTGACCGAGGAAACCCGCAAGGGTTACACCAAGCAGGCACGTGGCGTAGCCGAAGATGCCAAGGTCGCCGTGCGCAACGTGCGTCGCGATGCCCTGGCCGAGCTGAAGAAGCTGTCCAAGGCCAAGGAAATCAGCGAAGACGAAGAGCGTCGCGCTGCTGACGAGCTGCAGAAAATCACTGACAAATTCATCGCAGAAGTCGACAAGGCGCTCGAGGTGAAAGAAGCGGATCTGATGGCCGTTTGACGGCTGGACGCCCATACATGGACAAGAACAAGCAGGGCGCGGTGCCGCGGCATGTCGCCATCATCATGGATGGTAACAATCGCTGGGCAAGGAAGCGCCTGTTGCCAGGTGTGGCCGGTCACAAGGCTGGTGTGGACGCGGTTCGTGCGGTAATCGAGGTGTGTGCCGAGTCGGGGGTCGAGGTGCTGACCCTGTTCGCTTTTTCCAGTGAGAACTGGCAGCGACCAGCCGAAGAGGTTGGCGCGCTGATGGAGCTGTTTCTGGGGGCGCTGCGTCGCGAAGCCAGGCGTCTGCTGGATAACGACATCAGTTTGCGCATCATTGGTGACCGCTCGCGTTTTCATCCCGAGTTGCAGGCGGCCATGCGTGAGGCTGAGCTCCTGACTGCCGGCAAGCGGCGTTTCACTCTGCAGATCGCGGCCAACTATGGCGGTCAGTGGGATATCGCCCAGGCTGCTCAGCGCCTGGCGCGTGAGGTGCAGGCAGGCCATCTGCAGCCTGATGACATCACCCCGCAGTTGCTCCAGGGCTGTCTGGCGACCGGCGACCTGCCTTTGCCCGACCTGTGCATCCGTACGGGGGGTGAGCATCGCATCAGCAATTTCCTGCTGTGGCAGCTCGCGTACAGCGAACTGTACTTCTCCGACCTTTACTGGCCGGACTTCAAGCACGAGGCCATGCGCAAGGCGCTGGCCGATTTCGCTACCCGCCAGCGTCGCTTCGGCA
>CAZIZA010000412.1:0-2585 GCA_964543555.1 uncultured Pseudomonas sp.
CGGTGAGCTTGTTCTTGTTGCCCTCGTAGGGGTTCTCGCCGCCCTTGTACTCGATGCGAATCGGCGTACCGACCAGTTTCAGCACGCGGCGGAAGGTATTTTCCAGGTAACGGGTATAGGCGCGCGGTACGGCGTCGACCTGGTTACCGTGAATCACGATCAGCGGCGGGTTGGCACCTCCCAGGTGGGCATAGCGCAGCTTGATGCGGCGACCATTGACCAGGGGCGGCGCGTGGTCGCTGACGGCGTCTTCGAGAATCTGCGTCAGGCGGCTGGTCGGCCAGCGGGTGATCGCCGACTTGAACGAGGCCTGCACCGACTTGTACAGATGGCCGACGCCAGTGCCGTGCAGGGCGGAGATGAAGTGGATATCGGCGAAGTCGACGAAGAACAGCCGGCGCTCCAGCTCGGTCTTAACGTAGTCCTTCTGGCCCTGGTCCATGCCGTCCCATTTGTTCAGGGCGATGACCAGCGCGCGGCCGCTTTCCAGCACGAAGCCGAGCAGGTTGAGATCGTGGTCGACCACGCCTTCGCGGGCATCCATGACGAACACCACGACGTTGGAGTCCTGAATGGCCTGCAGCGTCTTGACCACGGAGAATTTCTCCACAGCCTCGAAGATCTTGCCGCGCCGGCGCACACCGGCAGTGTCGATCAGGGTGTACTTCTCGTCGTCGCGCTCGAAGGGAATGTAAATGCTGTCGCGCGTGGTCCCCGCCTGGTCATAGACGATGACCCGCTCTTCGCCGAGCATGCGGTTGACCAGGGTGGACTTGCCGACGTTGGGTCGACCGATGATGGCCAGCTTGATGCCGTCCTTCTCGCTCGGGCCGGGAATGCGCTTGGCCTCCTGGCCTTCCAGCACCTCTTCCTCTTCGGCACCCTCTTCCGGCTCGCCGGCGTCCTTGGGGAACGCGCCGAGCACCACTTCGAGCATCTGGGTGATGCCGCGGCCGTGAGCACCGGCAATTGCCAGGGGCTCGCCGAGGCCCATAGGGCTGAACTCGGCGCGGGCCAGGTCGACATCGAGGTTGTCGACCTTGTTCACCACCAGGAAGCTCTGCTTGTTACGACGGCGCAGGTGCTCGCCGATCATCTGGTCAGAGGCAGTCATGCCGGCGCGCGCATCCACCAGGAACAGCACGGCGTCCGCCTCTTCGATGGCCTGCAGCGACTGCTCTGCCATCTTCGCGTCGATGCCTTCCTCGTCACCGGAAATACCCCCGGTGTCGATCACGATATAGGTACGCCCCTGCCACTTCGCCTCGCCGTACTGGCGGTCGCGGGTCAGACCGGACAGGTCGCCGACGATAGCGTCGCGGCTGCGGGTCAGGCGGTTGAAGAGCGTGGACTTGCCGACATTCGGCCGGCCCACCAGGGCAATTACGGGAACCATCAGGCTCTCCACTCGGTTAATTCAGAAAATGCAAAGGCCGCTGCAGGGGCAGCGGCCAGGGTGTCTCATGCTGTCGGGTATACCGGCAGCATAGCGTGTTACTTGATGGTCAGGGCCACCAACTTACCGCTGTTGCCGTAAACGTACAGCCAATCACCGACTACCAACGGCTGGGCACGCAGGCCATCGCTGTCGATACGGGTGCGGCCGACAAAACGACCGTCTACCTGGCTCAGCAGGTGCAGATAACCTTCGAAGTCGCCCACGGCAACGTAACTGGAAAATACCTGAGGCCCCGACAGCTGACGACGAGCCAGGGAGTCATTGCTCCACAAGGCCGAAGCACTGCGCTCGTCGATACCTTCGACGGTGCCACTGGCATGGCTGACGTATACGTTACCGAAGCCCTGGGCGACGCCCACCGAGCTGGACGCCTCACGCTGCCAGAGTACGCGACCGGACTCCAGATCCATGGCCGCGACACGGCCCTGGTAGCTCACCGCATAGACGGTGCCGCCAGACAGCAGCAGACCACCGTCGATGTCGACGACCCGCTCCAGTTCGGAGCGGCCCTGCGGGACGGCAATACGCTGCTCCCAAACCGGCAAGCCGCGCTGAGCATCGACGGCGATGACTTTACCGCTGGACAGACCCGCGACCACCAGACGGTTGGTCACCAGCGGGGCACCCGTGCCACGCAGAGTCAGTACGGCCGGGGTATTTTCGACGATCCAGCGTTGGCTGCCCGTACTGGCATCAAACGCGATCAGGCGATCGTCCTGAGTCTGCACCACGACGATATCACCGTTGGTGGCGGGCGCAGCCAGCACTTCACTGGTAACCCGCGAACGCCACTGTTCCTCACCGTCACTGGTGTCGAGGGCAATCACTTCACCCTTGAGCGTACCCAGCAGCACCTGGCCGTAACCGACACCGATGGCACCGGATACCGGAATGTCCAGCTTCTTGCGCCAGATGACCTTGCCGCTGGTGCGATCCATGGCCATGACCAGACCCTCGACGTCGGCGGCGTAGATCACCTCGCCATCGATGGCCGGCACCAGCATATTGAAGGTTTCACCCTGGCCGTCACCCACGGAGCGACTCCATTCGGTGCGCAACTCGACTTCTTCATCGAACTTGGTCAGTTCGGCGGGCGGCAGTTCCTTCTTGCTATTGCTGCTGCAAC
>CAZIZA010000413.1:0-2565 GCA_964543555.1 uncultured Pseudomonas sp.
ACCCAGCAGCCAGGCCGTGGCCAATGCGCCGACCAGGCACAGTAAGGCGCCGCCGCTGGCTTGCCAGTAGAAACTGCGCGCCAGCTCATCCTCGCCACTGTTGGAAAGAATGAACGGCTGGCGCTCACCAGGCTTGACCATATGGTGCTGCACGGGCTCTGCAATCTTTTTCCGATGCCGCTCTTCAGCCTCCAGCTGTGCTGCCAGGCGTACACGGCTCCACTCCTGCTCGTCGAGCTCACCGTTGCCATCACTGTCGAAACGCCGCAACAGACCGACATAGTCGCCCTTCCACTCCCGAATCACATCCCCTTGTGCAGCATGACTGTCGAACCCCTGCTGAACTGCCCCCCGTGTCCGAAAATCACCGATGGCATACAACGGCTGCCCAACATGAAAGCGCTCTTCGCTGTAGCGATAGCGTGTGCCGCTGCTGAGAAACCCCAGTAACCCCGTTTTGGCAGGCCCCAATGGGTGACGCAGGTTACCCTGCCAGACATCCCGCACCGCCGCTCGAATCTCGGCACCACGCGGGTCGATCAGGCATTCGCCCGTGCCATCGACCAGACGCAACCAGGCGTCACTGGCGCCGCTCTCGACCACCTGCCAACGGCGTGTCTTGCCGCTGGAGCGATATTCCTCGATCCGAAAGCGCCACCACAGGCAGGGCTTGCCAGTCAGCGGTCCGCGCAACTGCATATCCGGCAGCTCATCGAGCACACCATAGAGTTCGACGTAGCCCTGCGCCGCCGAACGAATCTTCGACGTGGGTGTATCGAGCAGATGGCGCGCTTGCGACCAGCGTCGCAGGCACCACCAGGCACCCCCCAGGCATGCGCCGAGGGTAAAACTCAGAGTAAAGAAAAACCCGAGGGGGTCGGCCTCCATCATGGGCAGGCGCTCAGTTGAACAGCGACTTGAGGTCGACGTCAGCTTTCTCTGCCTCGCTGAACACCAGCAACTCGGCAGCCTGGAAGTTGAACAGGCGGGCGATGATCACGTCGGGGAACTGTTCGATGCGCACGTTATTGAGGTTGACCGCCTCGTTGTACAGCTCGCGACGGTCGGCGATACCGTTCTCCAGGCCGCTGATGCGCTGTTGAAGATGTTGAAAGCTGTCGTTGGCCTTCAGCTCGGGATAGTTCTCGGCCAACGCGAACAGTTGCCCGAGACCAGCGCGCAACCCGCTCTCGGCCTTGCCCAGAGCACCGACATCCTGCTGCTCACGAGCACTGGCCACGGCGCTGCGTGCAGCGATCACCCGCTCCAGGGTTGCGCCTTCGTACTGCATGTACTGCTTGCAGGTTTCCACCAGTTTGGGCAGTTCGTCATGTCGCTGCTTGAGCAGCACATCGATGTTCGACCAGGCTTTGCTCACCCCATGCTTGAGGCGCACCAGCGCGTTGTACAACGACACTGCGTAGGCACCGAGCAGAACGAGGACAACGAGTACGATCACGACGGTCAGGCTCATGCAGTTTTCTCCATGCAGAACTGCGCTTCAGGTGCTGGCATTTTAACGGCAGCATGCAGCCTCGGCAGCGATATCCTGCACAGCAATGAATAATGGCCTTTACACATAATGCGAAACATTTGCATTATGTCGCAGTTTTTCAGGTACTACTGCGTACCGCCTTCATTTCGTACATGCAAAGGACCCCGCCATGATTCGTATGCCCCTGGCCTCCGCCAGCCTGTTGGCCATCGCCATTTCCCTCGCTGGCTGCGGCGAGGACAAAGCCCCTGCCACCCAGGCTGCAGCGCCTGCCGCTACCACCGAGAGCGCGGCTCCAGCGACCGCGGTGAAGGTCGACGAGGCCGCAGCGAAGGCCGTGGTCAATCATTACGCCGATCTCGCCCTGGCCGTGTTCAGCGACGCAGCGAGCACCGGCAAGGCACTGCAGGCTGCAGTCGACGCGCTGCTCGCCGATCCGAGCGAAGCGACCCTGAAAGCCGCCCGTGAAGCCTGGCTGGCCGCGCGCGTACCTTACATGCAGACCGAAGTGTTCCGCTTCGGCAACCCGGTGGTCGACGAGTGGGAGGGCCAACTCAATGCCTGGCCGCTGGATGAAGGCCTGATCGACTACGTCGCCGACGATTACCAGCATGCGCTGGGCAATCCGGGCGCGCAGGCCAACATCATTGCCAATACCGAGATTCAGGTCGGCGAAGACAAGATCGACGTCAGCGAAATCACCGGCGAGCTGCTGGCCAGCCTGAACGAACTGGGCGGCTCCGAAGCCAACGTCGCCACCGGCTACCACGCGATCGAATTCCTGCTCTGGGGCCAGGATCTGAATGGCACCAATCCAGGTGCTGGCGAGCGCCCCTACACCGATTACGTGGTGGGTGAAGGCGCTACCGGTGGTCATAACGAGCGTCGTCGAGCGTTCCTCAAGGCCGCCACCGACCTGCTGGTCAGCGACCTGGATGACATGGTCGAACAGTGGAAAGATGGTGCCGAAGGCAACTACCGCAGCGAGCTGGTTGCCGACTCCGGGGAAAACGGCCTGCGCAAGATGCTGTTCGGCATGGGCAGCCTGTCGCTCGGCGAACTGGCCGGCG
>CAZIZA010000414.1:0-2562 GCA_964543555.1 uncultured Pseudomonas sp.
TCTCCTCGGCCAGCGCCAGCTCGCGGCGCTGCAGTTCGACCATCTTGTACAGCGTGGCCTTGTAACGCTGCTGGTTGTCACGCTGCAGTGGCGTGGTCATCGGTACGGTGAAACCGCACAGGCGGCTCAGACCCGTGATGTTGTTGCGGTAGCGCTGGCAGAGGTTCTGTTGATAACTCACACGGCCGAGCATCTGCTGCACTTTGTTGCCGCGCAGGCTGGCCAGGCGGCCGAGCACTTCGATCTGCTGCTTCATCTGATGATGCTCTGCAAGGTGGCGATACTGGCGCCAAGCTCGGCACTGGCGCCGACCTCCTGGCGTAGAAAGCGCTCGAGGCTGGGCGCCAGTTGCACGGCGCGGTCGGTTTTGGCGTCCATACCCGGGGTGTAGCCGCCCAGCGGGATCAGCTCCTTGATCTTTTCATAGGTGCTGTAAAACTCCTTGAACTGCCGTCCGGCCGACAGATGCGCCGCTTCACCGACCTGACTCATGCAGCGGCTGACCGAGGCGGAAATGTCGATGGCCGGGTAGTGGCCGACGTCGGCCAGGCGCCGTGACAGCACGATATGGCCATCGAGAATGGCGCGCGCGCAGTCGACGATCGGGTCCTGATGATCGTCGCCTTCGGCCAGCACGGTATAGATGGCACTGAGGCTGCCACTGCCGCTCTCGCCGTTGCCGGCGCTCTCCACCAGCTCCGGCAGCATGCCGAACACCGACGGCGGATAGCCTTTGGTTGCGGGCGGTTCGCCCAGTGCCAGGGCAATTTCGCGTTGGGCCATGGCGTAGCGGGTCAGCGAATCGACCAGCAGCAGCACGTCCTGACCCTGGTCGCGAAAGTAGGCGGCGATGCTGTGGCAAAGCTCGGTGGCCTTCAGGCGCATCAGCGGCGATTCGTTGGCCGGCGCTACCACCACTACGGCCTTGCGCAGTCCGTCCTCACCGAGCGAGTGCAGGATAAATTCCTGCACCTCACGACCGCGCTCACCGATCAGCCCGACCACCACCACGTCAGCCTTGGTCTGCCGGGTGATCATGCCCAGCAGCACGCTCTTGCCCACCCCGGAGCCGGCAAACAGGCCGACGCGCTGCCCTTTGCCGAGGGTCAGCAGGCCATTGATGGCGCGCACGCCGACGTCCAGGGCTTCTTCCACCGGGCGTCGTTTGAGTGGGTTGACCGATGGCAGCCCGAGCGGCAACGGATCACGACCATTGAGTTTGCCGCGTTCATCCAGCGGCTCGCCGAGGCCGTTGACCACGCGCCCGAGCCAGGACTCGTCGATCTGCAGCAACGCCTCGTCCTTGGCCGGGAACACCCGCGAACCAGCCGCCAGACCGACCGGTTTCTTGAACGGCATCAGATAGGTGATATCACGATTGAAACCGACCACCTGAGCATCCAGCAGGCTGCCGTCGGCCTGCTCGACGCGACAGCGCTGACCGGTGCTGCGCTGACAACCCAAGCTCTCCAGGAGCATGCCGGAAACCCGCACCAGACGCCCGGCGACCTTGGCCAATTGCACGCCATCGAGCGACCGCAGCGCTTCGTCGAGCTTGTAATCCAGCATGGGCGGTCAGGCCTCGCTCAGATGCAGGTGTTCGGCCAGGGTGTCGATGCAGGCATCCAGACGCTGCTGGCAGCCGACATCAGCCTCAGCCTGTGGCGTAACCACACGGCATTCGCCCAGGGCCAGGCGCTCATCAGCTACCAGCTTCCAGCCGGCTGCACGCTCCGGCGCAACGGCCTTGATCCGCGCGTACTCCTCGGGGCTGAGTAGCACCTGAACGTCTTCGGGCTCGCCCGGCATGCTGGTCAGCGCTTCCTCGACCAGCGCCAGCAATTGCGTCGGGTGCAACGTCAGCTCACAGCGAATGACCTGCTGCGAGACCTTCTTCACCAACTCCAGCAGCTCCTGACGACGCTTGTGCTCCAGCTCACCGAGGAACTGCTCGACCTGCTCGCTGATCCGTTGCAGCGGCTGCGCGGCCAGTTCGAACTCACGACGACCTTCGCTGCGACCGTCCTCACGCCCGAGCTTCAGCCCTTCGTCGCGGCCCTGCTCGAAACCAGCCTGACGCCCGGCTTCCTCGCCTTGCTGCAGGCCGTCCTGGTAACCCTTCTCGATACCCTGCTGAAAACCATCGGCCATGGCGCGCTGTAGGCCGGCGGCATCGCCGCTCCAATCCGCGGCAGGCTGACTGCTGCGCGGTGGAAAGCGGTAGGCGCGCCACTGACGGGTATCACCCTTGATCACCTTGACCGTCATCTCATTCCACCGTCTGTTCGCGGAACAGTTGCACCTGCAACTCGCCGCTTGCCGACATTTCGCGGACCACGGCCATGATGTCCTTGCGCACCTGCTCGACGCGGCTCAACGGTACCGGCCCCTGGCGGCGGTTGATCGACTCCATCTGCTGCGCCTGGCGTTTGGGCATGGCGCCGGTGATGGCACGTACCAGCTCGGGCTCGGCGCCCTTGAGCGCGACCACCCACTCTTCCAGCGGTACGGCTTCGAGCAGCGCCTGCAGCACGTCCTGGTTCTGCCGCGAGAGGATGAAGA
>CAZIZA010000415.1:0-2545 GCA_964543555.1 uncultured Pseudomonas sp.
ACCGGCTTGTGCAGGTGGTGGTTCTTCTCGTCCATCTTCAGGGTGAAGCCGCTCGGCGCCGCGAACTCCTGGCCGGCCATGGCTTCACGCACCTTGTCGACGTCGGTGGTGCCGGCTTTCTCGACGGCCTGCGCCCACATGTGGATGCCCACGTAGGTGGCTTCCATCGGGTCGTTGGTCACCACGGTGTCGGCGTTCGGCAGCTTCTTGGCCTTGGCGTAGGCTTTCCAGTCGGCGACGAACTTGTCGTTGACCGGGTTCTCCACCGACTGGAAGTAGTTCCAGGCCGCCAGGTGGCCGACCAGCGGCTTGGTATCGATGCCGCGCAGTTCTTCTTCACCCACGGAGAAGGCCACCACCGGCACCTCGGTGGCTTCCAGGCCCTGGTTGGCCAGTTCCTTGTAGAACGGCACGTTGGAGTCGCCGTTCACAGTGGAGACCACAGCAGTCTTGCCGCCAGCGGAGAACTTCTTGATGTTGGCGACGATGGTTTGATAGTCGCTGTGACCGAAGGGGGTGTAGACCTCTTCGATGTCCTTGTCGGCGACGCCCTTGCTGTTGAGAAAAGCGCGCAGGATCTTGTTGGTGGTGCGCGGGTAGACGTAGTCGGTGCCGAGCAGGAAGAAACGCTTGGCGGCGCCGCCGTCTTCGCTGAGCAGGTATTCCACCGCAGGGATCGCCTGCTGGTTTGGCGCTGCACCGGTGTAGAACACGTTCGGCGACATCTCTTCGCCTTCGTACTGCACCGGGTAGAACAGCAGGCCGTTGAGCTCTTCATAGACCGGCAGCACGGATTTACGCGATACGCTGGTCCAGCAGCCGAAGGTCACCGCGACCTTGTCCTGGGTCAGCAACTGACGGCCGCGCTCGGCGAACAGTGGCCAGTTCGACGCCGGGTCGACCACCACCGGCTCCAGCTTCTTGCCGAGCACGCCGCCCTTGGCGTTGATCTCGTCGATGGTCATCAGCGCCATGTCTTTCAGCGAAGTTTCGGAAATGGCCATGGTGCCGGACAGCGAGTGCAGGATGCCGACCTTGATGGTCTCGGCCGCCTGGATTGTCCAGGACAGGCCCATGGCGGCGATGGATGCGGAAAGGGTGAAGGCCTTGATCAGGCTGCGACGTTGCATGGTGCGATCTCCATTCACGAATGTGAGTCAGTGGACAGCGTTGTTATGGGGCATGCAGTGAAGGTCATGGCTCGCTAGTCGGCGCCACACGCTGGCGCGCGCCGAACAGCCGGTGCAGGGTGATGCTGTGCACCTGCGCCTGGCTGACCTCTATGTGGCTCTTGAGCAATTGCTGTGCCTCTTCTGATCGACGAGTCAGGATTGCCTGGAGAATCTGCCCGTGCTCGGCGTAGGTGAGGTCGATGCGCGGCGCCTGGGTAAAGTCCAGCCGCCTTGGAATGCGGATCTTCTCGCTGACCTCGCGATGCACGCGGGCCATCTCCTGATTGCCGGCGGCGTCCAGCAGTTGGCAATGAAAGGCTTCGTCGAGCTGAGCCACGGCGGCGCCATCCTGCAAACGCTGCTCTTGCTGCACCAGCCAGGTGCGCGCGAGCGCTTGCAGTGCGGCAGGGTGTTCATCCTTGGGGCGCTGGCAGAGGCGCCGTACGGCTTCGAGTTCGAGGAGGATGCGCAGCTCGTAGAGTTCGTCGAACTG
Source organism: uncultured Pseudomonas sp. (assembly GCA_964543555.1). Lineage (GTDB taxonomy): Bacteria > Pseudomonadota > Gammaproteobacteria > Pseudomonadales > Pseudomonadaceae > Aquipseudomonas. The sequence goes on from CAZIZA010000415.1 coordinate 1,666, forward strand.
CGCGAAATCCAGCGCGCGCACCTGCCAGCCGCTGCGAAAGTGCACGTCGAGAAAACCCTCGCGTTGCAGGCGATGCAGCGCCAGCCGCACCGGCGTGCGGCTGGCGGCCATGCGCCCGGCGACCTCGCCTTCGGAGAAGCGATCACCGGGCATCAGGCGGAACTCGAAGATATCGTCCTTGAGTTGGGCGTAGATACGCTCGGCCAGGCTCTGTGGGCGTTCAGCGGCGCGCGTCATGAGCGGCCTCAGGCCTTGGTGCTGGCGATAAACGCGCGCCAGCCGCCGAAGCTGGTGATGTCGCGCGCGCCGTCCAGTGCATAGGGTTCGCAGATGAAGCCCTTGACCCAGCGGCCGTCGGCCAGCTCCAGGTTGCCGATGCCGAGCGGTGGCGGGATCTCCGCGACAAACTCACCGAAGCGCGCCTGCGGTACGTCCCACAGCTCGACGATGATCGCCGCGCCGTCCTCGGCGACACGCGCCAGGCCTGGCTTGGGCGGCACGGTGCCGGGCAGGGCGTAGAGGCGGTAATGCGCGGCGCTGGTGGTCTGCTCCACCAGCACGGCATCGCGGCTGGTGAGCTGGAAGTTCAGCGGCATGCCGGTCAGGTGCGCGCCGACCACGGCGACACGGATGCAGCCCGGCGCTGGTTTATCGCTGGCGGTTTGCGCTGGCAGCGGCTTGCCAGTGGCGCCCAGCGGCAGATCGACTGCCTGCTGCCAGCGCTGACCGAAGGCGGCCAGCGCCTGGTCATGCCAGGCCGGGGCAAGCAGGGTGATGCCGGCGGGCAGACCGTCGGCGCGCAGCCCTGCCGGTACGGCCAGAGCGGACAGGTCGGCGAGGTTGGTGAAGTTGGTGTAGGTGCCGAACTGGCTGTTGAACA
>CAZIZA010000416.1:0-2544 GCA_964543555.1 uncultured Pseudomonas sp.
AAGCCGGTGCCGAGGTCTACATCGTGACCACCGACACCCACTTCTCGCACAAGGTATGGCACGAAACTTCGCCGGCCGTTGGCAAGGCTCAGTTCCCGCTGATCGGTGACCCGACTCACCAGCTGACCAATGCCTTCGGCGTGCACATTCCGGAAGAAGGTCTGGCCCTGCGTGGCACCTTCGTGATCAACCCGGAAGGTGTGATCAAGACTCTGGAAATCCACTCCAACGAAATCGCCCGTGACGTTTCCGAGACCCTGCGCAAGCTGAAGGCCGCTCAGTACACCGCTGCTAACCCGGGCCAGGTTTGCCCGGCCAAGTGGAAAGAAGGCGAGGCCACTCTGGCTCCGTCGCTGGACCTGGTTGGCAAGATCTAAATCTGCCGACTTCCTTTCCGGCCTGTCTCAGGTCGGAAAGGACAACTCTGCGCTGTTTGGGCCATTAACCGGCCCTTGTGGTGCCCGATGCCCGGGCGCGATCCGTCCGGGCATTTTATTGCCCGAATTTTTTGCATTTGAGGAATTTCCGCATGTTGGACGCCAATCTTAAAGCCCAGTTGAAGGCCTACCTGGAGAAGGTCACCCTGCCGTTCGAGATCGTTGCGTCCCTCGATGACAGCGCGAAATCTCAAGAGCTGCTGGGCCTGCTGCAAGATATCGTCGGCCTGACCGACAAGATCATTCTCAAGACCGACGGCAGCGACGCCCGCCGTCCGTCCTTCGCCCTGAACCGTCCGGATGAAGACACTGGCGTGGCCTTCGCCGGTATCCCCATGGGCCACGAGTTCACCTCGCTGGTGCTGGCACTGCTGCAGGTCGGCGGCCATCCGTCCAAGCTGGACGCCGACACCATCGCGCAGATCAAGAGCATTCAAGGTACGTTCGAATTCGAGACCTACTTCTCGTTGTCCTGCCAGAACTGCCCGGATGTGGTGCAGGCGCTGAACCTGATGGCCGTGCTCAACCCCAATATCCGCAACGTCTCCATCGACGGTGCGCTGTTCCAAGACGAAGTCGAGCGCCGTCAGATCATGGCCGTTCCGAGCATCTACCTGAACGGTGAGGTGTTCGCTTCCGGCCGTATGGAGGTGAAGGAAATCCTGGCCAAGATCGACACCGGCGCCGCCAACCGCGATGCCGAGAAGATGAGCGCCAAGGAAGCCTTCGACGTGCTGGTGGTTGGCGGTGGCCCGGCCGGTGCTGCGGCTGCCATCTACGCCGCGCGTAAAGGTATCCGTACTGCCATTGCCGCCGAGCGTTTCGGTGGTCAGGTGCTCGACACCATGGCCATCGAGAACTTCATCTCCGTCAAGGAAACCGAAGGCCCGAAACTGGTGCGTGCCCTTGAAGAGCACGTCAAGGAATACGAAGTTGACGTGATGAACCTGCAGCGCGCCTCGGCCCTGGTGCCGGCCAGCAGCGAAGGTGGCCTGCATGAAGTGAAGTTCGACAACGGCGCTTCGCTCAAGGCCAAGACCGTGATCCTCTCCACCGGCGCACGCTGGCGCGAGATGGGCGTGCCCGGCGAGCAGGAATACAAGGCCAAGGGCGTGTGCTTCTGCCCGCACTGTGACGGCCCGCTGTTCAAGGGCAAGCGCGTGGCAGTGATCGGTGGCGGTAATTCTGGCGTCGAAGCGGCCATCGACCTGGCTGGCATCGTCGCCCATGTCACCCTGCTGGAATTCGCCGATACCCTGCGTGCCGACGCCGTGCTGCAGAAGAAGCTGTTCAGCCTGCCCAACGTGACTGTGATCAAGAGCGCACAGACCACCGAGGTCAAGGGCGACGGTCAGAAAGTCACCGGCCTGGCTTACAAGGATCGCACCACCGAGGAACTGCACAGCGTCGAGCTGGAAGGCATCTTCGTACAGATCGGCCTGCTGCCGAACAGCGACTGGCTCAAAGGCTCGGTCGAACTCAACCGCTTTGGCGAGATCATCGTCGACAGCAAAGGCGCAACCAACATCCCTGGCGTCTTCGCTGCGGGTGACGTGACCACTGTGCCGTACAAGCAGATCGTGATCGCCATTGGCGAAGGCTCGAAGGCTGCGCTCAGCGCCTTCGATCACCTGATCCGTCACAGCTGATCGGTTGCTGCAGAAACTGAAAGGCCACCCCGAGGGGTGGCCTTTTTTGTTCGTGCGTGTGGGAGGGGCTTGGGTCGCGACCTGATCGCGGCTGAACTCCTACAGGCACGTCATCTTCAGCGTTTGAGGCCGCCCAGGGTCAGCGGCATCTGGCGGTTCACATCCTTGTACAGCAGGTAGCGGAAGCGGCTCGGGCCACCGGCGTAGCAGGCCTGCGGACAGAAGGCGCGCAGCCACATGAAGTCGCCGGCCTCCACCTCCACCCAGTCCTGGTTCAGGCGATACACCGCCTTGCCTTCGAGCACGTACAGGCCGTGTTCCATGACGTGGGTTTCGGCGAAGGGGATCACGCCGCCCGGCTCGAAGTTGACGATGTTGACGTGCATGTCATGGCGCATGTCGCTGATCTCGACGAAGCGCGTGGTGCTCCAGCGGCCTTCGGTGCCGGGCATGACGAT
>CAZIZA010000417.1:0-2543 GCA_964543555.1 uncultured Pseudomonas sp.
CGCGGTAGGTATCGCGCTGATGGCGGGTCTTGCTGTCGAGCCAGACCGGGGAGAGGACGTTCAGGGTGACATCTGGCCCGTGCAGTTGGCCGGCATCTCGCAGGGCGCTGCGAATGTCGCCGGTGAGCTGGGCCTGGTCACGCGCCCCGGACACTTGGGCGACCACCTGCTCGCCTTGCTGCAGGCGTGTCACGTAGTCGTGGGCCAGCGCGGCAAAGCGCGGGGCCTTGTCCGGCTCGCTGACCACGGATGCCTGTATCTTGGGCGCATCATAGAAACGGTATTGCGCCACGTTGGCTTGTTTTATCACCGAGAGGGCATTGCCCACCCCGTTTCTGCGCTCGCTATCGAGTAGCAGGAGCTGGACATCGCTGGCGCGCGCCTTCTCGAGCAGCAATACCGCATCTTTGAGGGTGAGGGTTTCGGCCTGCTCGACAACCAGGGTGCTGTGGGGCGTGAACACGCTATCTGCGTTGAGGGTATGGCGCGGGGCGACGTGGCCTGCCAGGGTGTCACTTTGGGCCAGCAGCTGGGCCGAGCGGTTGTCGCTGGCCAGTATCATCACCTCCCGCCCCTGTTCGCGGGCCATGAGCGTCGCATCCTCCAGGCGCGCGATAGTCTGTCGCATCCCGCCCTTGCCTGACAGGATAGCCAGCGGGGCTTTGTCTTGTGCCAGTACCGAGTAGGCATCGGCGTAAGGGCGGTGGCGCGCCTGGGCCAGGGCCGGGAAGGTGGCGACAGGCGGGCGGGCAGTGAGCTCCTTGGCCAATTGGGAAACCGACAGCTCATTGAGCAGGTGAATGTCGGAGGTGAAAATCCCTTTCTCTTTATCGAGCGGAATAAGCCGCTCACGACCGAGGGCCTGCTCAATGCCGTCTCGGGCCGCATTGACCAGCCCCGGCTCTGACGGGAGTTGGCTGATGGTGGCAGCCAGGAGCTCGGAGTAGGAGAACTGCACCTTCTTGTCAGAGAGCAGCGAGATGGCCTGGCCCACTGCTTGCTGGATGTCCTGGGGGGACGACTCGACAGGTTGCCTGTCCCTGGCGCGCTCATCGGTATTGGCAAGATAGAGGGGCAGGTCAAAGCCCTCTTTGTCCAGGCGAGCGCGCCAGTCGGCCAGCAAGAGGTCGGGGTCTGCTACTGCCTTCTCCTTGCGGGTATCGAGGGTGGCCACATCGCGGGACTTGGGCGAGGCATCCGGGCCGACCGCCTCATTGATTTGCTGGCTGCGTTGGCTGAATTCCCTGGTCGGCACCCCTTTGAGCTCCCACAAGCCATGCTTGCCGGTGACCTCCACCTCAAAGCCCATCGCCTCGACGTCCTGGCGCAGGGCGTGGCGGTATATCTGGCCCATGGCGATTTGGTTGGCGAGCATCGCCTCATAAAAGCCATGGTTGGTTTTGGTGTCGCTGGACAGCGCCCGCCATTTGCCTTCGGCCCAGGTGGCATTGAGCACCAGCGCGTGGGTGTGCAGCTGCGGGTCGAGCTCACGCGACGTGTCGTGGGTATAGAGAGCCGCCACGATGTTGCCGGTGGTCTCGGTGCGGGAAACCCCCTCGGTCATGATGCGGGTGCTGGCCAGCGCTTCGACTTCCTTCATGGCCACCGCCACGGCGCGGTGGTGAGCCGCGAGAAAGCGCTCATCCCCCGCCACCAACGCCATCACCGAGACGGACTTGGGGGCGGAGAAGGTGAGGTCATAGCCGGCGCGGTGGGTCTCCTTGCCATTGACGATACGAGAGAGCGCGGTGCCATCGGGGAGTTTACCCTGAGCCAGGGCATCGAGGGTGGCCCCCTCAACCGGGCCACCTAGCGCCAGGCGCTCGGCCCCCTCGCCCATCCAGACGGACTCGAGCTCGCCCATGGCGTAGTAGTTTTCTTCGGCAGCGTAATAGGCGGCGCTGCCTTTGATGGGGGAGAGTGACAGCATGGTTATGGCTCCAGGTCATGATGGGGCACAAAGCGAACCTCTTCCTGGCGCAGGCGCTCGCGGGCTGGCTCGTGTTGCATGGTTTGCTCGTACTCGAGATAGGCGCGGCTTGCGTCATCGCCGTCATCGGTCAGCCCAAGGGGGAGTGCCGGTGCGGGAGCTTGATAGCCCGCCTCCTCTTCATCCTCTTCGCTGTTGGCGTCGTGACCCTCGCCCCCTCCCGTGTGCGCGGCGCCCCCTTTTCGTGCAAAGGCCCGCTTGCGAGGTGTGTGTGCTGGCGGTGATGCCGGTGACGGAGGCTGTGACCGTGCATGTTCGGGGACTTGCTCGTCGGCTTGCGCCTCTTCTGCTCCTGCCTCTGCTTGCGCGCTGTCAGGTGCCTTCACCTCCCTGGGCTGCGTGACGGCGTTCACGGCGTCATCAACCAGCGTCACAATGGCGGCCCTTGTTTTGCGAGCAGCCTCATCATCCTCCGTCCCGGTCGCTGCGCTTACCTCACGCTCAGTCCCGCTTGGCCCGGTGGGCTCTGGCTCATTGGCCGCCAGCAAAATGGTGGCGGCCAAGCCCCGCGCAGGGCGGTGCTCCTGCTGGGCAATCTTGCCATCGAGGCTGG
>CAZIZA010000418.1:0-2539 GCA_964543555.1 uncultured Pseudomonas sp.
CCTTCCCGGTCGACAATTTCGGCGTGCCGCTGGCCGGCAGTCTGATCCCCTACATCGACAAGGAACTGCCGAACGGGCAGAGCCGCGAAGAGTGGAAGGCCCAGGCCGAAACCAACAAGATTCTCGGCCGCTTCAAGAACCCGATTCCGGTCGACGGCATCTGTGTACGCATCGGCGCCATGCGTTGCCACAGCCAGGCGCTGACCATCAAGCTGAACAAGGACGTGCCGATGGCTGACATCGAGGGCTTGATCAGCCAGCACAATCCTTGGGTCAAGCTGGTGCCGAACCATCGCGAAGACGCCATCCGCGAGCTCGGCCCGACTGCTGTGACCGGTACCCTGAGTGTTCCGGTCGGCCGTCTGCGCAAGCTCAACATGGGCTCGCAGTACCTGGGCGCCTTCACCGTCGGTGACCAGCTGCTGTGGGGCGCTGCCGAACCGCTGCGCCGCATGTTGCGGATTCTGCTGGAGCGCTAGGCTTCAGGCCGAACGCCCTTAGTCAAACAAAGCCCTTCTGCTTCGGCATAAGGGCTTTGTCTTTTTATGGGCGCGCGCCGATTGCTCGGACGAGGGGCGTGCAGTTACAGTGCCGCTCCTTCCGTGTTGTAGGTCAGTCCATGAGTCAGCCCATCAACGTCGCCCTGATCGGCGCCACCGGTAATGTCGGTGAAACGCTGGTCGAGTTGCTCGAAGAGCGTGAGTTTCCGGTCAAGAACCTGCATCTGCTGGCCAGTAGTGAGTCGGCAGGGCAGAGCCTATCCTTCCGTGGCCGCCAGGTGCGAGTCCGATCGCTCGAGGCCTTCGACTTCTCTCAGGTGCAATTGGCATTCTTCGCGGCTGGTGCAGACGTGACGCGTGCCTGTCGTGAGCGTGTGCTGGCGGCCGGTTGCTCGCTCATCGATCTGAGCGCTGCGTTGCCGCTGGAGCAGGCGCCATGCGTGCTGCCCGAGCTGGGAGTCGAGGGGCTGCCGGCTTTGAGCAAGCCATGCTGTGTGAGTGCGCCGACGCCCTCGGCGGTCGCCTGCGCATTGGTGCTGGCTGCATTGAAACCCGTGCTGCAACCGCAGCGGTTGCAGCTGACAGCCATGTTGGCCATCTCGACCCTGGGGCGCAGTGGCGTAAAGGAGTTGGCGCGGCAGACCGCGGAGTTGCTCAACGCGCGTCCACTGGAGCCCAAGACGGTGGATCGGCAAGTTGCCTTCAATGTGTTGGCGCAGATTGGTGAGGTCGATGGGCAAGGGCATGCGCAGCTGGAAAAACGCCTTGCCATGGAAGTCCAGCAGCTTCTGGGCACGCCTCAGCTTCCGGTGGCTGCGACGTGCGCACTGGCGCCCGTATTTTTTGGCGACAGCCTGGCGCTGGCGGTGCAAGCTGATGGGGATATCGACCTGGTTGCAGTGCAGCAGCTCCTCGAGGCTGCTCAGGGTGTCGAGCTGGTTGAGGCGGGCGACTACCCGACCGCAGTGGGTGACGCAGTAGGGCAGGATCAGGTCTATGTCGGGCGTGTGCGTCTTGGTGTCAGCGATCCACGTCAACTCAATTTGTGGATTGCGTCTGATAATGTGAGAAAAGGCGCCGCCCTCAATGCTGTGCAAATAGCGGAGTTATTGATAAAACACTATCTGTAAAAGATACTTACCTAGAAATTTGAAGAATCTTTCTAGCTTGGCAATACTGGCTGAGTTAATTGCTGAATGGGGAGCCGCTCCTGGAGCGGAGGCAGGCAGCAATTCTCAAGACCCTCTCGCATGCCGAGAAAAAAGATAAAACAAGGGATAACGCTATGGTTCGGGTTCGCAAACTGGTGCTGGCAATCGCAGCCGCTTCCGCGCTGTCTTCCGGTATGGCGCATGCGCTGGGGTTGGGTGAAGTTACCCTGCAATCCTCGCTGAATCAGCCGTTGGTAGCGGAGATCGAACTGCTGGAGGTGCGCGACCTGGCCTCTAATGAAGTGATTCCTGCTCTCGCGTCCCCTGAAGAATTCATCAAGGCGGGTGTCGACCGCCAGTATTTCCTGACTGATCTCAAATTCACTCCCGTATTAAAGCCCAACGGCAAGAGCGTGATTCGAGTCACCTCGAGCAAGGCGATACGCGAGCCTTATCTCAACTTCCTGGTGGAAGTGCTGTGGCCTAATGGTCGTTTGCTCCGCGAATATACCCTGCTGCTTGATCCGCCACTTTACTCTCCGCAAACCACCGTAGCCGCTGCACCGCAGTTGCCCATCGCTGCGCCCGCACCGCGTCCGTCTGCGGCTCCTGCCCCTGTGCCGCGAAGTGCTGCGCCGCAGGCGCCGCTTCCTGCCGCATCGGCGCCTGCGGCGCGCACCATGGCTGGTAATCAGTACAGAACAACAGCCAACGATACGCTCTGGGAAATCGCTCAGCGTGTCGGTGGCGGTTCTTCGATCAACCAGACCATGCTGGCCATTCAGGATCTGAACCCGGATGCCTTTATCGGCGGTAACATCAATCGCATGAAGAGCGGCCAGGTGCTGCGCCTGCCGGACGAACAGCAGATTCGCAGTCGCAGCAATG
>CAZIZA010000419.1:0-2528 GCA_964543555.1 uncultured Pseudomonas sp.
CATGCTCTCGGGCGTCGACTCGCTGCTGTCGATCGTGCAGATGCCGGCTGGTATTCCGGTCGCCACCCTGGCCATCGGCAAGGCCGGTGCAGTCAACGCGGCCCTGCTGGCGGCCAGCATCCTCGGTCACCAGCACCCGCAGTTCCACGCGGCGCTGAAGCAGTTCCGCCAGGAACAGACCGATACCGTGCTGAGCAACCCGGACCCGCGCCAGGCCTGAAGCGCATTCCATCAGGGGCTGCGACACGGCGCATTTGCGCTGTGCGCTGCTCGGAATGCTCATTTACCGGCGTAAACTCCGCTTCCTGCGCTGCGGGCAACGTTCAATTGCTTGGTTCGCCACCTGCTGAAAAGGGGCTTTGTTATGAAAATCGGTGTGATCGGTGGCGGCCAGCTGGGCCGCATGATGGCGCTGGCGGGCACTCCGCTGGGCATGAACTTCGCTTTCCTCGACCCGGCGCCGGACGCCTGCGCCCAGGCACTCGGCGAGCATATCCGCGCCGATTACGGCGATCAGGACCACTTGCGCCAGTTGGCCGACGAGGTTGACCTGGTCACCTTCGAATTCGAGAGCGTGCCGGCGGAAACCGTGGCCTTCCTCTCGCAGTTCGTGCCGGTCTACCCGAGCGCCGAAGCCCTGCGCATCGCCCGTGACCGCTGGTTCGAGAAGTCGATGTTCAAGGACCTGGGCATTCCCACGCCGGAGTTCGCCGACATTCAGTCGCAGGCCGACCTCGATGCCGCCGTGGCCAGCATCGGCCTGCCGGCCGTGATGAAAACCCGCACCCTGGGCTACGACGGCAAGGGTCAGAAAGTCCTGCGCAAGCCCGAAGACGTCACTGGCGCCTTCGCCGAACTGGGCAGCGTGCCGTGCATCCTCGAAGGCTTCGTACCCTTCAGCGGCGAGGTGTCACTGATCGCCGTGCGGGCTCGCGATGGTGAGACACGCTTCTATCCGCTGGTGCACAACACCCACGACAGCGGCATTCTCGCCCTGTCCATCGCCAGCACCGAGCACCCGCTGCAGGCGCTGGCCGAGGACTATGTCGGCCGCGTGCTGGACAAGCTCGATTACGTCGGCGTGCTGGCCTTCGAGTTCTTCGAAGTGGACGGCGGCCTCAAGGCCAACGAGATCGCCCCGCGCGTGCACAACTCCGGGCACTGGACCATCGAAGGCGCCGAGTGTAGCCAGTTCGAGAACCACCTGCGCGCCGTCGCCGGCCTGCCGTTGGGCTCCACCGCCAAGCTGGGCGAGAGCGCCATGCTCAACTTCATCGGTGAAGTACCGCCGGTGGACAAGGTGATCAGCATCGCCGACTGCCATCTGCATCACTACGGCAAGGCCTTCAAGGCCGGGCGCAAGGTCGGTCATGCCACGGTTCGCAGTGCTGACCGCGCTGGCCTGGAGGTTGCCATCAGGGCCGTGCAAGCATTGATCGCAAAAGGCTGAAGCGGCATTTCGCAGCTACGCTTTTGAATGATGGCGGTCATTCAAGAGTCCCCATGAAGCGTCTTCTTTGCTTACTGCCGCTACTGATCACGCTGACCAGCGAGGGGGCGCAAGAAGTCCTGCGTGTCGACTTTCGCGAACGGCCGCCGGAGATGCGTGTGGTCGACGGGCTGCCCAGTGGCCCGCTGATCAGCGTACTGGAAACGGCCGCACACCGTGTGGGCATAGACCTGCATTGGCGTGAAGCGCCCTTCCTGCGCAGCCTTGAAAACCTGCGCTCCGGGCGAGTCGACCTGGTGCCGCGCGTGCTGCTCACTGCCCAGCGCCGCGCGTACATCCATTTCCTGCCCAGCATCGGCAGTCAGCAACTGAACGTTCGCTTCGTTGTGCGCCCCGGGCAAGAGTCCAGGCTGAGCCGCTACGAAGATCTGTACGACCTGTTTCTGGGCGTCAAGCGCGGCACGGCCTATTTCGAACCTTTCGACAGCGATGACCTGCTCGGTCGCACCTACGTCAGCGACGATGCGCAACTGGCCGCAATGTTCCGGGCGGGACGCCTGGACACCATCGCAGTGCTCGACCCCGTACCGATGGAAGCGCAATTCCAGGCCATGAACTTTCGCGCCTACAGCTATGCGCATTACGTCCATCACCAGGTACTGGGTAACCACTTCGGCGCATCGCTGAAACGCTACCAGAGCGACCGGCGCGAGCTCTACGACCGCCTGGGCGCTGAGCTCGCGCGCATGCGCGAGGAGGGCGAAGTGGCGCTGATCTACCGTCGTCATGGCGTTCTGCCGCCAGACGAGGCGAACTGATAGCCCTGTTGACTTGTCTCATGACGCGTCTGCCGTACACGCGGCACTCATCAAGGAGATACACCAATGGGCATTATCGGCACCCTTTTCATCGGCCTGATTGTCGGTCTGGTCGCACGCTTTCTCAAACCCGGCGATGACAGCATGGGCTGGATCATGACCATCCTGCTGGGCATCGGCGGCTCCATTGCCGCGACCTACGGCGGGCAGGCGCTGGGCATCTACGAAGCTGGCCAGGCGGCCGGTTTCATCGGCGCAGT
>CAZIZA010000420.1:0-2510 GCA_964543555.1 uncultured Pseudomonas sp.
GGTGCAGTTCACGGATTGCCGCGGTCTCATGGGCACGCGGTCGGTTATGGAGCCAAACGATAAAGAGCCTGCCAACCATGCTCAATGATCGAAACTGACAAGATAATGATCAAAAGTAGCAAACTCTCTTGGCAGCACGACTCCACCGGCCTAACCTGCAATGCAATCAAGCCGAAAATCTGACATGCGCCTACTGATCACCCTTCTGCTTTCGCTCGTACTGCTGACAGCCCTCGGCAGCTATGCCCACTGGATCGAGCAACGCCCCAGCAGCCATTACCTGTCCGACCTGCGCAGTCAGGTGGCACTGGATATCGGCCAGCCCGGCCCACGCGGTAACTTGCTGGGCATCCAGCCGGAGCTGTTCGCTGCCGACTACCAGAGCCTGGCGCGCCTGCGCCTGAAACTGGCGGCCTATCTGGATCACGCCCGTGAGCAAGGCCTGCTCAGCCAGCGTACCGTGGTCGTCCTGCCCGAACATATCGGTACCTGGCTGCTGGCCGTAGGCGAGAAGGACGAGCTGTATCGCGCTGACGAGCGCCGCCAGGCTCTGCACTGGCTGGCGGCGCGTAACCCGCTGGACTTTCTCGGCGCCTGGTTCAGCGCGGGCAGCGATGCACGCCTGGACGACGCCCTGTTGCGCACCAAGGCCAAACGCATGGCGCATGACTATCAGAAACTGTTCGGCGACCTGGCCCGTGATTACGGAATCACCCTGGTGGCAGGCTCCATCGTCCTTCCCGAGCCCCGACTGCATCAGGGTCGCCTGGATATCGGCCGTGGGCCGCTGTACAACGTCAGCCTGGTTTTCGACCGAACCGGCAAGCCACTGGGGCAACCGCAACGCCATGCCTTCAATGCCGGCACACTGACCACCGCAGCGGCCGACACCCTGCAGGTACTGGATACCCCGGCCGGCCGGCTTGGCGTATTGCTCGGTGGCGACGCCCGCCATCTGCCCAAAGTTCATGTGCCGCACGACGAAGCTATCGAGCTTCTGGCCATGCCCAGCGACCTCGATGGGCAGATGGACGACACAGCGTTCAACGAACAACTGCAGGCCAATGGCATTCGCGCGGGGCTGAAAATCCATCTGCGCGGCAGATTGTGGGAACGCAGCGGCCAGCCCCTGGCCCTCGCCTTCGAGGCAGGCCGCAGCAGACATGGCCCCCACGACCGGGGCGCGCAACTGATCAATGTATGGCTATGAAGACATCTCGTGTTCGCCTGGGCGATCTTTCCGTCGGTTTCACCCAACCACTGGCCGCCGCACTGGTCGCCAAAGGGCATGAGCCAACGCGCCTGCTGGAACAATTCGGCCTCGACACCGTACGCCTTCATGAGCCGCGCGCGCGCCTATCGATCCCACGCTTCATGCGCCTGGGTCATAGCGCCATCGCCCTCTGCCAAGATCCTGCACTCGGGCTGGAAATGGGCAGATACAGCCAGCCGAGCCATGTTGGCCTGGCCGGCATCTGTGCTGCACAGGCACCGAACATGCGTGAGGCCGCTCGCACCCTGACGCGCTTCGAGCCGCTGTATGCCGCCAACTATCGCGGTCGCTCACGCTTCGATGAAGACTCGCGCGGCGCCTGGCTGCACTTCTATTCAATCAGCCCCTACAACGCCTATAACCGCTTCGTGGTGGATTCCGTGCTGGCCGGCTGGCAGATCAACCTGGGCCAGGTGGTTGGCCATGCCGTCATTGCGGAAAAGGTCGAGATCGAATTTGCCGAACCGGATTACTCCGAGCGCTACGAAACGTTGTTCGGCTGCCCGGTGGAATTTTCCGCCAGCGCCAACCGTCTGCGCCTCAGCAACGACAGCCTGGCGCTGCGTAACCCGCAGCACTGCCCGGGCACCTGGCGCCATCTCGTGGAGTTGTGTGAGCGCGAACTGGAGCAACTGACCCGCACCCGCAGCCTGCGTGAACGGGTGATCCAGCTCCTCGGGCCGCTGCTGCACGGCCACGAGCCGGATCTGCAGGAAGTGGCCAGCCGCCTGCAACTGCCGAGCTGGACACTGCGGCGCAAGCTGGCCGAGGAAGGCACGCAGTTTCGCGCCATCCTCAATGACACCCGTCGCGACCTGGCCACGGCCTATATCCGCGACACCGAGCTGGCCTTCGGCGAGATTGCCTACCTGCTCGGCTTCGCCTCGGCCGAGGCTTTTCAGCGCGCCTTCAAGCGCTGGCTCGGGCAGACGCCGGGCGACTATCGACGCGCACAACGGCGCTCAGAGCACGCGACTCAGAGCTCAGTCGCGTCGTCTGCCTCGGTCACGTCCTGATCGAAGGCATCACGCTCGAGCAATTCTTCCTGGTAATCATCCATTGGCTGTTCTCCCGTCATTTCAACTGATCGATAGCAAGCTACGTTGACGACATGAAGACAAGATGACGAAAAGTCGCAGGCAATAAAAAACCCGCTGATCTTGCGATCAGCGGGTTTCGTATATGGCGCAGCGGACGGGACTCGAACCCGCGACCCCCGGCGTGACAGGCCGGTATT
>CAZIZA010000421.1:0-2501 GCA_964543555.1 uncultured Pseudomonas sp.
GCGCTGCGCGCACCGCGTCGACAATGAAGCCAGACGTAGTGGTCCGCGCGGGGGGCTTTGTCGGTATCAATAAAAAGGCCACCTTGAAGGTGGCCTTTGGTGTTTTGGCGCTGGGATCAGTCGCCGCGATATTCGCAGCCGCTGGTACAGGTTTCATGGATGCGTACGCGCGACAGCTCCGGCAGAAGCGGTTTGACCTGTTGCCAAATCCACTTGGCCAGCACCTCGCTGGTCGGATTTTCCAGGCCGGGGATGTCGTTCAGGTAGTTGTGGTCCAACTGCTCGTAGATCGGTTTGAAAATCGCCTTGATCTCGGAGAAGTCACGAATCCAACCGGTATAGGGATCGACTTCACCTTCGATATAGATGGCAACTCGAAAGGAGTGACCATGTAGGCGGCCGCATTTGTGGCCTTCCGGTACGTGGGGCAGGCGATGGGCCGCCTCGAAGATGAATTCTTTGAACAATTCCACTGAACAGCGCTCGCGTAAATGATTCCGCCTGATTGGCGTTGAGCTGCGCAGTTTAACAGCTCTGTTCCTATTGCTACCTCATCACGTCCACTCTAGGTGTTGAGCAGCCGCGCATAACCCTCATGTATCAAAGCGGTTGCAGGTGTTCTGCCAGGCGGCCGCTTTCAACCAGCTCGAGAAATTCATCGCCGAGCCGCGCGCTCTCGGCCATGGCCTGGCGCCAGTAGCGTTCACGTCCTGCATCATTGCCCAGGTAGCGCTTGAAGTCGGTACGGTCCGGCAGCTTGCCATGCGGTAGGTGCGCCAGGTAGTCGCGGGATGGTGCCAGCAGCAGTACATTCTGCAGACGGGTACGGTCGCCGCGGCGCCAGGGCATGCTCTTGTCGAACCAGCCCGGTATCACCCGGTCTGTGAAGTGCGGATAGAGCACGATGTCTTCGCCGTTGTAGGGCAGGTCGAGGTGGTAGTCGAGCAGACCACCGTCGCGATAGGCACCCGGCTCCAGGCCAGGAATCTCGCGAATTGCCTCCATCACCATGGGGATCGAGCCCGAAGCCAGCAGGGCGTGGCGCAGGTTCTCCGGGGTCAGTGCATGGAAGTGTGAGCGGAAGTCGCTCAACTGCGCCAGGGGTGGCACCTGACGCGCATCGTGCAGAATCACTCGGTCGAAATGACGGCCAAGGCGTTGACGCGCGAGAAAGTTGTTGCCAATGACCGAGGACAGACCGAGGCTGAGTTTGCCGCGATGATCGTGTTGCAGCAGGCCATGGCTTTTTACTACGACAATGTGCAGACGATAGTGCGGGTTGGCGATGATGGCGGCGTCCTGATCGGCGAGCAGCTCGTTAAGCATCTGCCGGCAACTGCCCGAGACCTCGGCCATGCTCACGCCCTTGGCGAAGCGCTGAGAGGTGTACAGTTCGCCGAGCCGTCGGATTCCCATTGCCGGGTCGGGCAGGCAGGCACTGGCGAAGCGCCAGGAGCCGATGGACGCACCGATCAGCGCGCGTTCACGCGGCGCGCGAAGCAACCAGTCACCAAACAGTGCGAGATCCAGGCCTTGAATGCCGATGCCCTTGGGCCCGCCTGCCGCGCCAGGCAGGATGCCGACATCCGCCGGGCTCAGGCCATTCTGGCGAATGCGTGCCAAGGCTCTGGGGCCGGCCTTGATAGTCAAGGCAGGGGATTTTATGTGGATCGCGCTCATCGGTGCCTCCTTTCGCAGCAGGCGATTATAGAGGGCTGAGTGAGCAGGCCAAGCCACTTCATGCGCTGAATGACGTCAGTGAATTCAGCTTGAATTAAGTGCCTGGGCCTAGAGTGGCAGTCACTGATTCACTGCTGGAGAACCCCATGAAACGATTGCAACGATTGCTCAGCCTCGTAACACTTGCCACCCTCGTCAGCGCCGCTACCATTGCCCAGGCGCGTGATCTCGGTCCGGACGAGGCGCTGCGTCTGCGTGATGCCGGAACCATCAAGTCTTTCGAACAGCTCAATGAGGCGGCACTTGCTCAGCACCCGGGCGGGCGCATCGAAGAAACCGAGCTGGAAGACGAATACGGTCGCTATATCTATCAGATCGAACTGCGCGACGCTCAGGACGTGCAATGGGACCTGGAGCTGGATGCCAGCACCGGGGAAATTCTCAAGAACCACCAGGACGATTGATGAAGTTTCGTCGTACCACCGCGCTGTTGCTGGTTCTGGCGAGCGGCCTTGCCAGCGTGCCAGGCGTTGCGCGCGATCTCGATCAGGATGAAGCGCTGCGCCTGCGCCGCGAGGGGGTCATCATGCCGTTCGAGCAGTTGATGCAGCACATCGGCAATGCCTACCCCGGCTCCACGCTGCTTGAGGCGGAGCTGGAAGAGGAGGACGGTGTGCTGGTCTATGAGGTCGAGATTCTGACCACCTCGGGCGTGGTGCGCGAGCTCGAACTGGATGCCCGCAACGGCACTATTCTGAAGGATGAGGAAGACGACTGATGCGCCTGTTGCTGGTGGAAGACCATGTACCCCTGGCCGATGA
>CAZIZA010000422.1:0-2484 GCA_964543555.1 uncultured Pseudomonas sp.
GCACCATGCCATTGATCAGCGGGCGAAACAGCCCGGTGTCCTGCAGCACGCCGAAGAAGGTAATGGCAAACACGAACATGGTGGCGATGGCCGTCACACGTCCGATGCCATCGGTGAAGAAACCGGAAATCGCCTCGGGGCCGAAGCCTGCGGCCAGTGCGCCCAGCAGCGGCACCACGATCAACGGCAGTACAGGCGACATGCGCCCGATGAGCAGCAGCACAACCAGGCTGCAGATGGTCAACAGGCCAATCAGGGTCAACAAACCGCTTTCTCCTCTTTTTCTTGTCAAGCACGCAAAGCGCGTGCGGAGGCTAAGAGGCGAACCTTTCAATAACCTTTAAGCGGCGGACATGTGTCCCGGTAAATGTCAGGGGATATGTCGCACATGCCCCGAACAGCCGAGACTTCGGCTTATGACTGTTGAGCCTTGAATGCCTTCACTCGCTCCAGCCAGGCCAGGTCAAGCCGCGTCTGCTCGACATCCAGCCCGAGCTGCTCCATCGCCTCGCGATGGCTGTCGCTCTCACGCACCATCTGGCTCAACTCGCTGGAGTTGCCATCGAGCTGATGCATCTGGGCCACCCCCAGGTGATAGAAGCGCAGCAGCTTCATCGCACTTTCATCACCCTGCGCGACACCTGCCTTGACGTGATGCATGACGTTGGTGACGCGCATCAGGCTGCGCTTGAGGCGCCAACCATAAACAGCCGATGCCATGAATGGCCGAGGCCATAGCTGCAGGCGCACCAGGGCGATGGTCAGGCCCAGACCGACGAGCACCCCAAGCAGATTCCATGTGAAGTTGTCGCCGCCAGGGGTGCCGAATGTCTGCGTGCTGGCAGTGGCGCAGAGCATCGCCAGCGCGAGGAAGATCAGCGCGATGATCAACGTGCTGCGACGCGTCTGCTGGCGGTAATGGGACGGATCGACAGGCTGGATTTCGAACATGTACAGAGGCTTCCTTTGACAGCGAGCGGGCGGCGACAAGATGCCTCAAAGGCGTCATCGGGTCGAGGGTAGAATCTGCCTTCGCACCTGTCTTCCTGACGACACTGCGGGCGAGGACAGTCCCTTTGCCACCGATACGGGGTGCGCGCTATCCGCCTGCCTGGTTTCATCTGGCGGCCACGCAGCAGTCACCCAAGGGCCGTTCAAAGGCTGGCAAACTCGCAGGCGCTGATAATTACGCCTAAATAAGTGAAACAGCCCCTTATGCAAGAAGGCAGGGTTGCCGATACTGCTCAGGCAACGCTGCAATGGTATGCCACCCGATGTGTAGTCATCGCCTTGAACAGGAATTCTGCCCCATGCGCCTCGACGCCCTCTCACTGAAAACCCGACTCGTCATAACGGTCGCCATCCCCTGTATCGCTCTGCTGCTGGTGGCGCTGACCAGTTTGAGCAGCATGTCCAGCATGCACCGTGATACGGAGTCGCTCTATCTCAATACCGCAGCGCCGATGCGCGCCATGGCCGAAGTGGCGTCGCGCATTCCGCGCATGCGTGTGGGCATCGACATGATGCTGCTGCAGGAAACCCCGCTACGTGACGAGCGTGGGGTGAAGTCGCGCGTGCAGGACGCACGCAACGAGGATATCCCCGGCATGCGCGAGGCGATGCGCCAGGCCGTCGCTGCGCAGGTCAACCCGGAGCGCAAGGCCCAGGCGCAGAGGCTGCTCGATCAGTTCGAGGCCATGCTCAGCAACGAGATCAATCCGATGCTCGCCGCCTTCGATGCCGGTGATATGGCCAAGGCCCAGCAGATTTATCGCGACCAGTACGCCAAGACCTACGGGGTGATGCGCCAGGGCACCAACGATTTGCTCGATGCACTGCTGCAACAGGCCGAACAGCAGAACCTGCACAGTGCCGAGAGCTACCAGAACAGTCAGACCCGCCAGATCGCCATAATCGCTGTCGGTCTGCTGGTATCGATCGTCATGTCCTGGCTGATCGTGGTGCAACTACGCAGCCGCGTGAAGGTGCTGCAGAGCAGCCTGGGCCAGGCCGCCGACAACCTGGCACTGGACACCCGTATCGAGCTGACGGGCCAGGACGAGCTGAGCGAGATTGCCCGCAGTTTCAACCGGTTCATCGACAAGGTGCATGGCGCCATGCGCCAGCTTGCCGAGAACTCGCGGCAACTGTCGGGCATGTCCCGCGATGTGGCTGAGCGCGCACGTCTGACCCAAAGCAACTGTGCAGCGCAAAGTGACCGTACGGTGCAGGTGGCCACCGCCATCAACGAGCTGGGCTCAACCGTCAACGAAATCGCCCGCAATGCCGAGAACGCCGCCGATGTCGCCCGTGAAGCGACACGGCATGCCAGCGACGGCGGTGCTGTAGTCGGTCAGGCTCAGCAACAGGTCGAAGCGCTCAACGGCGAACTGGAACAGGCCGCCAGGGTCATCGGCGCGCTGGCCGCACAGACCGAAGCCATCAGCACCACGCTCAATACCATCCGCAGCATTTCCGAACAGA
>CAZIZA010000423.1:0-2481 GCA_964543555.1 uncultured Pseudomonas sp.
GGCATGCTCGGCAAGCTCAACCTCAAGCCGGACACCGCCAGCAACGGCGAGGAAGCCCTCAGCGCGATCAAGGCGCAGCCTTATGACCTGGTGCTGATGGACTGCGAGATGCCGGTGCTCGATGGTTTCTCCGCCACCGAACAGCTGCGCGCCTGGGAAAAGAGCGAGAAACGCCCGCGCACGCCGGTGGTGGCGCTGACCGCGCATATCCTCAGCGAACACAAGGAGCGCGCGCGTGCCGTCGGCATGGATGGCCACATGTCCAAGCCGGTGGAGCTGTCACAACTGCGCGAGCTGATCGAACACTGGATCGCCGAACGCGAACTGCAGCGCCAGCGCGAGCCGTCGTAATGTCATGGGGCGGGTGGAACACGCCGCCTGAGTATCAATGGCGGATTGCGCCTGCTCTACTCTCTTGCATAACGCTTACCGCTCCCCCGCACATGAGCCCTCGATGTCCGAACTGTTCACGCTTTATCTGAAACTGCTGGTGCTCTACAGCCCCTTCTTCGTGCTGTCCTGCTTTATCGGCCTGAGCCGCGGCTACACGCTCAGGGAGCGCAAGCGCCTGGCCTGGAAGGTGGCCGCCGGGGTACTGGTGGCGAGCGTGCTGCTGTACCTGTTCGGCAAGCACATCTTCACCCTGTTCGGCATCACCATCGACGCCTTCCGTATTGGCGCTGGTAGCGTGCTGTTCATCTCCGCCCTGGGGATGGCTCAGGGCAAGTCGGCGGTGCAGAGCGACAACGTGCAGCAGGACGTGACCATCGTGCCGCTGACCATTCCCATCACCGTCGGCCCCGGCACCATCGGTGCGCTGCTGTTGATGGGCGCCGGCCATCCGAACTGGGACGACAAGCTGGTGGCTGTGGCGGCGATCTTCCTCGCCAGCCTCACCGTCGGCGTGGTGCTGTACCTGTCCAACCAGTTCGAACGCCTGCTGGGCGACCAGGGGCTGCAGATCGTCAGCCGCCTGATGGGCCTTTTCGTCTGTGCCCTGGCCGCGCAGATCATCTTCACCGGAGTGAAGAACTACCTGCTGTCCTGAGGCGGCAGGCGGCATCTCGCAGTCAAAGCTGCGCGCACCGACAGCCGCTAAAACGCTGCACCATTCGCTTGCAGGTCGGCCCCAGTACGGTGCGACAGCGCTCGTAAAAATCGCGATCACCACGCTGTACCCCTGAAAATACAGGCGCACGCAGACCTGGCACCCTCGTTGCTCTGCTGATCCCAACTTGGATACAAGATGGGATTTCAGCACATGCGCAACGCACCTCATGCCTTCACCCTCGCCCAATGGCAACAGGCCTACCGCGATGGCCAATCACCTGCCGAACTGATCGGCGCCCTGCGCGCCGAACTCGACGAGGCCGATAACGCCTGGATCGCCCTGGCCAGCGAAACGCAGCTCGCTGGCCAGTTCGCCGAATTGGCCGCTGCACTACAAGCCGCCGATGGCGATAGCAGCCAACTGCCGCTGTACGGCGTGCCCTTCGCCATCAAGGACAATATCGACGCCGCCGGCTGGCCGACCACCGCCGCCTGCCCCGAGTTCGCCTATGAAGCCGTTGCCGACGCCACCGTGGTCGCGCGCCTGCGCGCCGCCGGGGCAATCCTGATCGGCAAGACCAACCTGGACCAGTTCGCCACCGGCCTGGTCGGTACTCGTTCGCCATATGGCGCAGTACCCAACAGCTTCAACCCGGATTACGTCAGCGGCGGCTCCAGCTCCGGTTCAGCCAGCGTGGTCGCCCGTGGCCTGGTGCCCTTCGCCCTCGGCACCGATACCGCCGGCTCGGGCCGCGTGCCGGCAGGTTTCAACAATATCGTCGGGCTCAAGCCGACCAAGGGCTGGCTGCCCAATACCGGCCTGGTGCCGGCCTGCCGCTCGGTCGACTGCATCTCGGTGTTCGCCCTGACCGTCGGCGATGCCCTGGCCGTGGCCAATATCGCCGGCGGCTATGACGCCGCCGATGCCTACAGCCGCAAGAACCCGAACAGCGCCAAGGTCGGCATGCCGGCCAAGCCGCGCCTGGCGGTGCCGGCCGATCCGGAGTTCTTCGGCGATAGCCAGAACCAGGCGGTCTATGAGGCCGCATTGGGCAAACTGCGCGAGCTGGGCGCCGAGCTGGTGGAGATCGATTTCGCCCCCTTCCAGCAACTGGCCGAGCAGCTCTACTACGGCCCCTGGGTCGCCGAACGCACCGTCGCGGTGGAAGGCGTGAACCCCGAACACATCAACCCGGTGGTGCGCGGCATCGTTGCCAGTGGCCACCAGTACAGCGCCTGCGACGCCTACAAGGCCGAGTACATTCGCGCCGAGTTGAGCCGCGTGATCAACGACGCCCTGGCTGGCTTCGACGCCATGCTGGTGCCGACCTCGCCAACCATCCGCACCCTGGCCGAAATGGAAGCCGAACCGGTGCTGTTCAACAGCCAGTTCGGCACCTACACCAACTTCACCAACCTCGCCGACCTGTC
>CAZIZA010000424.1:0-2480 GCA_964543555.1 uncultured Pseudomonas sp.
GCCGGAGCGGCAAGGGTGGAAGCGAGGCTGACGGCCAGCGGCAGTTTTGCCAGGCGCCAGTAGGGTTTTGTTTTTGTTGTCATCGACGCTACTCCATGTGTTTTTTGTTATGGATGCTTTGACTATAGCCAGCGGCTGCTACTGCTTGATCCCTCGAAAGTGTGATTTGCAGCTTCGAGCACTCTGGCCCGCAGGTTTCAGACCCTGCCTTTAGCCAAGCATGGACGTGAAACAGCAATTAGCAAGCCAAACGCTTGTTTGACTGAGCAGTCACCTTAACTGCCCAGTCAGTTCGCCCCTCACAGCGTAGACAGAAACGCACTCCCCGCTTCCTGCCACTGGGCGATTTCGACGCGAATGCGTTTCTTGTCCAGTTTGCCGACACTGGTCTTGGGAATTTCAGTAACAAGGGCGATCTGCGTGGGAATCGCCCACTTATTGATATGGCCTTGCTCGACAAAAGGCTTGAGGTGTTCCTTCAGGCCTCTGGCATCCAGGGCCTGCTCTTCGCGCAGCACCAACAGGGCAAACGGCCGCTCGCCCCACTGTGGATCGGGCACCCCCACCACTGCTACTTCGCGCACGGCCGGGTGACGGCTGATCAGGTCCTCCAGCTCCAGCGACGAAATCCATTCGCCGCCGGTCTTGATCACATCCTTGATTCGATCACGGATTTCGATGAAGCCCATGCCATCGATGGTTGCCACGTCGCCGGTATGCAGCCAACCATGCGCCCAGAGTTCTTCACCCTTCTCAGGCTCACGGAAATAGCCCTGAGTCAGCCAGGGCGCGCGCAGCACAAGCTCGCCCTGGGACTCGCCATCGCTCGGCAGCAATTTGCCCTCGGCATCCATGACTCTGGCTTCAACCAGCGGAACCGGAATACCGGCCTTGATTCGGTAAGAGGTGCGCTCGTCTTCACTCCCTGCACGCAGTTCTTCATTGAGATAACCGCTGGAGATCAACGGACAGGTCTCAGACATTCCGTAAGCCGCTGTCAGCTGGATGCCACGTGCCTTGGCCGCCTCATAAAGGGAACGGTTGAGCGCACTGCCACCGATGATCATCTTCATGCCGCCAAAATCATGGCCCTGCGCACCTGGTGCCCCCAACACCATCTGCAGGATGGTCGGTACGCAGTGGGAGAAGGTGACCTTTTCTTCCTTGATCAGCCGGCAGAGCAGATCCGGTTCATAGCGACCGGGATACACCTGCTTGACCCCCAGCATGGTGGCCACATAGGGCACGCCCCAGGCATGCACGTGGAACATCGGCGTGATGGGCATGTAGACATCGTCATTACCCAGCAGACGAATACTGTCCAGTGCACTGACCGTGGCCGCCATGGACATCGTATGCAGCACCAATTGCCGGTGGGTGAAGTACACGCCCTTGGGGTTGCCGGTGGTGCCGGTGGTGTAGAAGGTCGTGGCCACCGAGTTCTCGTCGAAGTCGGCGAAATCGTAGTGTGGGCTCGCCGCCGCCAGCAGGCTCTCGTATTCACCGACGAGGTTCGGCAAATCGGCTTTGGTGTCCCCGACATCCGTCAGCAACAGGGTCTTGTCGACGGTGGTGAGCTGCCCGGCAATGCCGTTGTACAGCGGTACGAACTCACTGTTGACCAGCACGAAGCGGTCTTCGGCATGGTTCATGGTGTAGAGGATCTGATCCGGCGACAAGCGGATGTTGATGGTGTGCAGCACCGCGCCAAGCATCGGGATGGCGAACATGCACTCGAGGTAACGATGGCTGTCCCAATCCATCACCGCCACGGTATCACCAGCCTTGACGCCCGCCTCGCTGAGCACGTTGGCCAGACGTGCGACACGTTCATTGAAGGTCGCGTAGCTGTAGCGCAGCTTGTCGCGATAGACGATTTCACGGGTTTTCTCGTAGCGACTGCCTGATAACAGTAGGCGCTTGATCAGCAACGGGTAGGCATGAGCATTGTCGGCGGGGGGAATCAGTCGGGTCTGCAGCATGAAATCACCTTAAGGCACACAAGGGGTGGGTATGGCCAGACTCTAGAGCGGCTTGCGCAGCGCTCAATCAGCCCAAAGGATGATTTGCAACGTGACGCTATGGTCGCCCCGAGTCACGGATTAGAATCAAATTAACAATAAAGTCCTGAAAAGGACGGTACCCCGCCATACTTTCAACTTGAGGTAACAGCATGTCCGATATCGTCATCATCAGCGGTGCTCGCACGCCAATGGGCGGTTTTCAAGGCAGTCTGGCAAGCGTGCCAGCCGTCGAACTGGGTGCTGCCGCCATCCGAGAAACGCTCAAGCGCGCCGGTATCGAGCCGGCCGACGTGCAGGAAGTGATCATGGGCTGTGTGCTGCCGGCTGGTCTCAAGCAAGGTCCGGCCCGCCAGGCGTCGCTCAATGCTGGACTGCCCTCTGCCACCGGTTGCACCACCATTAACAAGCTGTGCGGCTCAGGCATGAAGGCCGTGATGATGGCCTTCGACTCGCTGA
>CAZIZA010000425.1:0-2476 GCA_964543555.1 uncultured Pseudomonas sp.
TCCACCGCAACACGCTCAAGGCACTGGCCGAGATGCTCGCCGCCGCCGGCCTCGACCACCCGGCGCAGATCGATGCCAGACACCTGGTGCAGCGTATGTCGGCTACCGAGATCAAGCTGTTCGCCCAACAGCACGTGTTTCTCGCGCCGGGCGAGTTAATCAGTGGCGATATCGGCGGCGAGTTCTACAAGCGCATGTGGCGTATGGCGCGCGCCGACAGCTTCGAGCCGGCGCCGGCCTGACTGGTCACTCAACACAGGTTGGAGGTGTTGACCACCGATGCGCGTGGATCAGGGCGTATCCGGGCGAATATCGAAGCCGCCCTTGTTCTGGCTGACGATGCGCAGATACCGTGTTTCCCCGGCTTTCACCGGCACCGCGACCTCGCGCAGCAGGCGGCCCTTACCGCAGAGGGTGTCATCCATGCGATCCGGGGTGATGCCGACCACGCGTGTACCTGTCGGCACCTGGAAGGTGGCGACCTCGCCGACACCGATGCGCGCAGCGACCTTGCGATCCACCTCGATGGCCACGTAGCAACCGCCGCCCATCATGCCGAAGTCACGGTTGACCACGATCTGCGCAGCACTGGCCTGCGCCAGCTGAAACGCCAGCAGGCGGTCGCCTGGCACCGGCTTGACGTGCTCGGGATCACCTCGAAACGACGAACAACCGACCAGCAGCAACAGCGGCAGAGCGATGAGGATCGAGCGCATGAAGCCCTCCATGGGCGAATTTGTGCCGCCTGAGTATTGCGGTTGGCAAGCCCGTGAGCAAGGTATCAGCCGCCAGCATCAACCCTGACCTGGCACCTCGGCCAGGGCACTGGCGCTTTAGCCCTGCAGACGTTTGGCCAGACGCTTCTGCAGCGCTTCCAGTTCGGCCGGGTCGGCCTTGGTGGCAGCATGGATGCCCAGCCCCTCGCCCTCGAAGCGCGGGATCACGTGCATGTGGATATGGAACACCGTCTGCCCGGCAGGCGCGCCGTTGAACTGCGCCACCTGCACACCGGCCGGCTGCAACTCGTCGACAACGGCCTGGGCAACCTTCTTCACCACGGCCATGACCTTGGCCAGGCTGGCATCGTCGATCTCGAGAATGTTGCGCGCAGCAGCACGCTTGGGAATGACCAGGCTATGCCCCCTGGACTGCGGGAACAGATCGAGGAAGGCCAACACGTCGTCGTCCTCGTAGAGTGTGTAGCAAGGCAGGTCGCCACGAATGATCTGGGCGAAGATGTTCTGGGAGTCGTAAGTACCGTGCAGGCTCATGCCGATGGGCTCCGTGCCGGGTGAATGAAAACTGGCACCATACCGCCTCCCTCGCACGCAGGGAACCCGGCGGGATTATCCGAGTCGATGACGACTAGCAGCTGTATCGATTTCCCGAGCGCCCCCGACTCGTGCTCTGATCGCCACCTCTTTCGGCCCATTCGACCAGGAATCGCCATGACCGACCTCAGTGCCTTCCCCATCACCCACAAATGGCCCGCCCAGCATCCCGAGCGCCTGCAACTGTATTCGCTGCCTACGCCCAACGGCGTCAAGGTGTCGATCATGCTGGAAGAAATCGGCCTGCCCTACGAGGCACACCTGATCAGCTTCGAGCGTAACGAGCAGTTCAGCCCGGAATTTCTCTCGCTGACGCCGAACAACAAGATTCCTGCCCTCCTCGACCCGAACGGGCCGGGCGACCAGCCGCTGGCACTATTCGAGTCCGGCGCGATTCTGCTCTACCTGGCGGAGAAGACCGGCCAGTTACTGCCACAGGATGCCGCTGCCCGCTACGAGACCCTTCAATGGTTGATGTGGCAGATGGGCGGCGTCGGCCCGATGTTTGGTCAGCTCGGCTTCTTCCATAAATTCGCGGGAGCCGAATACGAGGACAAACGCCCGCGCGACCGCTACGTGGCCGAATCCGCTCGCCTGCTCGGTGTACTTGACCAGCGCCTGCAGGGACGTGACTGGATCATGGGTGAGTACAGCATCGCCGATATCGCCGTGCTGCCCTGGGTACGCTGCCTGGTGGACTTCTACAAGGCCGGTGAGATGGTGCAGTTCGAGCGTTTCGCCAACGTGCGCCGCGTGCTCGATGCCTTCCTCGCCCGACCGGCAGTTCAGCGCGGCCTGAATATTCCGGCTCGCAACTGAGCGTACTTTCCCGTGCGGCCCTGAGCGTTGACCTCGGTCTCTTCGTCCGGCATGCCAACGAAAAGCCCGAGATAGAGCCGCTGCAAATACCCAAGCGGGGTGCTGGGAGAATATAATCCGGCGCCCCGCTCGCCCCGATCCAAGGTTATTCATGAGCCATCCCTCTTCCAACGCCGCGACCGGCCTGTCGCCTGGCGCGATCCTGCTTATTCAACTCGCCCTGGCCCTCGGCGGCTTCGCCATCGGCACCGGCGAGTTCGCCATCATGGGCCTGATGCCCAACGTCGCCGCCGACCTTGGCGTCAGCGAGCCGCAAGTCGGCCACG
>CAZIZA010000426.1:0-2470 GCA_964543555.1 uncultured Pseudomonas sp.
CAGACCGAAGCCATCAGCACCACGCTCAATACCATCCGCAGCATTTCCGAACAGACCAACCTGCTCGCCCTCAACGCGGCCATCGAAGCGGCACGCGCGGGCGAACAGGGCCGCGGCTTCGCCGTGGTGGCGGATGAAGTACGCACCCTGGCCAGCCGCTCCGGTGCATCCACGGAAGAAATCCAGCAGGTCATCGACCGCCTGCAGACCGAGTCGCGCTCAGCCGTCGAAGCCATGGCCAAGGGTCAGCGGCAGAGCGCCCTGGTGGTGGAGTACGCAAGCAAGGCGTCGGCCGCGCTGGAGCAAATCAACAGTCACATCGGCCAGATCAGCGACCAGAACATCCAGGTCGCCACCGCCACCGAAGAGCAATCGAGCGTGGTCGAGGACATCAACCGCAATATCGTCGACATCAACGAACTGACCGTCGGCACCACCCACATCGCCGATCAGCTCAACCAGGCCAGCAGCGACCTGCAGGCACTGTCGACGCAACTGGACAATCTGGTCGGGCGATTCCGGCTGTAACAGGGACGCTATTGCGACCTGGCACAGCGCACCTACAGATCTTCGTCGATGCGCTGCAGCAGGTAGTCATAGAAGGGATTGGACGTGACCCGTTGCAAGCTGTCCAGCCCCACCACCAGCACACCGTGCTCGCCTCGCGGTGCCAGCGTGCCAAGCGCCACGCCGTAGGACTCACCCGCTGCCGGCTCGCTGCCATACAGCGGATCGTCAGGCGGAAACGGCAAGGCGACATGCGACAGCGAGAACAACTGGCTCGGGTACTCCACGCCCAGCGGCTGGCGCTGCACCTGCTGGCTGCCGGCAGCGATGCGGCGGGCCTCGACCACACGGCCCTGCTCGGTACCTACACCGACCACGGTCAGATCGTAGTCACGCGTGGCCGGTGGCAGTAGCTGCTCCAGCAAGCCGCTCATGTCGGCTCGCAACAACGAGCTGACCGCCAACGAGCGGTTGATGTCAAAGATCACCAACTCACTGCCATTGGCCGGCAAACGCTCGAACAGATTGCGCACCACGGCCGGGGTACTTACGGTGTTATCAGCCAGCGACTGGAAGGCCAGCACCGGCGGCAAGCGTGACAAGCGACCATCCGCTTCGGCCGCCTCGAATGCATGCTGCACCTCACGCGTCAGCTCGTAGGTCTGTCGGGCCGCGTGTACCGGAAAGGAGTTGTACTTGAACGGATTGAACTCCGGCAGCACGCTCATCCAGGCCGACTTGGCGAAGGCCGGTAGAACGGCTGGCAAGGCAGCCAAGCCGGCATAACGCGCGTAGCTGGTGACACCGATCATCGGTGAAATCAGCACCAGGCGTTGCGGCATGGCCAGTTGCTCGTCCTCCAGCGCCGCCAGGCTATAGCGCAGCGCCAGCGCACCGCCATTGGAGTAACCCACCAGATACAGCGGCCCATCCGGCACCTGGCGCCTGGCTTCGCGTACCGCCAGACGGGTAGCGGCCAGCCATTGCTCCCAGTGCGCAGCGGTGAGCGCCGCCGGCACCGTGCCATGGCCAGGCATGCGCGGTACCACTGCGAGCAAGCCCTGCTCGCTCAGGTGCCGGGCAATATGGCGCGCGCTGTAGGGCGAGTCGGTCAGGCCATGCAGCAACACCACCACGCCCCGTGCTGACCCTGACGGTTGCAGAATGAAGGAGCGATTCCAGTCACGCGGCAGATTGCCGGGGTAAACCGGGCTGTCGCTGGCGTAACGACTGTAAGGCGCCTGGCCGGACGCCGTCACCGGCTCGATCAGCTCGCGCTGCAGGTGCTCGAACACAGCCGCCTCTGCCGCCAGATAGGCTTGCCAGTCGCCCTCCTCCAGTTCACTGACATCCAGTTCCTGCGGCACCAGGCGATGCCAGGGCTGCAACTCAGGCAACGCCGACAACCCGACGATGCGGATACCCAGCAGAGCCGCCACAATCACGAGAACCACCACCAGTGTCCAGACCATGGCGTAGCGCATGCTCGGTAAACGCATCAGCACCTCCTGCAACATCTCTGGCCAGGAAAAGCCGTCCTGGCGACCGGACCAGGGGACTGTAGTGCAAAGCCGCCCCTGGCCACCACCGGGTTTGCTTTTTACACAGCACGTAGCCTGGGTAGAGCGCAGCGAAACCCGGGAGCGTATTCCCCGGGTTTCGCGATACTCTACCCAGGCTACATGTCCACAGGCTGGTGGATGTAAACAGCGACATCCCCCCCACACCCAAACACCGTGGAGGGCTCTTCAGCGGCGATGATCGCGGCTCAAGCCCCTCCCACAACTTTGACGTAGCCTGGGTAGAGCGCAGCGAAACCCGGGAGCGTGTTCCCCGGGTTTCGCGATGCTCTACCCAGGCTACATGCCACCGGCTGGGGGATGTAAACAGCGACATCCCCTCACGCCCAAACACCGTAGTAGGCGCTTCAGCGGCGACAATCGCGGCTCAAGCCCCTCCCACA
>CAZIZA010000427.1:0-2443 GCA_964543555.1 uncultured Pseudomonas sp.
GCGTCCACTGCACTGAAGGGCTCATCCAGCAGCAGCACCTGCGGTTTGCCGTACAAACCACGGGCAATCGCCACACGCTGCGCCTGGCCGCCAGAGAGGTGCTTAGGCAGCGCCTCGCCACGCCCGTGCAGGCCGACGTCGCGCAGCAGTTGCTGCACCCACGAGTCGTCGGCCACCCAGCCATCGGCGAAGCCGACGTTCTGCGCCACGCTCAGCCAGGGCATCAGCCGGGCCTCCTGGAACACCACGCCTATGCCGTTGCCACGGCCAAAGTTGAGCAGCGGGTTGAGTTCCAGTCCGCCCTGGTAGTCCTGATCCAGCCCGGCGGCAATGCGCAGCAGGGTGCTTTTGCCACAGCCGGAAGGGCCGAGCAGGCTGACCACTTCGCCAGCGGCCAGGCTCAAACTAACGTCATTGAGCACCACGGTGGCGCCGAAGGATTTGCTGACCCGGCGCAGTTCAATCAATGCACTCATCGCTTGTCCCCGTCGTAGTTGTCGCGCCAGGTCAGGGCGCGTGTTTCCAGGCCCTTGAGCAGGCTATCGCTCAACTTGCCCATGACCGCTAAAGTGGCGATGGCGACCAACACGAGATCCGGGCGCGATACTTCACGGCCATCGGTCAGCAGGTAGCCAATACCTTCGGTGGCAGCCAGCAGCTCTGCAGCCACTACGCACAACCAGGCCATCGACAGCCCCGCGCGCAGACCGGTGAACAGGTACGGCTGCGCGGCCGGCACGAAGATGCGCCGGATGGTTGCCAAACGCGACAGGTTGCACAACTCGCCCACCTCGACCAGTTTGCGGTCGACGTTACGGATGCCGGCCACCAGGTTGAGGTAAACCGGGAAGAACGAGCCAATGGCGATCAGGGTGACTTTCGATGACTCGTCGATGCCCAGCCAGATCAGCAGTAGTGGCACCCAGGCCAAGCCCGGAACAGCCCGCAGGGCTTGAAAGGTCGGATCGAGGTACGCCTCCAGCCGACGACTCAAACCAACCAATGAACCGAGTACCAGCGCCAGCGAGGCGCCGATGGCGAACCCTGCCAGCACACGCAGTGAGCTGGCGAGGATGTGCGTCCACAGCGGCCCTTCAGCCAGCTCCCACAAGGTCACGGCCAGCTCGCTGGGTGCGGACATCAGGTAGGCAGGTATCCAGCCGATACGCACCACAGACTCAAGTACGGCCAGTAGCATCGCAGGCAGCAACCAGCCCTGCAGACTCGACAGGCCAGGCAGCCAGCTTCGCCAGGCGAGCCTCGACTGGGCCTGGGGCAGGCTCTCAACGCGGCTCATCACTGGCCTCGATAACGTCCTTGGCGATGCGGGCATCGATCAGGCTGGCCAGCGCCGCCTCGGTATCGGCGTTGCGGCGCAGCACGCCATCGGCAACCAGCAACGGAATGACCGGCTTGATCGCATCCAGGTGAACCTGGCCAGGCAGTGGTTTACTGAAGTCATAACGGCTCAGTTGCAGGCGAATGACCTCGACCGGCAGTTGAGTTTCACCGGACACCAGTTGAGCAGTCTCTTCCGGGTTGGCGATTATCCAGCGACGTGCACGCTCGTAGGCCTTTACCACCGTAGCGACAGCTTCTGGCTGCTCGGCGAGAAAGCGCTCCTGCGTATTAAGGAAGGCGCCGAGACCAAACTCCGCGTTTTGATAGATGAACCGCGCACCCGCCAATTGCGCACCGGCCATGTGGGGGTCGAGACCCGCCCAGCCATCTACCCGACCTTGTTCCAGAGCCGTGCGCCCCTCGGGGTGCTGCAGATGAACGATTTTCACGTCGGCAGGCTTGAGGTTCTCGGCGGCCAGGGCGCGCAGCAGGAAGAAGTAAGGGTCGGTGCCTTTGGTGGCGGCAATCTGTTTGCCGCGCAGATCATGCAGCGTCTGGTAGGGCGAATCGGCTTGCACAAGGATCGCGCTGGGCACAGACCAGAGGTAGTTGTAGATAGTTTTCACCGGCTGGCCGTTGGTGCGGCTGACAAAGGCCGAGATGCTTGAAGTCAATGCGAAATTCGACGCGCCGCTGTTGAGAAACTCCAGCGAGTTGTTGCTGCCCCGGGACAGTACCCAGCGCACCTCGGTGCCGGTGGAAGCGAAGTCTTTTTCCAGCCAGCCGTTGTGTTTGATCACCAGGCTTTCCGGGGAATAGAAGGCGTAGTCGAGGCGTACTTCCTCGAGCGGCGCCGCATGTGCGGCAGTCGGCAACCAGGCCGCGAACAGTGCGGCCAGGCCAAGACGCAAGGTGGTGCTTTTCATGATCATCTCCGTGGGCGGATGAGTCACCTTCCAGCCCGTTGGCGGGCCGGTCAGGAGATGGCGAAACCGGGTTTACAGAAGGGTCAAGGTGTAGCTCAGGATCAGGCGATTTTCGTCGGCGTCGGTGGTGACGTTGCCGCGCTGGGTCGCGTTGCGCCAGGACACGCCGAGGCCTT
>CAZIZA010000428.1:0-2433 GCA_964543555.1 uncultured Pseudomonas sp.
GCGGGCGCGGTGTGGTGCTGACCCCGGCCGGCGAGCGCCTGGTGGCGCATGCCGAACGCATTCTGGTGGTGCTCGACGAAGCGCGCTCGGAGCTGGCGCTGCTGCGCGGCGAGATCGCCGGTGAGCTACGAGTGGCTGCTTTCCCCTCGATTGCCGTGGCGGTGATCGCGCAAACCGTGCGCAGCTTGCGCAGCGCCTACCCTCGGTTGAACGTGGTGGTGCTGGATCTGGAGCCGCAGGAAAGCCTCAGCGCCCTCGGCGCCTGGCAGATTGATGTGGCGGTAATCGATGATCTGGCCGTGCAGCCCGACGAAAACCGCGAACACTACGCGCTGATTCCCCTGACCCAGGACTTGCTGCACGTGCTGCTGCCCATCGATCACGCCCTGGCCCGGCGCGATAGCCTGACCATTAGCGATTTGCGCGACGAAGCCTGGGCGCTGGACTCCACCGGCAGTTCATTCGGTGAATTCATCACCAACCTGTGCCGCCGCTCGGGTTTTGCCCCGCGCATCAACGCCCACTGCGCCGGCTTCGAGATGGTCGCGGCCATGGTTGCCTCGGGCAACTCCATCTCCATCGTCTCCGGCCTGCGCCTGGTGCGCCCGCTACCGGGTGTCATCGCAGTGCCGCTGCTGCCGGCTATCCAGCGCGGGGTCTTCCTCGCCTACCGCAAGGGTGAGCGCGATCACCCGGCAGTGAACGTGTTTCTCGACGAGGCGGTTTATACGGCGGACAAGGTACTGGGCTAGCCCGTTCATATGGGAGGGGCTGGGCGGCATTCCGCTTCAGCCGCGATGCTTTTACTCCGCTCTCCCATTCAGGGGAGACGACTGCACGGATGCAGGAGGTAGAGCAACGCAGGATGCCCACGCCGAGGGGCCGGGTTAGAGGGTGCTTTTGATGGTACCCACGCTCTGCGTGGGCATCGCCGTGCGAGACGCTCTGCGTCGGCGGACTCTGCCTAAACCGCAACGGACGCAGAGCGTCCTGGGCTGCGCTCCCACGCGGAGCGTGGGAACCATCATTATTTGTGAGTTCCCGGGTTTCGCGCTGCTCTACCCAGGCTACTTGCTTGGGTTTGTTGCTTTTGGGCGCGAGTTTGGCATTGGCCTTCTTGGCGTGGGCTTCGAGTAGTTGTTGCCGATGGTACCCACGCTCTGCGTGGGTACCTCCGTTCGAGACGCTCTGCGTCGGCGGACTCTGCCTAAACTGCAACGGACGCAGAGCGTCCTGGGCTGCATTCCCACGCGGAGCGTGGGAGCGATCAATCCGACGCTTGGTCAGCGGGCGTGACAGGCTCTT
Source organism: uncultured Pseudomonas sp. (assembly GCA_964543555.1). GTDB lineage: Bacteria > Pseudomonadota > Gammaproteobacteria > Pseudomonadales > Pseudomonadaceae > Aquipseudomonas. Next base: position 1,306 of record CAZIZA010000428.1, read on the forward strand.
GAGCCGCTTCAGCCTCCAACTTCGCCCTGTCAGCCTTGCTGATGTACTTGGGTTTGTTGCTTTTGGGCGCGAGTTTGGCATTGGCCTTCTTGGCGTGGGCTTCGAGCAGTTGTTTGATCTTTTTGCGGCGGTTCATGGGTGTGCGTCTGCGCTGTCATAGATTGAAGGCGTTGCTGGTAGCCGTGGATGGGTAGAGCACGGCGAAATCCATTATTTGTGAGTTCCCGGGTTTCGCGCTGCTCTACCCAGGCTACTTGCTCCAAGTCCACACGTCGGCTCAAGGTGAAGCCAAGCCAAAAGCTTCGCGGCTGAAGCCTCTCCTACGAAGAGCGACTACGAGCTTAGCTCCAAACCGCCCCCACCGGCGTATCCGCCGAATAGTGCCTCGCCACCTGCGCCTGCAGCAGTTCGCCACAGGCCAGGGCGTCAGTCAGTGCATGGTGCGCCGAGTACAGCGGCAGGCCGTAGCGCAGGCGGCTGTCGGCCAGGCGGATGGAGATGGGTTGGCGGCCGCGCAGGCGGTCCCACCAGCCCACGGTGCGTTTGGGGTGCAGGCGGGCTTCCAGTTCCATGGTGTCGATGATGGGGAAGATCAGCCCTTCACCCAGGTGCTGGCGCACGGCCTGGTCGAGGAAGCTGCGTTCGATGTTGCGGTAGTGCGCGACCACCACCTTACCGGCCATTGCTTCGAGCAACTCGTCCAGCACGCTGGCCAGGCGTGGGGCGTGGCGGATGTCGCTGTGGGTGATGTGGTGGAAGGTGACCGATTCGGCACTCAACTCGCTGGTGGGTTTGACCACCCAGTAACGGGCTTCTGCGCAGCGCAGGCGTTGCAGGTTCAGCGGCACCAGACCAAGGCTGACGATGGCGTGTTCGCGCGGGTCGAGGCCGGTGGTTTCCACGTCCAGTGCCACCAGTGGCACTGCTGCCAATGGCGTATCGGCGGCGACGCAGCCGGCGCCGTAGAAGGCGCGCAGGCGCGGGTCGCGGCTGCTGCCGGCGAGGTTGGCGAACAGTTGTGGCCAGTCCTGAGCCGCGTGCCCGCTCATCGCGGGCGGCCCGCCGCTTGCGCCGGGTAGCGAAAGCGCAGGAATTTCTGCGCGTTGCTGATCACCTGGAAGGCTTCCT
>CAZIZA010000429.1:0-2425 GCA_964543555.1 uncultured Pseudomonas sp.
CTGGAGTCGCCATGATCAACCTGTTCGATGTGTTCCTGCTGATGCTGTTCGCCGCTGCCTGCGCCTGGCTATGGCGCGGCCACGGTATTCGCGAGCGTGCGCTGGCCTTCGCCAAGCAGCACTGCGCCAAGCTCGACGTGGAGCTGCTCGATGGCGCCGTGGCGCTGCGCCGCCTGGCCATCCAGCGTGATGCCAAAGGCCATCGGCGCCTGGCGCGACTCTATGACTTCGAGTTCACCGTCACCGGCGAGCAACGCCTGCGAGGACAGATCAGCATGTTCGGCCCGTACCTTGGCCGCATCGAACTGCAGCCCCACCCGATACTGGAACCGCAGCCCGAACCGGTTGCGGTACAGCAGCCAGGCAATGTCATCCGCCTGGAAGACTGGCGGCGCAAAGCGCAGTAGCGCCTGCCCGATTCAGCCGCGCTGCAGCAGAAAGTCCGCCACGCGCTCGGCGCTATCCAGTGGCTGCTCCTGCATGAAGCAGTGCCCGCCCGGCACCACCTGACTGCGCACATGGGCGTTGCTCGCGCACCAGCGCGCCACCGATTTGGCGACGAAGGGATAAGTGGTTGCGCCGTAAATCACCTCGGTGGGCGTCACGACCTTGGCCAGCGACGGCCACAGGCGCCGTGGGAAGGAGCCAAAGATATCGGCCTCGCGGCTTGGCCGGCACTTGAGTTCGACGCCGCCCTCGACGTCCTTCAAGGCATGCTCGATATAGGCGTCGAACGCCGCCTCATCCCAGCCACGGAACATGCCACGGCCATGCAGCGCAGCGTGCGCACTGGCACGGTCCGGCCATTGCCGGCGGCGTTTCTGTGCCTTCTTCGCCAGGCCGGTACGTTGCGCCAGACCAAGCACATCGGACAGTGCCATCACCCCGATCATCACCGGGCTGAACAGCACCGGATCGAGCAGCACGGCGCGGCGGAACAGCTCGGGATGACGCGCCAGGATCAGGCTGGTGAGTACCCCACCGAAGCTGTGGCCCAGGGCGAAGCGCGGTACGTCGCCGAATGGCCCGCGCAAGGTGTCGAAGGCCTCCACCGCCAGCTCGGCGCTGCGGTTCCAGCCATGGAAACGGCCGCCATGATCACTGTCGCCATGGCCCTGCACGTCGCATAACCAGAGGTCGAAGTCTTCGGCCAACTTCGCCAGCATCGGCGTATAGACGCGACCGCAATAGCCGTTGCCGTGCAGGAAATGCAGCAGCGGCTTACCCGAGGGCGGCGTATGCCAGCCGCGCAGGGTGAAACCGGCAGAGGTATCGTGAGACCAGGGCAGCAATTGCATGAAGGTTATCCACAGCGATGGATGATGGCGCAGCGAGTGTATCAGCCGACCGCGGGAGTCCGGCAGGCTGCGAATGCGGCACTTAACGCTTCGACGTCCTGCGCCTGAGCGAAGATCAATTCCAGGCGCGAGTCCTTACGCCATTCGCTCGGAGTCCAGGCCTGTAGCGCTTGCCCCGGCAACGCATTCAGCGAGTGCCAGCCTTCGCCGCCGTGCAGCACGGCCTTGGCCCTGAGCCAACCCTGGCTTTGCAGCCAACGGCTGACCTGCTTGAGGTCGAAGCGCTGGCTCGGGTGCCAGCGCCAGCCGATACTCCAGCCCTCGGGTTGGTCCTGCACCTGGCAGATCGGCTCGACGGCATTGCGCCAGATCTGCTCCAGGCCCGCAACGCCTGTGGATAACTCGGCGCTCACCTCGACGGGCGAAGCCTGCGTCGCCAGGCCCGGCAGCAAGGCCAGGTCTAGCCGACCCTGCGCGGCCCAGTGCAGCGGCACGGATGGCAGATCGGTAGCAATCCGCGCTCGCGTCTCGGCGTCCAAGCCTTCGCTCTTGTTCAACAGCAGCAAGCCGGCCTTATCCAGTGCCTGACGCTGCACGTCCGGCAGCGGCTGACCGCTAGCCAGCGCGGCAGCATCCAGCACCATCAGCGCCGGTTGCACGGCCAACACACCGAGCCAGGGCGGCTGACGCAATTGCGCCAGCAACTGCGCCGGATGCCCCAGGCCGGATGGCTCAATCAGCAGGCGATCGGGCCTGGCCTTGCGCAGCAGGCGCCCGAGGCCAACCTGAAACGGCGCGCCGTTGACGCAACACAGGCAACCACCGGCCACCTCGGCCAGGGCAGTGCCGTCGTCGCCCTGTTCGAGCAAGGCGGCGTCCAGACCGATCTGGCCGAATTCGTTGATCAGCACCGCCCAGCGCTCGCCCGCCGGCTTTTGCGCCAGCAGGTGACGGATCAACGTGGTCTTGCCGGCACCGAGCGGGCCAGCGATGAGGTGGGTAGGGATTTGACTGAGCATGAATTGATGTTCGGTGGTTCGCCTGAGAAGTGCCAGCACAGACTGCAAGGAAGCAGCATGTTAGATTCGCCGGCAGTTTTTCGGGAGTCGAAACGATGCGTGCATGGC
>CAZIZA010000430.1:0-2399 GCA_964543555.1 uncultured Pseudomonas sp.
GACCTCTGCGCGCCGATTGGCAAGGGCCAGCGCGGCCTGATCGTCGCTCCGCCGAAAGCGGGCAAGACGATCATGCTGCAGAACATCGCCTCGAACATCACCCGCAACAACCCCGAGTGCCACCTGATCGTCCTGCTGATCGACGAGCGCCCGGAAGAAGTGACCGAAATGCAGCGCACCGTGCGCGGCGAAGTGGTCGCCTCGACCTTCGACGAGCCACCGACCCGCCACGTGCAGGTTGCCGAGATGGTGATCGAGAAGGCCAAGCGCCTGGTCGAGCACAAGAAGGACGTGGTCATCCTGCTCGACTCCATCACCCGTCTGGCACGCGCCTACAACACCGTTATCCCGAGCTCCGGCAAGGTCCTCACCGGTGGTGTCGACGCCCACGCCCTTGAGAAGCCCAAGCGCTTCTTCGGTGCCGCACGTAACATCGAAGAAGGCGGTTCGCTGACCATCATCGCCACCGCGCTGGTGGAAACCGGCTCGAAGATGGACGAAGTGATCTACGAGGAATTCAAAGGCACCGGCAACATGGAGCTGATTCTCGATCGCCGTGTTTCCGAGAAGCGCACCTTCCCGGCGATCAACATCAACAAATCCGGTACCCGCCGCGAAGAGTTGCTGACCGGCGAAGAAGAGCTGTCGCGCATGTGGATTCTGCGCAAGCTGCTGCACCCCATGGATGAGATCGCCGCCATCGAGTTCCTCATCGACAAGCTCAAGGCAACCAAGACCAACGACGAGTTCTTCCTGTCGATGAAGCGCAAATAAGCGGTTCATGTCTTGCCACAAGGCCGGGGAAACCCGGCCTTGTCGTATCTGGAGGCTTTCAAGCCTTCTGAAAGTCCGACTTCGGCGCTAAACTTTGCGGCCGACTCCTGGCTGTCCGACACGAGGCTCCTGCATGCAGTATCGCGACCTGCGCGACTTCATCCGTGAACTGGAAAAACGCGGCGAACTCAAGCGTATCCAGACGCCGATCTCACCGATTCTGGACATGACCGAAATCTGTGATCGTACCCTGCGCAAGGGTGGCCCGGCGTTGTTGTTCGAGAAGCCCACCGGCTTCGATGTACCGGTGCTCGGCAATCTGTTCGGCACGCCCAGACGCGTGGCGCTGGGAATGGGCGCCGAAGAGGTGTCCGAGCTGCGCGAGATCGGCAAGCTGCTGGCTTTCCTCAAGGAGCCCGAGCCGCCCAAGGGGCTCAAGGATGCCTGGAGCAAGCTGCCGATCTTCAAGAAGGTCATCTCCATGGCGCCCAAGGTGGTCAAGGACGCGCCTTGTCATGAAGTGATCGAGGAAGGCGATGACGTCGACCTGGGCAAACTGCCGATCCAGCATTGCTGGCCGGGCGATGTGGCGCCGTTGATCACCTGGGGCCTGACCATCACCAAGGGGCCGAACAAGGAGCGGCAGAACCTCGGTATCTACCGTCAGCAGGTGATCGGCCGCAACAAGGTGATCATGCGCTGGCTCAGCCACCGTGGCGGCGCGCTGGATTTTCGCGACTGGTGCAAGACTTACCCGGATAAACCCTATCCGGTCTGCGTGGCGCTTGGCGCCGACCCGGCGACCATTCTCGGCGCCGTCACGCCAGTGCCCGATACCCTCTCCGAATATGCTTTTGCCGGCTTGCTGCGCGGGCACCGTACCGAACTGATCAAGGCCCGTGGCAGTGATCTGCAGGTGCCGGCCAGCGCCGAGATCGTCCTCGAAGGGGTGATCCATCCGGGCGAAACCGCACCGGAAGGCCCCTACGGCGACCACACCGGCTACTACAACGAGGTCGACACCTTCCCGGTGTTCACCGTCGAGCGCATCACCCGGCGCCGCGATCCGATCTACCACAGCACCTACACCGGCCGCCCGCCAGATGAGCCGGCGATCCTCGGCGTGGCGCTGAACGAAGTATTCGTGCCGATCCTGCAGAAGCAGTTCCCCGAGATCACCGACTTCTACCTGCCGCCGGAAGGCTGTTCCTACCGCATGGCGGTGGTGACCATGAAGAAGCAGTACCCGGGCCATGCCAAGCGCGTCATGCTCGGTGTCTGGTCGTTCCTCAGGCAGTTCATGTACACCAAGTTCGTTATCGTCACCGACGACGATATCAACGCACGGGACTGGAATGACGTGATCTGGGCGATTACCACGCGCATGGACCCCAAGCGCGACACGGTGATGATCGACAACACGCCGATTGACTACCTCGACTTCGCCTCGCCGATCTCTGGTTTGGGCTCGAAAATGGGCCTGGACGCCACCCACAAGTGGCCGGGCGAGACCTCCCGTGAATGGGGCCGCGCCATCGAGAAGGATCCGGCCGTGGTGGCGCGTATCGACGCGCTGTGGAGCGAGCTGGGAATCGATTGATGAACGTCACCCTGCAACCTTCCGG
>CAZIZA010000431.1:0-2320 GCA_964543555.1 uncultured Pseudomonas sp.
CCTAGGCCGGGTTTCTCGTGCAGCTTACGCTCAGGCCGGAGCCTGGGTGCGGCCCTTGTAGGAACCGTCACGGGTATCGATCTCGATCCAGTCGTCGATGTCGACGAACTCGGCAACTTTGATCTCGGTGCCATTGCGCAGCTTGGCAGGCTTCATCACCTTGCCGGAAGTATCGCCACGGGCAGCGTTCTCGGTGTAAACAACCTGACGCACGATGGTGGTCGGCAGGTCAACGGAGATCACCTTGCCTTCGAAGAACACGGCTTCACAAACGTCGCTCATGCCTTCCTCGATGAACGGCAGAACGCTTTCCAGGTCTTCAGCACGCAGTTCGTAGGAGTTGTACTCCGGATCCATGAACACGTAGTCCTCACCGCTGATATAGGACAGGTTCACTTCCTTGCGTTCGAGAATCACCGGCTCCATCTTGTCGTCGGCTTTGTAAACGGTCTCGGTTTTGGAACCGTTGAGCAGGTTCTTCAGCTTCATCTTGACGATGGCGCTGTTACGACCGGACTTGGTGAACTCGGCCTTCTGGATCAGCCACGGCTGGCCATCGATCAGGGCCACGCTGTTGACTCTCATTTCTTGTGCAGTTTTCATGCGGATATCCGAAATATGCGGGAGGTACAGAAATCTAGGCCGCGTATGATAGCCAATTTAGGTAAAACTGTTCCAGCGCTGTGGCAAGATCCGCCCGAGCGGCCTGCTCATCACACCATTGTCCGGCATGCTGCTGCAGCACCGGCAACGCCATGGCAAGCGCTGACCAGGCAGCCGCCATGCCTTCGCCGGCGTTCCAGGCCCGCCACAATCGAGCCTGAGCACTGGCTGCATCAGGCGGCAGGCCGGCGCTGTAAATCGCCAGAAAAGCTTCCAGCTTGTCCCAGTGCGCGCCCTCCTCCTGCGGATAGATGTGCCAGAGCAAAGGCCGCCCGGCCCACTGCGCGCGGATGAAGGAATCCTCACCACGCACCGCATTGAAGTCGCAGCACCACAGCAAACGGTCGTAATCGTCCTGAGCGACGAAAGGCAGCACCTGAATCTGCAGACTGCCGCGCTGGCGTTGATCACCGGGCAGCAACTGCGCCTCACCCAACCAGACCTGCAAATCCCCTAGCACCTTGCCCTGCGGCACCAGCAACTGAGTCGGCTGCGCATCGGCTGCCAATGCATCCAGCCAGCCCGCCAGCCCCGCGTTCTCGTAGGCGAACAAGGAAATCAGCCGCGCACCGGCCTCCCTCGTCACACCGAGCGATTGCAAAAATACCTGCTGCGCCTTCACATCAGCCTGCAAGGCACGGCGCCGCGCCGACAGATCAGCCTCGCGCAGCAAGCCGCCCGTGCCATCCACGAAACCTGGAAAGAAAAAGAACTTCTGTAAGCCGCCTGGCTGCGGCGACGGCAGGCCATGGCAGCCCGCGACCCAGTCCTCGGCGCTGAGGTACTCCAGGTTCAGCCACAGCCGGCGCGTGCCGCTGGCCGCCATCGCGGCAACATAAGCGGGTGGTAACTGACAAGCGAACGCCTCGATCACCACCTGCGCCGGCTCGACCACCGGGAAAGGCTCTGCCCAGCGCCGCACCTCGACACCCTGCCAGTGCTGGCACTCGGCATCAACGCTGGCTTCAGGGCACAGGCGCACGAACGCCGCCAGATCATCGACCCACAGACGCAGCGCATGCCTGTGCTCCGCTGCCAATTGCCGGGCCAGCCGCCAGGTCACGCCGATATCACCGTAGTTATCCACTACGCTGCAGAAAATGTCCCACCTGGCCACGCTGCGCCCCTTCTGAAAATGCCGGCCATTCTAACCGCAGGGCACGAAAAAGCCCCCAGAGGCGTCATGTGGTTCACTTGAGGTTGCACATATTTGGCTACTTGCAGTGGTTGCGCTGGCGGTTTCGTAAGAGACCGCATGTGATGCGTCTGCAGAGTCGATTGCTTCAGTAACAGCACGCCCCTCCAGATTGATTGCGTTGGCTACGGCGCAATAGATATCCAAGGCTCTCTGATCTTTGGGGGATCAACACCTTTGAAAGCGGGGTAACGGTACGCGCCATAGGTATATGCCTCCCTTGCCGAACCGGCATACACCTAAACGTATACCCATTTTAGGGATGTGCCTGGAGGCAAGAGTAGACAGCCATAAACAACAAAACCGGCCAAGAGGGCCGGTCTAGATGGGTTTCGTAGACTTATAGAGACAGCTAGAAACAGATCAATGGTGCCCGAAGCCGGACTCGAACCGGCACGCCCTTGCGAGCGAGAGATTTTAAGTCTCCTGCGTCTACCGATTTCGCCATTCGGGCGGTAGCGC
>CAZIZA010000432.1:0-2312 GCA_964543555.1 uncultured Pseudomonas sp.
CCCAAGGTCGATGGTGTGACCTGCTACTTGTCGCGCGCCAAGACAGGCGGCGTGAAGGGGGGCTTGGGCCTGGCCGAAGATCGCGCAGAGGCTTCCATCGCCTGCCGCCAGGTCGGCCCCATTGCCTTCAAGGGCGCGCTCAAGGACGGCGAGGAAGTGTTCAAGGAGCGCACCTCGCTGGTGTTCAAGACCATGCAGGTGGTGCGTTTCTTCGACGCCAAGCGCAACACGCTGGTGTATCTGGTTTATAGCGACCGGGTGATCGAGGGCAGCCCGCAGAATGCGGTGACGGCCATCCCGATTCTGCCGTGGGCTCAGCCGTAACCCGATCAGCGCTCATAAAAAACCGCCCCGAAGGGCGGTTTTTTGTGCGTGACGATCAGGCGCTGGGGGGATCGAGTTGCAGGCGCTGGTTCGATTGCTTCTGCACCTCGCGGTAGCGCTCGGCATCCTTGGACAGGACGTCGGCCATGGCCGGGAAGATCTCGTCCAGCTTGCTGCGCCACTCTTCGCTCTTGGCCTGCTCGGAGAAGCAGCGGCGAATCAGATCGAGCATGATCGACACCGTTACCGAAGCGCCCGGCGAGGCGCCAAGCAGGGCAGCAATGGTGCCGTCAGCAGCTGCTACCAGTTCGGTACCGAATTGCAGGATGCCGCCTTTCTTCGGATCCTTCTTGATGATCTGCACGCGCTGACCGGCCACTTCCAGGCGCCAGTCCTCGGCCTTGGCTTCCGGGTAGAAGCCGCGCAGTGTTTCCAGGCGCTGCGCTTCGGACTGCATCACTTCCTTGATCAGGTAGCGGGTCAGGTCCATGTTGTCGCGCGCCACCGCCAGCATCGGGCCGAGGTTGTTGGGGCGTACCGACAGCGGCAGGTCGAGGAACGAGCCATATTTGAGGAACTTGGTGGTAAAGCCGGCGTAAGGGCCGAACAGCAGGGATTTCTTGCCATCGACCACGCGGGTGTCGAGGTGTGGCACCGACATCGGCGGCGAGCCTACGGCAGCCTGGCTGTAGACCTTGGCCTGGTGCTGCTGGACGATTTCCGGATTGTCGCAACGCAGCCACTGGCCGCTCACCGGGAAGCCGCCGAAGCCTTTACCTTCGGGAATGCCGGACAGTTGCAGCAGCGGCAAGGCGCCACCGCCGGCACCGAGGAAGACGAACTTGCTTCTGAGCTTGCGCGTGGCGCCGGAGCGGGTGTCCTTGATGTCCACCAGCCAACCTTCGCCATCACGCTTGAGGTCGGTGACCTTCTGGTTGCAGGTCACCTTGGCATCGGGCTGGCTGGTCAGGTAGGCGAGCATCTGTTCGGTGACCGCACCGAAGTTGACGTCGGTGCCGGCTTGTACGCGGGTCATTGCCAGCGGCTCGTTGGCATCACGGCCCGGAATCAGCAGCGGTGCCCATTCGGCGATGGTGGCGCGGTCCTCGGTGTATTCCATCTCGGCGAACGCGTGATGTTGACGCAGGGCCTCGAAACGCTTCTTGAGGAAGGCAATACCACTGTTGCCGCGCACGAAGCTCATGTGCGGCACCGGGTTGATGAAGGTCTTCGGTGCGTTGATCGCACCTTTCTCGATCAGGTAGGCCCAGAACTGCTTGGATTCCTCGAACTGGGCGTTGATGCTGACCGACTTCTTGATGTCGATACTGCCGTCAGCACCTTCCGGGGTGTAGTTAAGCTCGCACAGCGCGGCGTGACCGGTGCCGGCGTTGTTCCAGGGGTTGGAGCTTTCCACTGCGCCGGACTCGCGCAGTTCTACCACTTCCAGCGTGAGGCCGGGATTGAGTTCCTTGAGCAGTACGCCCAGGGTCGCGCTCATGATGCCGGCACCAACCAGTACCACATCTACGCTTTGGGAATCGTTGTGCGCCATTAACCTCTCTCCAAGAAAAACTGCACCAGATGGACGGCCATTCGGCCTTTCAGGGCGATACCGGCAGACTCAGGCGTAATGCCGCGTCGTTCGGTGGTGAGGGTCAAGGCTGGGATTTGCGGACGCAAAACTGTTCATCTGTTCGCCACACTCTTGTGAAGTTTGTAAAAACCGTTTTTTTCACGCTCTTTTGGAGCGGTGAACCTCAAAAGCTCGACTGCCTCGGCGCGCTTCTGCCCGTGCAAAACATGCAACGCATGGCTGCTATAGGCTCTGCATATGGGCGAAAAAGCGACTGTCCGGAAGTGGCAGCGCGAAGTGGGCGACTCTCTGGGGCGGGACGATGACGTTGCATCGGCGAGGTCGTGCGGCCCGATCAGGAGACGTCCTTATAATCGGGGCGTGATTATAACGGTGAATGAGGGGAAATTGA
>CAZIZA010000433.1:0-2306 GCA_964543555.1 uncultured Pseudomonas sp.
TGTCGCTGGGCCTGGTGGCGCTGAGCTTCATGCATGACGTGCGCATCGACCTGATGAGCTACCTGTTCGGCGACCTGCTCGCCGTCAGCCCCACCGATCTGGCCTGGATCATCGGCGGCAGCGCCCTGGTATTGGCGCTGCTGGCCTGGCTGTGGCGACCGCTGCTGGCGATCACCGTGCACGAAGAGCTGGCACGGGTCGAAGGCCTGCCGGTCGCGGCGATTCGCCTGGCGCTGATGCTGCTGATCGCCGTGGTGATCGCCGTGGCGATGAAGATCGTCGGCGTGCTGCTGATCACCTCGCTATTGATCATCCCCGCCGCTGCCGCCCAGCGCCATGCGCGCACGCCGGAGCAGATGGCCGTGGGCGCCAGCCTGCTCGGACTGGTGGCGGTGTGCTGTGGCCTGGCGTTGTCCTGGTATCAGGACACGCCGGCCGGGCCGTCCATCGTGGTCAGCGCCGCCGCACTGTTCCTGGCCAGTTTCGCCCTCCCCAAGCGTAACGGCTGATGCGTATGGCCAGGCGAGCCACGGCCTGGCTGCAGGGCAGGCTGGCCTGATGGCTGAACCGCCGCCTGCGCCGGGTGCGGCGTGAAATCAACGCGCTAACGCTGTATGATTGCGCATTTTTTGCACAACTCGAGACGTAGACGCATGAAGTCGTTCGTTTTCCACGGTTTGGCACTCGGTCTGACGTTGCTGCTGGCTGCCTGCCAAAGCGCACAACCCGGTGCCGAGGCACTGACCCCGGCTTTCCAGCAGATCGAACAACGCCTCAATGCAGCCGATCTGGATGGTGCCCGTGACCAGCTCGTCGCGCTTCAGTCACGCGCCAGCAACGATGAACGCCTGCAGCAATTCCAGCGGCGCCTGGCCGATGCCTACATGCAGCAAGGGCGCGAAGCCCTGCAACGTGGCGATCTGGACGCCGCTGGCAAAGCCCTGAGCCAGGCACGCAGCCTGTTGCCCGACGCGCCCGCCCTGAGCAGCGATGTACGCCAGACGCTGGAACAGGCGCGGCAATGAACCGGGCTTTTTAATGCCATTTTGAAATAACCATAGGCCAACAAAGATTTTCTCGGCCTAAACAGCGCCGGGTAGACTAGCGGCCTTTTGCGCCCATCCGGCGCCAACAGGCCGCTTCGCCAACCGCAGAGCTCGGCCCTGAACACACCCAAAAGGTCGTTCGCGTGATTCAGTTTCAATCCGTCCACAAGGCCTACCGCGTCGCAGGCCGCGAGATTCCGGCACTGCAGCCCACCACGCTGCAGATCGGCAGCGGCCAGGTGTTCGGCATCATCGGCCATTCCGGCGCCGGCAAGAGCACCCTGCTGCGCCTGATCAACCGCCTGGAGGAACCCTCCGGCGGGCGCATCGAGATCGACGGCGTCGACGTCACCGCCCTCGATGCCAACGGCCTGCGCCGCTTCCGTCAGCAGGTCGGGATGATCTTCCAGCACTTCAACCTGCTGTCGTCGAAGACCGTCGCCGACAACATCGCCATGCCGTTGCGCCTGGCCGGCGAGCTGAGCCGCGCCGAGATCGACGCCCGTGTCGCCGAACTGCTGGCCCGCGTCGGCCTGCAGGACCACGCCAACAAATACCCCGCGCAGCTCTCCGGCGGGCAGAAGCAGCGCGTCGGCATCGCCCGTGCGCTGAGCACGCGGCCGAAGATTCTGCTGTGCGACGAGGCCACCAGCGCCCTCGACCCGCAGACCACCACCGCCGTGCTGCAACTGCTGGCCGAGATCAACCGCGAACTGGGCCTGACCATCGTGCTGATCACCCACGAGATGGACGTGATCCGCCGCGTCTGCGACCGCGTGGCGGTGATGGATGCCGGCGTCATCGTCGAGGAAGGCCCGGTGGCCGAGGTGTTCCTGCACCCGCAGCACCCGACCACGCGGCGTTTCGTGCAGGAGTCCGAGCACGTCGACGAAGCCGAACAGCGCGACGACTTCGCCCATGTCGAGGGCCGCATCCTGCGCCTGACCTTCCAGGGCGAGGCCACCTACGCCCCGCTGCTGGGCACCGTGGCCCGCGAAACCGGGGTGGACTACAGCATCCTTGCCGGGCGCATCGACCGCATCAAGGACACCCCCTACGGCCAGCTCACCCTGGCCCTGACCGGTGGCGACATCGACGCCGCGCTGGCGCGCTTCGCAGCCGCCGACGTGCATCTGGAGGTACTGCGCTGATGCTCGAACAACTGCTGCCCAACGTGTTCTGGCCGGAAATCTGGCAGGCCAGTCTCGACACCCTGAACATGCTCCTCGGCTCGATGCTGTTCACCGTGCTGCTCGGCCT
>CAZIZA010000434.1:0-2295 GCA_964543555.1 uncultured Pseudomonas sp.
CCAGCCTCGATGGCAAGATTGCCCAGCAGGAGCACCGCCCTGCGCGGGGCTTGGCGGCCACCATTTTGCTGGCGGCTGATGAAGTGGCCCCCACAGGGACTGCCGGGCAAGTCGCAGCAGCAAGCAACGCCCAGACCACCGCCGACCGCGATGAGGGGAGAGAGGCCGCCATGCAGCCCACCCCACCGCGCCCGGCTGGGGTGGATGAAAACGGGGTGATTTACGACGAAGACCTCTACGCCCAATACCAGAGAAGCGCTCAGGTGAAAGAGTCTGCGCGCCGCGAAGAGGTCAACATTAACCACCATCATCAACAGCCACCCCAGCGCGAACCAGCGGGTAACGAGCCGGAGTTTTTCTAAATGCTGTCACTCTCCCCTATCAAGGGCAGCGCCGCCTATTACGCTGCCGAAGAGAACTACTACGCCATGGGCGAGCTCGAGTCCGTCTGGATGGGCGAGGGGGCCGAGCGCCTGGCGCTAGGTGGCCCGGTTGAGGGGGCCACCCTCGATGCCCTGGCTCAGGGTAAACTCCCCGATGGCACCGCGCTCTCTCGTATCGTCAATGGCAAGGAGACCCACCGCGCCGGCTATGACCTCACCTTCTCCGCCCCCAAGTCCGTCTCGGTGATGGCATTGGTGGCGGGGGATGAGCGCTTTCTCGCGGCTCACCACCGCGCCGTGGCGGTCGCCATGAAGGAGGTCGAGGCGCTGGCCAGCACCCGTATCATGACCGAGGGCGTTTCCCGCACCGAGACTACCGGCAACATCGTGGCCGCCCTTTATACCCACGACACCTCCCGTGAGCTCGACCCGCAGCTGCACACCCACTCGCTGGTGCTCAATGCCACCTGGGCCGAAGGCAAATGGCGGGCGCTGAGCAGTGATGCCGCCCACATGAACACCGGGTTTGGCAAAGACATGTTCAACAACAAGCTGGCGCTCGGGCAGATATACCGCCACGCCCTGCGCCAGGACATCGAGGCGATGGGCTTTGAGGTGGAGGTCACCGGCAAGCATGGCTTGTGGGAGCTTAAAGGGGTGCCGACCAAGGAGTTCAGTCAACGCAGCCAGCAAATCAATGAGGCGGTCGGCCCGGATGCCTCCCCCAAGTCCCGCGATGTGGCCACCCTCGATACCCGTAAGGAGAAGGCAGTGGCCGACCCCGAGCTCTTGCTGGCCGACTGGCGTGCCCGCCTGGACAAAGAGGGCTTTGACCTGCCCCTGTATCTTGCCAATGCCGATGAGCGCGCCAGGGACAGGCAACCTGTCGAGTCATCCCCCCAGGACATCCAGCACGCAGTGGGCCAGGCCATCTCGCTGCTCTCTGACAAGAAGGTGCAGTTCTCCTACTCCGAGCTCCTGGCTGCCACCATCAGCCAACTCCCGTCAGAGCCGGGGCTGGTCAATGCGGCCCGAGACGGCATTGAGCAGGCCCTCGGTCGTGAGCGGCTTATTCCGCTCGATAAAGAGAAAGGGATTTTCACCTCCGACATTCACCTGCTCAATGAGCTGTCGGTTTCCCAATTGGCCAAGGAGCTCACTGCCCGCCCGCCTGTCGCCACCTTCCCGGCCCTGGCCCAGGCGCGCCACCGCCCTTACGCCGATGCCTACTCGGTACTGGCACAAGACAAAGCCCCGCTGGCTATCCTGTCAGGCAAGGGCGGGATGCGACAGACTATCGCGCGCCTGGAGGATGCGACGCTCATGGCCCGCGAACAGGGGCGGGAGGTGATGATACTGGCCAGCGACAACCGCTCGGCCCAGCTGCTGGCCCAAAGTGACACCCTGGCAGGCCACGTCGCCCCGCGCCATACCCTCAACGCAGATAGCGTGTTCACGCCCCACAGCACCCTGGTTGTCGAGCAGGCCGAAACCCTCACCCTCAAAGACGCGGTATTGCTGCTCGAGAAGGCGCGCGCCAGCGATGTCCAGCTCCTGCTGCTCGACAGTGAGCGCAGAAACGGGGTGGGCAATGCCCTCTCGGTCATCAAACAGACCGGGGCCGCCCAGTATCGCTTCTACGATGCCCCCAAAATCCAGGCATCCGTGGTCAGCGAGCCGGACAAGGCCCCGCGCTTTGCGGCCCTTGCGCGTGAATATGTCAGTCGCCTGCAGCAAGGCGAGCAGGTGGTCGCCCAAGTGTCCGGGGCCCGTGACCAGGCCCAGCTCACCGGCGACATTCGCAGCGCCCTGCGAGAGGCCGGCCAACTGCACGGGCCAGATGTCACCCTGAACGTGCTCTCCCCGGTCTGGCTCGACAGCAAGACCCGCCATCAGCGCGATACCTACCGCG
>CAZIZA010000435.1:0-2289 GCA_964543555.1 uncultured Pseudomonas sp.
TGTTGCCCTCGCTGTCCCACAGGTGCACACCCTTTGCTTCAGTGATGATGCGCGGGCCTTTTTCGGCCAACTGCTTGTAGTCACTGAACGGCGCCAGGTGGTGGGCCTGGCTCAGGGCCTGCCAGTGTGCGGTCTTGGGGTTGTTTACGGCGTTGTTCATATTGCCTCCTCAGAACCAGCCCACGATCTGCTGCGCGTCGGCTAAACGGCGTTGAAATCCCCCTCAGAATGCTCATTTACAGCTCGTAAACTCCGCTTCTTCGGGCAACTTCGCCACCGTTTATCTCTAGCTCGCAAGATCGTGAGCAGGTTCTTAGCTTCGTGACATCACAGGTACCAGCGGTATTCGCGCGGGCTGATGTCGTGCATGAAGGCCAGGTGATCCTGGCGTTTGTTCTCGCAATAAACCATGACGAACTCGCTGCCCAGGCCAGCCGCGACGCGCTCACTGGTCTGCATGCGGCGCACGGCGTCGAGCATGTCCTTGGGAAAGTCGACACCGCTGGTGCGGTCGTCATTCAGGGGTGCAATGGGCTCGACCTGGGCGTCGAGGCCCTGCTCGATACTGGTCAGCAATGCCGCCAGCACCAGATAGGGGTTGGCATCGGCGCCCGGCAGGCGGAATTCCAGACGCAGGTTGCGCGCGTCGGACTCGGGAATGCGCACGCAGGCGTCGCGATCCTCGAAGCCCCAGCTGGCCTTGCTCGCCGAGTTCACCTGGGCGCCAAAGCGGCGATAGCTGTTGTGGTTTGGCGCATAGATCGGCATCAGCTGCGGCAGCAGCTCCAGGCAACCGGCCACGGCATGCCGCAACGGACGCTGCTCGTCACGCGCCAGCAGGTTGTCGCCCGCCTCGTCGTAGAGGCTGACGTGGATGTGCATGCCGCTGCCCGGATACTGCAGGTAGGGCTTGGCCATGAAGCTGGCGCGATGGCCATGCTTGAGCGCCACGCCACGGGTCACCCGGCAGAACAGCGCCGACCAGTCGGCCGCCTGCATCGGGTCGGCGTTATGACTGAAGTTGATCTCGAACTGCCCCGGGCCGATCTCGGCGGTGATCACCGTGGTGTCGATGCCTTGCAGGCGCGCAGTCTCGCTGATGTGGTCGAGCACCTCGGCAAAGCGCGACAGCCGCTCTATATGCATGTTCGGCTGGTCGTCGGCATCGCCGCTCAGGTCATCGCGCGGGTACTGCGGCAGGCCATCCTTGAGCGCCTTGTCGAACAGGTAGAACTCCAGCTCGAAGGCCACCACCGGGCGAATGCCGCGCGCCGCCAGGCGCTGCACCACGCGCGCCAGAACCTCGCGCGGCTCGAACTCGATGGGCGCCTCGGTGCCGTCGGAGCTGATCAGCATCTGCCCCAGCGGCTGGCGCTCCCAGTTCACCAACTTGAGCGTTCCGGGGATCAGCCGCCGTGGCGCATCCGGGTCGCCGTCATGGAAACAGTAGTCGCCAATCTCGTAGAGGCCGCCCTGGGCGCCGAGCAGCACGCAGTTCTGCGGCAGTTTCAGGGCGCTGCCGGCGGCGACCTTCTCCAGCATCTCGATGGGGTAGCGCTTGCCGTAGAAGTGTCCGGGGATATCCAGGCAGATCAGGTCGACGAAGCGCACCTCGGGGTGGGCCTGGCGGAAGTGGCGGACTTCGTCGAGCAGCTCGACTCGGGTGGCGTTCATGGTGGTTATTTCCGATTCACGGGAGGTCAGGTGTAGATCCACAACACCCGCGCGGGGGTGTCACCTTGGTTGGCATAACGCAGGCGCGCATAGCTCGGCACCTGGAAAACGTCGCCGGGGTAAAGCGTGGCGCTCTGTTCGTCCTCGCCCAGCCACAACGTCAGTTGGCCTTCGAGCACGTAGCCGGCCTGCTCCGAACGGTCGCTCATCTGCCGCTCACCACTGCTGGCGCCCGGCTCGAGCAGGCTGTCGACCACCATGAAGGCGCCCTGCAGCGTCGGCGAGGCCATGATGTCGGTGATGCCGCCAGCCAGGTACAGGGTGCGGCGTTCGTCCGGCCGGGTCACCCAGCCCAGCGCCTTGGGCTTGGGCAGGCTGTAGAAGTAAGTGGTGGGTACGTCGAGCGCCTCGGCGATGGCGGTCAGATCTTCCACCGTCGGGCGCGACAGGCCACGCTCAACCTGCGAAAGGAAACCCACCGAGCGGCCGATGCGCTCGGCCAGTTCGTTGAGGGTGACCTTCTTGTGCTTGCGCAGGTCATGGATGAGCACGGCCAGAGCCGCCATCTCCAGGTTCTTGTCCATCTCTGGGCTGTCCATTTCAGAAGCTGTCTCT
>CAZIZA010000436.1:0-2259 GCA_964543555.1 uncultured Pseudomonas sp.
AGCGTCAGACAGGAACGCCGCCTGACTTCATACACCAGATTTGACAATAACTCGCGCAGCATCTACACGCTACGCTACCTGCGCAACCCCCAATTGGAACGTAACGTACATCGCTCGCAAAACCGGATTGAGTCATACCATCAGCTACGTTCAAGCATTGCGCAGGTGGGGGGCAAGAAAGAATTGACGGGGCGGACCGACATTGAGATAGAGATCAGCAACCAGTGCGCCAGGCTTATCGCCAACGCAGTCATCTACTACAACTCGGCCATCCTGTCGCGGTTGCTAACGAAGTGCGAAGCAACAGGTAACGCCAAGGCGCTCGCGGTGCTTACCCAGATATCGCCGGCAGCTTGGCGACACATCTTGCTGAACGGACACTATACCTTTCAGAGTGACGGCAAGGTAATTGACCTGGATACCCTTGTGGCAGGGGTGGAACTGGCGTGACGGAAATTTCGGCGGTTCCGGCTTACAACCCCTGCAACGCCAATACAGCAAGGCCCAGCTCGAATTTGCCACCAACCTTTATGGCCAATACCCAGGGCGAACGGAAACCTGGTACGGAGAGCAGCTCAGGCTGCACTTCCCCAGTCTGGATGACTGGATAGCCCGGCAACCAAGCTAACCCCTCCTCCCCCAACCTGCGCAGCAGGGGGCAACCCCTGCCTGATATTTCCCTTTTCCTCAACATGTGGCCTGCTGAGCCCTCATTTCTCCCACCTGTTGTGGATAAATCGCGCACTTACTTCCATCGGTGTCCCCATCTCTGTGGATGGTTGATGGAAATGAAAAATTAAGTGATTTCAGGCCAACTTTAGGTCAGGTCAATTTTTTTTAACTGTTAACCGTAGATATGCTTTAAGAAAATGGTTAGGGATTATGTAATGTCATCCCTCTCTACGTTCAGGATGTATAAAATGCCTGGCTGTGCAGGGCGGAAGCGCCCGCCGCCAGATAAACAATAAACCAAAAATGTCTGACCTTGCAGGCCAGCAAAACACGCTGGCCGCCGGTCAGTGTATAAACCTTATTCGTGGGGACACGTCCCCACACCCCTATCCCTTTAAAAAACCAGCTTGAACCTGTCATGCCCCATAAAGGGGCCGATTGACTTCAGTTGCTCGTCCACCTCACGGGCATCAAAGACGGTTTTGCAGGGAGGGGGCTGGGGGCTACTGGTAAATATCGCTGCCATGTCGCCTGGTTCGCATATACGTGCATCATGGGCCTTTTATCATAGCTAGATACGCCTTATGATATGAGCGTTGCTATATCGTCACAGTAAGCTCGTTAATCCACCATTACGGGCTATTAATTTTTCATATCCTCATTAGCCGGATAAATAACAATGAATGAATTTCTGAAAGTACTTTTGAATATCCGCAGTCTGCGCGCAGCTGTCCGTGATTTGCCCTTTGAGCAGCTCGAAGACATTAAACAAAAATTCGATGCAGTCATCGAAGAGCGATTCCAGGCGGCAGAAGCCGAGCATACCGCCAGACTCGAGCATGAGAAGAAACTCGCCGAGTTTCGTGAGTTGTTGGCTGCAGAAGGGATTTCAGCCGAAGACCTGTTTGGCGGAGCAACCAGCAAAGTGCCCTCTGTTGCGAGCCGTACCAAGCGAACGCCCCGTCCGGCCAAGTACGCCTACAGGGTCAATGGGGAAGAGCGTACCTGGACCGGTCAGGGCCGGATGCCTGCGCCCATGGCCGCCGCCATTGAAGCTGGCCATAAAACCCTCGAGGATTTTCTTATTCCGGGCAATCATTGATGCATCACGCTGATTGACGTCACTGACCAGGGATGGTCACATTATCACTCGCCGTGTTATCACTCTGGATAACAGCCATCAGGTTCGCGCAGAGCAAGAAAAAATGAAGAAAGAAGACAGCAGTCACAACATGGTGGAAATCGATATCGCTGAACTTATCAACGATATGCCCCAAGACGCATTAATCATCGTCCACAACATGATTGTTGAGCGATTAAGGTTCCTGCAACACCAGCAAGCTCAACAAACCATGAGCCAATTTCGTATTGGTGACACCGTATGCTTCAATACCAATGACGGTAAAACCATCACCGGCATCCTGGTCAAGAGGAATAAGAAGTCTGTCACCGTACACACCGAAGACGGCCACTCATGGAATGTCGCTCCACAGTTATTGACCAAGGCTACCAAGCAGATACTGCCCGATACGCTAACTCATCTGAGCATTGACAAAAACGTCCATTAAAGTGGATGGCCCGATGTGC
>CAZIZA010000437.1:0-2245 GCA_964543555.1 uncultured Pseudomonas sp.
TTGGGTAAGAGATGCGCTGAACCTTGTGGGTTCAGCGCAGTTGATCTTCAAGTGAAGAACCTAAAGCAAGTTAATGTTTCAGGATTGAGGATTGAACTTAGAACTCGTATTTCAAAGTTGCTTTTGCGCTGCGACCAGCGAGTGCACGTGCAGCGTGACCATCGCCTTCAACTTCGGTGAATGCCAATTTGTTGAATGCGTTGTTGACGCTGAAGATGGCGGATGCTTGCTTGCTGATGCGATAGTTTGCGAACAAGTTTGTGATCATGTAGCCATCCATCGTAATGGTGTTTGCATCATCACCGTAGGATTTACCTGAGCCAATGAAGGCTGCGCCATACTCGAGGTCGCCAACGCGATACGATGGAGACAGTGCGTACACCAGGTCAGCTTGACGACGTGGCTTTTTGCCCACTTCGGCTGCATTCAAAGATTTTGTGATCTTTGCGTCTGTGATGGTTGCACCAGCACCCAAACGGAATCCGCCTGAACGGTAGCTAGCTTCAAGTTCAAAACCCTTCGCGTCGTAGCTATTCGTAGTGAATTTCTGTGTGGTCGCTTCGTAGTTGGACTCATCAGTCTGTGCCATGAAGTACGTACCAAACAAGTTCCAATTGCCTTCACGGTGCTTCACGCCAAACTCTTGTTGTTTCAAGCGGTTGAATGAAACAGGCTTGCTGCCATCCAATGCGCCTTTCGTTCCGTACATGAGACGATCCGCTGCAAAGTTGTAGCCATCGCTGATGCGAGCATATACAGCGGTGTCTTTTGTCAGAGCATAGTTTGCGCCGCCGGATGAGGAAATTTTGTTTTGTGTGTACTTGATGGTGTCAGCTGATGCCGCATTCCAAGAGCCGGCTGAAAGAGCTGTGGCATTAGTTGGAACGGTTCCACTGTATGTTTGACCGGTAGCTGACATTTCGTTTTTACGAACACTTCCCTCCAAGGTCAACTGATCCTTTTCCCAGCTCAAAGCTGCGTAAGGTGCGGTCACGTTGTATTTCACATCGTAAGTGCGTGCGCAACAGTTACCCCATGTGTTCCAGCCACTTGAAACGGGAGCAGAGAAGGTGCCGTTTGTACCCACTGTGTATTGGTTCCAAAACCATGTTTGGCCTAAGTTTTGAGATCCTGTGAATAAACCACCAGTGAATACTGATTTACCTCCGTTCATGTCGAAAGCTTTAGATGCCTTCAAATCGTTGAACATATTGTCCATGTTGTCCAGCGACGTGTTGAACATTGTGGCCGTGAACGGTCCACCATTGCCATTTCCATTGTCTGCAGGGAACAAGGCAACAAAGCGACCGCTATTGGCGCTCTTACGCATTTTTTCGTCAATAGTCCAGCCATTTTCAAGATTGATTTTGGCTTCCAAACCGATGGAGCGGCTTGTGATGTGCAAACCATCGGCTGGATTTGTAGTGACTGGGTTGCCGTTGCGGTCTATTGTTGTATCGCGCGTAATGTTGGGCGTGATGAAATAGGCATTACGTGGATCAACGCCAGCGATTGTTTGGATGCTGCCGTTGGACAAACGTGTTGGCACTGGCATGTTGCTTGGTGTTTTGTCATCCAGATTTTTGAAGTTGACGCGAACATAACTGCCCTTGTCAAATTCTTTTGTCACGCTTGCTTTGAATTGGCCGCCATCTTGTGAGTTGAAACCCGTTTTGAATGGACCGCCTTCACCTTGTCGTGTAAAGCCACCCATGTTCAAATAAGTATCAGCCCCCAAAGAGGTACCAAAGTTAAAGTCATAACGATTTAAACGTGAGCCCACGCCTGTGGTTACGCCAACAGCATTGCCTACATCGCGGCCAGTTTTGCTGACGAAGTTGACGATGGCGCCTGGCGCATTGCTTGCCAAGGTTGATGCACTACCCCCACGAACAACTTCAACGCGATCAGTGGTGTAGTCTGTGCGAAGGAATTGATCTGGTGTACCGAAAGCAATGTCGCCAAACAGCAAGACAGGCAAACCATCTTCTTGCATTTGTACGTAACGGCTACCACCGGCTGATACAGGTGCGCCGCGAACAGTAATGTTGGCATTGCCTTCGCCGCCAGATGATTCGGCACGGATACCAGGTACAGAGCGCAAGATTTCTGCAGCGCTTGTAGCGCCACTTCGCAGAATCGCTTCCTCCCCGACCGAAGTGACTGAGTCGCTCGACTTCATCTTGGTACGACCCGTAGGTGATGCTGTTACAACGACTTCATCGAGATTCAGGTTTTGGGCGTA
>CAZIZA010000438.1:0-2241 GCA_964543555.1 uncultured Pseudomonas sp.
GGGCCGCACCCAGGCTCCGGCCTGAGCGTAAGCTGCACGAGAAACCCGGCCTAGGCGCCGGGTTTTTTGTGCCTGAATTTCAGGGCGTTGTGGCGACTGAAGCCGCTAACACACTTACTGCTGTGGAGCTGCGAGGCTGGCCTGCAGCGCCTGATCCCAGGGTGGCGGGAAGCCGAAGCGCTGCTTGAGAAAGCTCAGCAGCAGGCGTGTGCGCGGGCTGGCTTCGCGTTCCAGGCGCAGGGCGTAGATGCTCACCGGCTCGACAGGCGGCAGCCCCTGTTCGCAGAACAGCGGGATCAGCTCGCCACGTTGCAGGTGCTCGCTGCTCATCCAGGTGGGCAGGTGAGCGATACCCAGGCCGGCGAGGGCGCTGAACAGCAAGGTTTCCGCGTTGTTACTGGTCTGGCGCAGGCGCTTGGGCTTGCACAGTTGCAACTTGCCGTCGACGTCGAAGCGCCAGGCATAGGGCGGCGCCAGGCTATCCCAGTCGAGGCCGTCGTGCTGTTCCAGTTCCAGCGGGCTGCGGGGGATGCCGCGTCTACGCAGATACTCCGGGCTGGCACAGACGATGCGGGTCATGGAGGCCAGCGGGGTGGCCACCAGGCGGCTGTCCGGCAGCGGGCCGATGCGCACAACGATGTCCACTTCGCCCAGGTGTTCGCCCTGCAGGTCGATGAAGCTGTCGATCAGGCGCAATTGCACGTCCAGGCCGGGGTTGGCCCGCAGGAACTCGGCAATCGCCGGCGCCAGATGGCGTCTGCCGAAGGGCGAAGGCGCATCGATGCGGATCAGGCCTTCCGGGGCGCTGCTCAGCGATACCGCTTCGGCACGGGCCAGGTGCAGTTCGGCCAGGATGCGCCGAGCGCGCTCGGCAAATGCCAGGCCGGCCGGGGTGACGCGCACGGCATGGGTGGTGCGACTGAACAGGCTGCTGCCCAGGGCACGCTCCAGGGCGTCGATGCGTCTTGCCACGGCTGACGGCGTAAGCGGATGACGCCTGGCTGCAGCGGAGAAGCTGCCGGCTTCCAGTACGTCGAGAAAGAGTTCCAGCTGGTCGGTCAGGGCATCGGGGTTCATGGCGGTTCGCTTGTGCGTAATCAGCAAAACCATTTTGCGTTGCTATGCGTTTCCGCGCTAGCCGTGGCTGCTTAACATGCACGCCACAGTCTGGAGGTGCCATGAATCTGTTTGACCTGTTGCTCAATCTGTTGCTCGGCCTGGGCCTGGGAACCCTTGGCGGGTTATTTGGCATAGGCGGCGGGCTAATCGCCATTCCGGTATTGGGCATCGTCTTCGGCTTGGATCAGCAGCTTGCCCAGGGCACCGCGCTGGTGATGGTGGTGCCGAACGTGATGCTGGCGATCTGGCGATACCACCAACGTAATCGCATCGATCTGCACTATGCGTTGCTGCTCGGCGTAACCAGCTTCTGCTGCGCCTGGCTGGCCTCGTTGTACGCGGTGGAGGTGGACTCGCGCACCATGCGCTGGGCCTTCGTCGGTTTTCTGCTGGCCCTGGCGGCCTACAACCTACTGCGTATGCTGATGGCTCAGGCGCCGGCCAGCGGCGAGTTGCGCCATCACTGGGGCTGGTTTGGTGTGCTGGGCGGGGTATCCGGTGCCATGGGCGGGCTGTTTGGCGTGGGCGGCGCGGTGGTAGCGACGCCGGTGCTGACCAGCGTCTTTGGCACCACCCAGGTGGTGGCGCAGGGGTTGTCGTTGTCGCTGGCATTGCCCAGCACGAGCGTCACGCTGTTCACTTACGCGCTGCATGAGCACGTCAACTGGTGGATGGGCGTGCCGTTGGCGGTGGGCGGCTTGCTCAGCATCAGTTGGGGCGTGCGTCTGGCCCATTCGCTGCCGGAGCGCCTGCTGCGCAGCCTGTTCTGTGGCTTCCTGCTGGTGTGTGCACTGCTGCTCGCGCTGGAGTCGGGTGGCCGTCTATAGCCGAAAGCCTTCGACGATATGCTCGGCCAGGCATTCGGTGACGGGCGACTGACTGCTCTCGTTGCGCAGCAGCACGATGCTGGTCAGCGGCAGCAGCGGCAGGCCCTCGGCTTCACCGAGGATGCGCAGGTCCGGGGTGATCAGGCTTTGCAGTTGTGCGGTAACGGCCAGGCCGGCGCGCACCACGGCGAAAATTGCTGACAGGCTGGGGCTGGTGTAGGCGATGCGATAGGGGCGACTCATCGTGTCCAGCGCGTTGCAGGCCCATTCGCGGCAGAAACAGTCGGCGTTGAAC
>CAZIZA010000439.1:0-2238 GCA_964543555.1 uncultured Pseudomonas sp.
TAGTCCTCGTTCCATTGCAGGACCATGAGGTAGGACACGACTGCCAGGGCGACGATCAGGATCGAACGTTGGATATCCATGATTATTCGGCCATCGAAGGGGAACGGGATGTTTTAACGGGTGGAACCGGATCGTAACCGCCGGTATTCCAGGGGTGACAGCGACCGAGACGGCGCGCTGTCAGCCAGCCACCACGCAGGAAGCCATGTTGCTCGATGGCTTCGTAGGCATAGCAGGAGCAGCTGGGGTAGAAACGGCAGTGGCTGGCCATCAGAGGGCTGATGGCGTAGCGATATACCTGGATACAGGCAAGAGCCGCTTTACGCATGGGGATTGTCGCTTGTCCCGGAGGATAAGTCAGCGCCGCGACTTGGCCGGCTTCGGGCCAAGCGTTTCCAGAGTTTGCCGAACTGCTGAGCGAGCTCGTCATTCTCCAGATCACCTAGCCCTTTGCGGGCGACCACCACGATGTCCCAGCCTGCCAGGTTTAACTGATTCAGGCGAAAGGACTCGCGGATTTGACGCTTGATGCGGTTGCGCTCGACGGCGAGCTTGACGCTCTTCTTGCCGATCACCAAACCGAGGCGGGGATGATCAAGCTGGTTATCGCGCGCTAGCAGCAGGACATTTTTGCCCGGCGCCTTACCGCTTGGGGAGTCGAAGACTGCCTTGAATTGCCTGGGAGTCAGCAGTCGCTTTTCCCGGCCGAAGTCTCGACTCACCACCTGTCTGGGTCAATTAGACAGTCAGACGCTTACGGCCCTTGGCGCGACGACGCGACAGGACGGCACGACCGTTCTTGGTGGCCATGCGGGCACGGAAACCGTGGGTGCGAGCGCGCTTGATGGTGCTGGGTTGGAAAGTGCGTTTCATGGTGCGTTACCTGGGTGATCGACTAGGGTCGGAATGACCCCGGTTTTAAGAGACCGGCAATTCTAGAGAAAGGTACGCGGCAGGTCAATTTCCAACCAACCTTATTCGCCAGTTAGATAGATAAAGAAGAGAAAGTCTTTAAAGCTCTTTTTCTGTGTTTGTTATGATTAGCTGTCTGCGTTCCTGTGGACAACCGCCTGCACCCTGCAGCACCGCTGTCTTTGAGCGCATGATAACTCTGTCCAGAAGGCGTGTGCTGGCTGTGTCGTTCCTGCATATAGGCTGAGGATGGAATGCTTGTTTATCCACAAGGCGGTTATGCCGGTATTTCTCCCCGGGGTTTTGCAGAGGCTACAACGGCGATTATCCACAAGGTTTACCAGCTGCTTGATAATTCATGTGAATGAAACTAACGCTTTGATTTCACATGTCCTTCAGGCTCCAGTTTTGTGGATAACTCAAGCGTGGACCGGTACAATGCGGTCTGTTTTTGCAACGCCGCCCAAGGGGATAGTCAGTGTCAGTGGAACTATGGCAGCAATGCGTCGAGCTTTTGCGCGATGAGTTGCCGGCCCAGCAATTCAACACCTGGATCCGTCCTCTGCAGGTTGAAGCCGAGGGCGACGAATTGCGCGTGTATGCGCCGAATCGTTTCGTCCTTGATTGGGTTAACGAAAAGTATCTCAGCCGTTTGCTTGAGCTGATCGGCGAACGCGCCAATGGCATGGTGCCTGCGCTTTCCCTGTTAATAGGGAGCAAGCGTGCAGCCACTGCCCGTGTCGCGCCCACTGCACCATTGCCTGCTGCGCGCGCGGCTCAGGCTCAGGTTGCTGCTGCTGTGAGTAAGCCGTTGCCTCCGCCAGCGCAGGCAGAGCCTTCGCGCGCCAGCTTCGATTCTATGGCGGGAAGTGCTCCTCAGGCACCAACACCTGCCGTTGCGCCGCGCAGCGAGCGCAACGTGCAGGTCGAAGGTGGACTTAAGCACACCAGTTACCTGAACCGTACGTTCACCTTCGACAACTTTGTCGAAGGTAAGTCGAACCAGTTGGCCCGTGCGGCTGCCTGGCAGGTAGCCGACAATCCCAAGCACGGTTACAACCCATTGTTCCTTTATGGGGGCGTTGGTCTGGGTAAGACTCACTTGATGCATGCAGTGGGTAATCACCTGCTGGCGAAGAATCCGAATGCCAAGGTGGTGTACCTGCATTCCGAGCGCTTCGTTGCCGACATGGTCAAGGCGTTGCAACTCAATGCCATCAACGAATTCAAGCGTTTCTACCGTTCGGTTGATGCCCTGCTGATCGATGACATCCAGTTCTTCGCCAAGAAGGAGCGCTCCCAGGAGGAGTTCTTCCATACCTTCAA
>CAZIZA010000440.1:0-2237 GCA_964543555.1 uncultured Pseudomonas sp.
TAGATCCGTGGATTACTCGTCAGCGTTGTCGCTGTCGTTGCTGTCGCTGTCATCGCCGTCGTTGGACTCGGCGTTTTCAGGACGTTCACGACGCTCGCGGCGCTCACTGCGGTTTTCTTCGGCCTTCAGCATCTCGGACTGGCCAGTGACGGCCTCGTCGCGACGGATGACCAGGTTACGGATCACGGCGTCGTTATAGCGGAAGTTGTCTTCCAGCTCGGCCAGGGCCTTGCCGGTGCACTCTACGTTGAGCATCACGTAGTGGGCTTTGTGGACGTTGTTGATGGCGTAAGCCAGCTGACGACGGCCCCAATCTTCCAGGCGGTGAATCTTGCCACCGTCTTCTTCGATCAGCTTGGTGTAACGCTCGACCATGCCGCCGACTTGCTCGCTCTGGTCCGGGTGAACCAGAAAGATGATTTCGTAATGACGCATAAATGCTCCTTACGGGTTGTAGCCTGCCAACTAATGTGGTCAGGCAAGGAGTGGGTTTTCTCGTGATGAGCTTGCCGGGCGGTAGGCGCGAAAAGGCCTGCCGTCACGGCAAGGGGCGCCATTCTAGAGAAGCCCCCAGCCGCGCGCAAGACGAATTGGCGATTATTTGAGCAGTCAGCCCTTGCGCTTGGCCTGACGCTGGCGCACCGCCTCGAACAGGCAGATCCCAGTGGCCACCGAGACATTGAGGCTGCTGACACTGCCGGCCATGGGCAGTTTGACCAGGTAATCGCAGTGCTCGCGGGTCAAGCGGCGCATGCCTTTGCCCTCGGCACCCATGATCAGCACCGTCGGCCCGGTCATGTCCTGCTCATAGACCTCCTGCTCGGCCTCGCCTGCCGTACCCACCACCCACAGACCGCGCTGCTGCAACTTCTCCAGACTGCGCGCCAGGTTGGTCACCGCCACCAGCGGAATCACTTCGGCGGCACCGCACGCCACCTTGCGTACGGTGGCGTTGAGAGTGGCCGATTTGTCCTTGGGCACGATCACCGCCAACGCACCAGCGGCATCTGCCGTACGCAGGCAGGCCCCCAGGTTGTGCGGATCGGTCACACCATCGAGCACCAACAGCAAAGGCGGACCTTCGCAGCGATCGAGCAACTCCTCAAGCATTGCCTCGCCCCAGACCTGACTGGGGCTGACATCGGCAACCACACCCTGGTGCACACCCTCGACCCAGGCATCCATCTCACGGCGCTCGCACTGCCCCACTTTTACGCGCGACTGCGCAGCCAGCTCCAGCAAGGGCTGCACCCGAGGATCACTGCGACCATCGGCCAACCAGACCTGCTTCACCCGCTTGGGGTGATGACGCAGCAAGGCTTCTACGGCATGCACGCCGTAAATCTTTTCCAGATCACTCATGACTTGGCCTTACGCTTGCGCGGCTTGCTACCCGTTGACGGACCACTGTCACCCCGCCCGGAGCCTTTGCGCGCACTTCCGGCCGCCTTGCCAGCAGCAGCTTTACCCGCAGCACCCTTGCCAGCCTTGGCGCCAGCCAGCAACGCTTTCTTCACGTCCCGGCTCTTCTGCACGTCGGTATTGCCCATGCCATTGGGCTTGCCACCGCGACGCGCATCATCACCCCTGCCGGCCTTGTCCTGGCTCAGCTCGAAGTCGATCTTGCGCTCATCCAGATCGACACGCATCACCTTGACCTCAACACTGTCACCAAGGCGGAAGCTGCGGCCACTGCGCTCGCCGGACAGGCGGTGGTGAACCGGGTCGAAGTGGTAGTAGTCGGCCGGCAACGCGGTCACGTGCACCAGGCCTTCGACGTAGATGTCACGCAGCTCGACAAAGATGCCGAAACCGGTCACCGCCGTGATCACACCGGCGAAGGTCTCGCCGACGCGATCCTGCATGAACTCGCACTTGAGCCAGTTGACCACATCACGGGTCGCCTCGTCGGCACGACGCTCGGTCATCGAGCACTGCTCACCGAGCTTCTCAAGGGTCGCCTCGTCGTACGGGTAGATGCGCGCCTTGGGCATGATCGCCGCACCCGCACGCTCGACGTGCTTGGTATCGCGCTTGGAACGGATCACGCTGCGAATGGCGCGGTGCACCAGCAGATCCGGGTAACGACGGATCGGCGAGGTGAAGTGGGTGTAGGCCTCGTAGTTGAGGCCAAAGTGCCCCTCGTTCTGCGCGCTGTACACCGCCTGACTCAGCGAACGCAGCATCACGGTCTGGATCAGGTGATAGTCCGGGCGCTCGCGGATGCTTTCCAGCAG
>CAZIZA010000441.1:0-2203 GCA_964543555.1 uncultured Pseudomonas sp.
CCTGCGCCAGCACCGTGGTGCTGCTCAAGGCGCTGGATACGCGCGGCATCACCGATTCGATGAATGGCCGCATCGCCGTCGGCTGGCTGGTGGTGGAAGACCTGGCCACCGTACTGGTATTGGTGCTGCTGCCGCCATTGGCTGGCATGCTCGGTGGCAAGGTAGTCGGTGCCGATGCCGGCACGCCGCTGTGGCAGGTGCTGGGCATGACGCTGCTGCAGGTGGCTGGCTTCATCGCACTGATGCTGGTGGTCGGGCGCCGCGTGTTGCCCTGGTTGTTGCTACAGATTGCCAAGACCGGCTCGCGCGAACTGTTCACCCTGTCCGTGGTTGCCGCCGCCATTGGCATCGCCTACGGCGCAGCGGTGCTGTTCCATGTGTCTTTCGCGCTTGGAGCCTTCTTCGCGGGTACGGTGATGCGCGAGTCGGACCTCTCGCACCGTGCGGCTGAAGAGTCGCTGCCGCTGCGTGATGCTTTCTCGGTGCTGTTCTTCGTCTCGGTTGGCATGTTGTTCGAGCCGGCCGTGCTGGTCGAAGAGCCGCTGCGTGTTCTGGCCGTGGTGGCCATCATCATCGTCGGCAAGGGCCTGGCAGCTGCGCTGCTGGTTTTGGCTTTCCGTTATCCCCTGAGCACGGCACTGACCGTGGCTGCGAGTCTGGCGCAGATCGGCGAGTTCTCCTTCATCCTCGCTGGGTTGGGCAAGGACCTGGGGCTGCTCTCGGCTGAGGGCATGAGCCTGGTGCTGGCCGGCGCGCTGATCTCGATTGCCCTCAATCCGCTGGTGTTTGCCTGCATCAAACCAATCAAAGAGTTGGCTCTGCGACGTTCAGCTCTGGCTCGACGCCTCGAGTTCCGTGAAGACCCGCTGGCGGTGCTGCCGGCCAGCACCGAGCGCAAGTACCTCGAGGGGCAAGTGGTGGTGGTGGGCTACGGCCGAGTCGGCCGACGTATTGCCAAGGCCTTGCTGGAGCGCGGCATTCCTTTCGTCGTGGTCGAGCAGAATCGCGAGCGGGTTGAGCAGATCCGTGGTCAGGGCATCGCCGCGGTCAGCGGTGACTCGGCCGAGCCGGGTACGCTGATCCAGGCGCACATCGCCAAGGCCTCGATGCTGGTGATCGCCACGCCCGATCCGCTGAACGTGCAGCGCATGGTCGAAACCGCGCGGGCGTTGAACCCGCAGGTGGAAGTCGTGATCCGTACGCACAGCGCCGATGCGGTGGAAATATTCCGCCGTGAAGGCTTCGGCGAGGTGTTCTTCGATGAGGAAGAACTGGCGCGCGGGATGAAGGACCACGTCCTTTCCAAGTTCGCCCCGGCTCAGCCGCACGCAGAGCACAGCCCGGCGCACGGCCACTGACAGGCGATGATAAAGCCGCTGGAGGGCGATCCTTCAGCGGCTTTTTCGTGGCGATTGTCCGGTGATCGACGAGGTGGCATCTGCGTCATCCGTGCCCACAAAGCACCTGAAAGTCAGTAGCATCTGCGCCGCTCGTTCGCTGTGAGCGTGCTTCATTACCTGATAAGGAAATCCCATGAGCAAACTGCTATTCGTCTCCCTGCTTGCCGTTGTCTCGAGTGCGAACGCCCTGGCCAGCGCCGCCACGGTCGACAACCAGGAACAACTGCTCGGCATCTGGGCCATGACACCGCTGAACAATGGCATCGCCAACGTGGTGGAGTTCAAGGCCGATGGCAAGAGCGACCTGCATCCATTCAATTGCGCAGAGCAGGGTGAGCGCGAGGTGGAAGTCTCCGACTATCGCCTCAGCGAGGATGGCCAGACGATCCACATCACCTCGCCCTACCAGAGCTTCGATCTGCAGGTACTGGCGTTCAATGCCAAGACCATGGAGCTGGGCATGGAGATCGAAGGCCACAAACTGAGCTTCTCCTACGTCAAAGGCGACAAGATCGAGCCGCTGTGCGCCTTGTCTCGCTGATTCTGGCCTGATCGGCCGTCTGCCGCGCGAGGCCAGCCCTTGCGCGGCAGAACTCAGCGCAGCTGCATGACGGCGGTGGGCTCGGGCGTTACCATGCGCGCCCCTTCTCCATCCGCTTACCTCGCCATGAAACCCGCCTCCCTACGCGCTGACCTGCTGGCCGGCCTGACTTCGTCCTTCGCCCTGGTGCCCGAGTGCATCGCCTTTGCCCTGGTGGCCCAGGTCAACCCGCTGATGGGCCTGTACGGCGCCTTCATCATCT
>CAZIZA010000442.1:0-2190 GCA_964543555.1 uncultured Pseudomonas sp.
GCGTCAGACAGGAACGCCGCCTGACTTCATACACCAGATTTGACAATAACTCTCCACGACCACGGGTATCTCTTTCTTTTTCATGTACTTCTCAAGCTGCTCGGGGCTTTTTGTAGCCAGCTTTTTCTGGGTTTCATCAACCTGTAGTTGACCAACGCCCGCTTGAGTGGGGTGCAACTGGTTGATATCAACACTGCACCAGCTGCCTACGCTGCTGTTGGGCCCACAAGGGGAGGTGGCCCAAGCCCCGTGGCTGATAGCGGCAATCAGCAGTACCCATCCTTTGTTCAGCATCCTGTTTCCTTTTCAGTTATGAGGTGAGTTATCGATGGCCACGGCGGGGTAAGGCTCGGTATAGCATTCCCCTGAGGCGCCGTAATAGGTCACTGTGCGAGCTTCAAAATCGACCTCATAACGGATGACGCCGGCTTGCCAGGTAGCACACAAGAATGCGGGGAAGTCGGTCTTCCCTGCCTGGTCTGCGCGTAACGCAGCTATCAGGGCAACTTCATTAAAGGGCGGCACATCAATAGCACCAGAAACCAGGGGCGTGCCCTGCATGACCACGGGGCCAAACAGTGTGACGTAGAGGCTTTGGCAAGAAGGTAAGTGCCACTCGTTGCGAAGCACGCCCGCCTCCTTGAGTATCTGGGCCAGATAGGGGAATCCCCCTACGCTGGGGCGCTGCTCCATGGCTTTTGCAATGGCGCGTTGCAAGACGTCGATGGCATGGCTCATTCACTCTCTCCTTTCAAATCACCGGGTTAGTGCGCGAGCATCATACCTGCATTTTCCAGCCTGCCGTCAATTCGGGTGTGGTAACACATCGATAAGGCTGGGCGCGTTGCGCCCGCTCTTTGTTGCTGCCGGGTGGCACCGTAGGTGTAGCACGCCGGTTCCTCCCTGTACCCGATGGGGCATCCTTGTCTTGAAAACGTCATGACGCAGTGCTGCCAGCACCGTCCGGGGAACCCTGCTGCCCTCTGCCATCGTGCAATGCCCCGCATTGCGGGACGCAAACAGCCTTCAAGCGGCTTTCGCGGCATATCCTCGCCGCGAAACAGCATACGGCTGCGGTATTCCACGTCCGCTTGACCCGCTGCGGGGCCTTGCGTGGTGGCCTTGGGCAGCAGGGAATGGCGACCACACCGGGCGTCTCTTGCTGACCTCGATAGCGAGGCCAATACCATGTCACGATTCCTTCTGGGTGATAGCGTTCACATCATGTCCACCTTCCCCGATAGCGTGGTCGATTTCATTCTGACCGACCCACCCTATCTGGTCGGCTTTAAAGACCGTGCCGGTCGCTCGATTGCCAATGACGTCACCGACGAGTGGGTGCAGCCTGCCTTTGAGCAGATGTATCGGGTACTCAAGCCTGATGCGCTGGCGGTGAGCTTCTACGGCTGGAACCGGGTCGATACCTTTATGGCTGCGTGGAAGCAGGCAGGCTTTCGGGTGGTGGGGCACCTGGTATTCACCAAGTCCTATGCGTCCAAAGCGGCGTTTGTCGGTTATCGCCATGAGTGCGCCTATCTGCTCGCCAAGGGGCGGCCCCAGGTGCCCGGTCAGCCGCTGCCGGATGTGCTGCCCTGGGCGTACTCAGGCAATCGCCATCACCCGACAGAAAAGCCCGTGGGCTCGTTACAGCCGCTGATTGAGTCGTTTACCCGTCCGGGGGACATTGTGCTCGACCCGTTTGCAGGCTCGGGGTCTACGTGTGTCGCGGCGGCCAAGTGCGGGCGGCGCTATATCGGGATTGAGTTGCTGCCGCAATACCATCAGGCAGGGGTGAACCGGCTTAACCAACTCACAGGCCAGCGGGCCGCATAAGGGGAGGGGATACCATGTTGGCACTGGAAACCCGGTTAGAGACCATGGCACAGCAGGCCCTTGAACTGGTGAAGTCCATGGAGGCACTCAGAATGGCCGCCATTGAGGTTAGCCGCGAGCAGGGCGAGCTTGAGCCTGTTGAGCTGTTGTTGCTTCAGATGATTGGCGAGGAAGAGGACAAGGTGCAGGCGGTGGCCCGTAATCTGTTCACCTGGCAGCACTTGGCGAGAAAGAGGAAGCCCCGCAGGCGATAGGGTGAGTAATGGCGGCACGGCAATCAGGGGGCTGCCGCCAGTCCGAGTAACCCGCAAACGCCGACACATAAAGCACTTCCCCGGCTCCAGCCTTCGGCTGTGG
>CAZIZA010000443.1:0-2187 GCA_964543555.1 uncultured Pseudomonas sp.
GAAACGAAAAAGCCCCGTCAGTGATGACGGGGCTTTTTCTTGGCTGTCTGGAGCGGGTGATGGGAATCGAACCCACGGCTCTAGCTTGGGAAGCTAGGGTATTACCATTATACGACACCCGCAGCGGGTGCCTTTATACCGGAACTCGACCTGAGAATAAAGCGCGGAGCAGGGCCTTAGACGCATCCGCTCCACGCTCGGTGCCTGTCATACCGCCAGCGCCTGCAGTTCGCGCAGGTCGCCTTTGACGGGCAGTTGCAGGCGTTTGCTGGGGGCGTTGAAGAAGTCCAGCAGTACGCGTTGGGTCTGCAGCCAGGCGGCCTTGTGTTCCATGTCGAGGAAGTGGCCGGCATCGTCGATCACGGCGAACTGGGCGTGGTCGATGTGCTGGGCGAACAGGCAGGCGTCTTCCACCGAGGTGTATTCGTCGCGGTCGCCGTTGACGAACAGCAGCGGGACGTCGATGGCTTGCAGGCACTCCATGCGGCAGTGCGCCTCCATGTTCAGCACCTGTTTGATGTGGGCGTACATCTGCCGGTATTCGTGTTCGTCCAGGGTGCTGACGTGCTTGTGGTTGAAGCGCTTGAACAGCGACGGCAGGTGCTTGCCGATGGTGCTGTTGACCAACAGGGCGATATTGTCGCGATCCACGGCGTTGAGAAAGCGCAGGCCTTTGTGCAGGTAGTCGAGCATCGGTACGTTGAGGATCGGCGAGAAGGAGCAGATGGCAGCCTTCTCCAGCGTCGCCGGGCGTTGGGCCAGGGCGAGCATGGAGGCGACGCCACCCCAGGAGAAGGACATCAGGTAGTTGGCGCTGTAGTGGTCGATCAGGTGCAGCAGGATCGCCGCTTCGTCTTCCTTGGTGATCGGCGTGAAGTCGGTGTTGTGCGGCTTGGACTGGCCGGCATAGGGCAGATCGAAGGCCACCACGTTGAACTGCGGTTGCAGGTATTTGACCGATTGCGCGAACGAGGCGGTGGTCGCCAGGGAGCCATTGACCAGAATGATGGTCTTGCTTGCTGCCGGGTTGCCGTAGAACTCCGTGTGTACCTTGTGCTTCCTGTTGATCTCGACGACTGCGGTTTCTGGCCTCATGTCGTTTCCTCCTGGCGCAAGTGAGCGTGGCGAGCGGGCGACCGTTCGCGCTGGATTGAGCAGTTAGAAAAGCGCCTGAGCGTGACAGCATGATGTCAGGCTGGAGATTTTTATAAGTATAGGAATTTCAAGCAGTTAGGATCGAAACAGACGAGCGCTCCAGGCTTTTTCAGGGCCATGGAGAGGGCGGTGTTACCAGGCAGGAATCCAGTCGGCGCAGGGCGCCAGCAACTGTAAAAAACACGTCATTGTCTTTCTGTGACCGTTTGGTCATCTGAAGACTTATGGTTCGATTCAAGCAGCTGGCTTGCAGCTACGCAAGGGTAAGTCACATTTTTATTGTGCTTTATGGCTGCCGTTGGTCGGGTCGTGTGTGTGGCTGGGTGGGAGCGGTCAGACGCTGGCGATTTCCGCCTCCGTCAGAGCGCGGTACTGGCCGGGGGCGAGCAGCGGGTCGAGTACGATTTCGCCCATGCGTTCGCGGTGCAGGGCGACGACGCGGTTGCGGAAGTGGCCGAACATGCGCTTGACCTGATGGTAGCGGCCCTCGAACAGGGTCAGCCGGGCGTGATGGCTGCTCAGCACGTCGAGTTGGGCGGGCAGGGTGGTCAGATCTTCATAGGCGAAGTACAGGCCTCGGGCGAAGACTTCGGCGTATTCGGCGGTGATCGGCTGTTCGGTGGTGACGTGGTAGACCTTGGGCTTGCGCTGCTGCGGCTGGGTGATGCGCCGCGACCAGCGCCCGTCGTTGGTGATCAGCAGCAGGCCGCTGGTGTTCAGGTCGAGGCGCCCGGCCAGGTGCAGGTCGTGTTTGTCCTGTTCGTCGAGCAGGTCGAGCACGGTGCGGTGTTCGTCGTGCTCGGTAGCGCTGACCACACCGACCGGTTTGTGCAGCATCCAGTAGCGCGCGCTGCGCCCGGCTTGCAGCAGTTCGTCATCCAGCTCGACGCGCTGAAAGTCGCGCACCTCATGGCGCGGGTCGTGCACCACGGCGCCGTCCACGCGCAGGCGGCCGGCGCTGATCAGCAGGCGGCTGTCCTGGCGGCTGAAGCGGGGGAAGTTGCTGAGGAAGCGATCCAGGCGCATGGCTCA
>CAZIZA010000444.1:0-2180 GCA_964543555.1 uncultured Pseudomonas sp.
TATGGCGGACTCAGGAGGATTCGAACCTCCGACCGCTCGGTTCGTAGCCGAGTACTCTATCCAGCTGAGCTATGAGTCCATTTGGCGCTTTTTGACCAGATCACCACTGGCTGAAACATGGCCTTGCATCGCTGCAGTGCCACTTAATATGGCGGACTCAGGAGGATTCGAACCTCCGACCGCTCGGTTCGTAGCCGAGTACTCTATCCAGCTGAGCTATGAGTCCACACTTGGTGCTTTTATACCAGATCACCTCTGGTTGATTCGCCAGCCCGGCTTGCGCCCAACTCACTGAATAATGGCGGAGAAGGGGGGATTCGAACCCCCGACACCCTTTTGAGGTGTACTCCCTTAGCAGGGGAGCGCCTTCGGCCACTCGGCCACCTCTCCGCAACACGGGGCGCATGATAACCATGTTTTCCCCGTTTGCAAACAAAAATTTGTAGAAAAATTAGTGGCTTGGTTCGTCACCCTTCTCTTTCTGGATGCGCTGGTAGATTTCTTCACGGTGCACAGCAACCTCTTTCGGCGCATTGACGCCAATGCGCACCTGGTTACCTTTCACACCCAACACGGTGACAGTCACTTCATCACCGACCATAAGGGTCTCTCCGACCCGGCGAGTCAGAATCAGCATTCCTTTCTCCTCAACGGATTACATTTTTCAGGACAACAGTCTGCAAA
The DNA here is from genome assembly GCA_964543555.1 of uncultured Pseudomonas sp. Taxonomy (GTDB): domain Bacteria; phylum Pseudomonadota; class Gammaproteobacteria; order Pseudomonadales; family Pseudomonadaceae; genus Aquipseudomonas. The sequence goes on from CAZIZA010000444.1 coordinate 685, forward strand.
AAGAAAATGGTGCCCACTTGCGCCTTTATCAAGCTCGCAAGCTTCCACCCAAGTATTGACCAGCCCGCGTAGAAAGAAAGTTCCCGCCAACCAGTCAAAAAACGAAAGGCGCGGAACCAGCCGCGCCTTTCTGATCAGTCGAATCACTCGCCCTGTCGGGCCGGGGCATCCAGTTCGAAGGCAGTATGCAGAGCACGCACGGCCAGTTCCAGATACTTTTCTTCAATGACCACGGAAACCTTGATCTCGGAGGTGGAGATCATCTGGATATTGATGGTCTCCTTGGCCAGGGCCTCGAACATGCGACTGGCAACACCGGCGTGGGAACGCATACCGACACCGACGATGGACACCTTGGCAATGTTGGTGTCGCCGACCACTTCACGGGCGCCCAGCTCGTCTGCGGTCTTCTGCAGCACGCTCAGGGCATTGTTGTAGTCGTTGCGATGCACGGTGAAGGTGAAATCGGTGGTGTTATCGTGCGAAACGTTCTGCACGATCATGTCCACTTCGATGTTGGCGGCGCTGATCGGGCCGAGAATCTTGAAGGCGATGCCAGGGATATCCGGCACCCCACGGATGGTCAGCTTGGCTTCGTCGCGGTTGAAAGCGATGCCGGAAATGATCGGCTGTTCCATGGATTCCTCTTCATCAAGGGTAATGAGGGTGCCCGGGCCCTCCTGGAAGCTGTGCAGAACGCGCAGCGGGACGTTGTACTTGCCGGCGAATTCCACCGAACGAATCTGCAGCACCTTGGAACCGAGGCTGGCCATTTCCAGCATCTCTTCAAAGGTGATCTTCTCCAGGCGCTGGGCCTTGGGCACCACACGCGGATCGGTGGTGTAGACACCATCGACGTCGGTGTAGATCTGGCACTCGTCGGCTTTCAGCGCCGCAGCCAGAGCCACACCGGTGGTGTCGGAACCGCCACGACCGAGGGTGGTGATATTGCCGTGTTCGTCGACGCCCTGGAAACCGGCAACAACGACGACGCGACCGGCCTTGAGGTCAGTACGAATCTTCTGGTCATCGATCTGCAGAATGCGCGCCTTGTTGTGCGCGCTGTCGGTGAGGATACGCACCTGATTACCGGTGTAGGACACCGCCGGTACACCGCGCTTGATCAGCGCCATGGCCAGCAGGGCAATGGTCACCTGCTCACCCGTGGACACCATCACATCCAGCTCGCGCGCAACCGGGTCGCCATCGGTGATCTGTTTGGCCAGATCGATCAGGCGGTTGGTTTCGCCGCTCATGGCGGAGACCACGACGACGATGTCATCACCGTTCTCGCGGAATTTCTTCACCTTGTCGGCCACCTGCGCGATGCGCTCGATGGTGCCGACGGATGTGCCCCCAAACTTCTGTACGATCAAAGCCATTTCAAAAAGCCGCCTGAATCCTCGAAGGGCGCCCATTAAACCCGCATCGGGTCATACTGCCAAGGCCCGCCGGACGCACTGCGGGCCCCGCTTTCTCGCTCGTTACGAAGCTTG
>CAZIZA010000445.1:0-2175 GCA_964543555.1 uncultured Pseudomonas sp.
GGACCTGGGAGCGCCGCGCTGATCTTCTGGAAAGCCGCTCGCTTTCTGGAGAAGAGAAAAAGCTGCTGGAGGAATACATCCGCCAGCGGGACGATAGTTAACGTATCGATGACGGGCCGGGAGGCTTGTCTTAGGAGCGCAGCATGACCAACAAGATTATCCAGATGCTCGAAGCCGAGCAGATGAACAAAGAAATCCCGACTTTCGCACCGGGCGACACCGTAGTCGTACAAGTGAAAGTAAAGGAAGGCGACCGTCAGCGTCTGCAGGCCTTCGAAGGCGTCGTTATCGCCAAGCGTAACCGCGGTCTGAACAGCGCCTTCACCGTGCGCAAGATTTCCAGCGGTGTTGGTGTTGAGCGTACCTTCCAGACCTACAGCCCGCTGGTTGACAGCCTGGCAGTCAAGCGTCGCGGTGACGTGCGCAAAGCCAAGCTGTACTACCTGCGTGACCTGTCCGGTAAAGCCGCACGCATCAAGGAAAAGCTGTCCTAAGTTCGGACGCTTCTCGACAAAAAAGCAGCCTAAGGGCTGCTTTTTTCGTTTCTGGCATTCGTCGTGACGTCGGGCTGCTGGTGTGTCGGGGCTGGGCTGTGGAACACTTGCCTGCCTTGAATAATGAAGGTCAATCGATGCCAGCGCTGACTCATCCTCTTATCGAGCGTTTTCTCGAGGCGCTGTGGTTGGAAAAAGGCCTTTCGGCGCACACTCAAGCGGCTTACCGAAGTGATCTCGAGCATTTCAATGGTTGGCTCGACGCACGGAGCCTGGTGCTGCAGCAGGTCGGGCGCGACGCCATTCTCGATCATCTTGCCTGGCGTCTGGAGCAAGGCTATCAAGCCCGCTCCACAGCTCGATTTCTCTCGGGGTTGCGCGGTTTCTATCGGTTTCTGCTGCGAGAAGCGCTGATCGGCGAGGACCCGACGTTACGGGTCGAATTGCCGCAAATCGGCCGACCCTTGCCCAAGTCGCTGTCCGAGGCGGATGTCGAAGCCCTGTTGCAGGCGCCAGATCTGGATGATCCGATCGGTCTGCGTGATCGCGCCATGCTCGAAGTGCTTTACGCCTGCGGTTTGCGCGTCAGTGAGCTGGTTGGGCTGACAACCGAGCAGGTCAACCTGCGCCAGGGCGTGCTGCGGGTGCTCGGCAAGGGCAGCAAGGAACGTCTGGTGCCGTTGGGCGAGGAGGCCATTGCCTGGATCGAGCGCTATGCGCGCGAGGCGCGTCCGCTGTTGCTCGGGGGTAAGCCCAGCGTAGTACTGTTCCCCAGCCTGCGCGGCGAGCAGATGACCCGGCAGACCTTCTGGCACCGTATCAAGCAGCAGGCGCAGGTCGCCGGTATCAGCAAGGCGTTGTCGCCGCATACGCTGCGCCATGCTTTCGCCACCCATCTGCTCAATCACGGTGCCGATCTGCGTGTGGTGCAGATGCTGCTGGGGCATAGCGACCTGTCCACCACGCAGATCTATACCCATATCGCTCGGGCCCGTCTGCAAGAGCTGCATGCACAGCACCATCCGCGTGGCTGAAACGTGGGAGAGTGTTGCTTGCGGGTTGCGCCGTCTGCTACCCGGTCGGCTGTCTGGCGCTGCATATGTGATAGGCTGTAGCGATTTTCAACGGTCCGTCGTTCGACAGGAGTGTTCATGTCCCTGCCCCGTATTTCCACTGCCCTGGCGCTCGCTCTGGCTAGTAGTGCTGCACTGGCTGATGACCCCGATCAGATCATCCGTCAGTCGCTCAAGTCGCTCGATGCCAACCTGCCAATCGAGGCTATCGCCGAGAGCCCGCTGCCCGGTATCTATCAGGTGCAATTGGAGGGTGGTCGTCAGCTCTATACCAGTGCCGACGGTCAGTTCCTGATCCAGGGCTACCTGTTCCAGGTCAAGGATGGTAAGGCCGTCAACTTGACCGAGCTTGAAGAAAGCCGCGCCGTGGCCAAGCAGATCAACGCCATTCCTGCCAATGAAATGGTGGTGTTCGCGCCGCAGGCGCCGAAGACCCACATCACCGTGTTCACCGATACCGACTGTGGCTACTGCCAGAAGCTGCACAGCGAAGTGCCCGAGCTCAACCGTCTGGGCGTCGAAGTGCGTTATGTTGCGTTTCCGCGCCAGGGGTTGAACAGCCCGGCGGCCAAGGAGCTGGTCAGCGTCTGGTGCGCCAAGGATCAGCA
>CAZIZA010000446.1:0-2170 GCA_964543555.1 uncultured Pseudomonas sp.
GCTCGTCGGGCTCATAACCCGAAGGTCGTAGGTTCAAATCCTGCCCCCGCAACCAGTTTAAGAAGCCCCTTTTAAGGGGCTTTTTGTTAGCTGGAACACAGTGTCCGCTGTCTTATGGCGGACTGACGGGATGGGCGTTTCGCCCATTTTTTATTTGCACAGCATGCGCGAGGGCCGTTAAGTGTCGAGCAAGCTAGAACAGTTGCAGGCCTTGTTGGCCCCGGTAATCGAAGCACTCGGTTATCAGTGTTGGGGCATCGAGTTCCTGTCGCAGGGGCGTCATTCGCTACTGCGTGTCTATATCGACAAAGCTGATGGCATCCTGATTGATGATTGTGAAATCGTCAGCCGTCAGCTCAGTGGTGTACTCGATGTCGAGGATCCGATTACCTCGGAGTACACGCTGGAAGTTTCTTCTCCAGGCATGGATCGCCCGCTGTTCACGCTTGAACAGTTTGCGGCGCATGTCGGCGAACAGGTGAAAATCAAGTTGCGTTCGCCTTTCGACGGGCGTCGCAACTTCCAGGGTCTCCTTCGCGGTGTGGAGGAACAGGACGTGGTGGTGCAGGTGGATGACCACGAATATCTGTTGCCGATCGATCTGATCGACAAGGCCAATATCATCCCCCGATTTGATTGAGATGCGCATTCTGCGACGCTGCTGAATGGCCGATCGTCGGCACAGCATGAGCGGCGCAGGCGGCGCAAAGGTAGCGCGGCAGCACACGTATCCAGCGCCTATGGCGTGAGCGTGATGCCGATTGCGCAGAACCAATGGATTGCGAAAGGCGAGGCGTACGATGAGCAAAGAAGTACTGCTGGTTGTTGAGTCGGTATCCAATGAAAAGGGTGTGCCGGCTGGCGTGATTTTCGAGGCGCTGGAGCTTGCTCTGGCGACCGCCACCAAGAAACGTTTCGAGGACGAGGTCGATCTTCGTGTATCGATCAATCGTCAGAACGGTAGCTACGAGACGTTTCGTCGCTGGACCGTGGTCGATGAGTCCGAGTTCGAAGATCCGGCCTACCAGCTGACCGACGATATGCCGCAGGCCGTCGAAGCCAATGCCAAGATCGGTGATGTGCTCGAGGAGAAGGTCGAGTCCATCGAGTTCGGTCGTATCGCTGCACAAACTGCCAAACAGGTCATCGTGCAGAAGGTGCGCGAGGCCGAGCGTGCGCAGGTGGTCGACGCCTATCGCGAACGATTGGGCGAGATCATCTCCGGCACCGTTAAGAAAGTCACCCGCGACAACGTCATCGTCGATTTGGGTAATAACGCAGAAGCCTTGCTGGCCCGCGAAGACATCATCCCGCGTGAGACCTTCCGCGTCGGTGTGCGTCTGCGCGCCCTGCTCAAGGAAATTCGCACCGAAAATCGCGGCCCACAACTGATTCTGTCGCGTACCGCGCCGGAAATGCTGATCGAGCTGTTCCGCATTGAAGTGCCGGAAATCGCCGAAGGGCTGATTGACGTCAAGGCTGCCTCCCGTGACCCGGGTTCGCGCGCCAAGATCGCGGTGCGCTCCAAGGACAAGCGTATCGACCCGCAGGGTGCCTGCATCGGTATGCGTGGTTCGCGTGTCCAGGCCGTATCCGGCGAGCTGGGCGGCGAGCGTGTCGACATCGTGCTGTGGGACGACAATCCTGCGCAGTTCGTCATCAATGCCATGTCGCCGGCTGAAGTGGCGGCGATCATCGTCGACGAAGATGCCCATGCCATGGACATCGCCGTAGGCGAAGACAACCTGGCTCAGGCCATCGGCCGTGGCGGTCAGAACGTGCGTCTTGCCAGTCAGTTGACCGGCTGGACACTCAACGTGATGACCGAGGCGGACATTCAGGCCAAGCAGCAGGCAGAAACCGGCGACATCATGCAGTCCTTCATCGACGAGCTGGAAGTTGACGAAGAACTGGCTCAAGTCCTGGTCGAAGAGGGTTTCACCAGTCTTGAAGAGATTGCCTACGTACCCATGGAAGAAATGCTCAGCATCGACGGCTTCGACGAGGAGATCGTCAATGAGCTGCGTGCACGGGCCAAGGATCGTCTGCTGACCAAGGCGATCGCCAACGAGGAGAAGTTGGCCGATGCCCATCCGGCAGATGTTTTTCTGGAACTGGAAGGAATGGACAAGGCGCTGGCTCTGGAGGTTGCGCTTCGCGGCGTGATTAC
>CAZIZA010000447.1:0-2128 GCA_964543555.1 uncultured Pseudomonas sp.
TTCATCGGCGAAGCCGCCCGCGATGCCTTCGACCCGAGGAAATGACATGAGCCAGAATGAAACCCTGCTGCAAGTTCGCGACCTGGCCGTCGAGTTCGTCACCGGCGACCAGGCTCAACGGGTCGTGGAAAACGTCAGCTTCGACATCCACAAGGGCGAAACGCTGGCACTGGTCGGCGAAAGTGGCTCAGGCAAGTCGGTCACGGCGCACTCGATCCTGCGTCTGCTGCCTTACCCACTCGCACGCCATCCGCATGGCAGCATCGAGTACGCCGGCGAAAACCTGCTCACACTCAGCGAGGGCCGTCTGCGCGGTATTCGCGGCAACCGCATCGCCATGGTCTTCCAGGAGCCGATGACGTCGCTCAACCCGCTGCACAGCATCGAAAAGCAGATCAACGAAGTGCTCGCCCTGCACAAGGGGCTGCGCGGCAAGGCTGCCAGCGAACGGACCCTCGAGCTGCTGGAGTTGGTCGGCATCCCCGAACCGAAGAAGCGTCTAAAGGCTTACCCACACGAACTGTCCGGCGGTCAGCGACAGCGTGTGATGATTGCCATGGCCCTGGCCAACGAGCCACAGTTGCTGATCGCCGACGAACCAACCACCGCACTGGACGTCACCGTACAACTGAAAATCCTCGAATTGCTCAAGGATCTGCAGGCGCGTCTGGGCATGTCGCTGCTGCTGATCAGCCACGATCTCAACCTGGTGCGCAGAATTGCTCATCGTGTATGTGTCATGCAGCGCGGTCGCATCGTCGAACAGGCGTCGTGTGAACAATTGTTCCAGGCACCGCAGCATCCCTATACGAAGGAACTGCTCGGTGCCGAGCCCAGCGGCGAACCTGCGGCCAACCCCGTGGGTCAGCCGTTGCTGGAAGTGGACGACCTGCGCGTGTGGTTCCCAATCAAAAAGGGGCTGTTGCGCCGGACCGTGGATCATGTCAAGGCGGTGGACGGCATCAACTTCAGCCTGCCTCAGGGCCAGACCCTGGGCATCGTCGGCGAAAGTGGTTCCGGCAAATCCACCTTGGGCATGGCCATCCTGCGGCTGCTCGCCAGTCGGGGTGATATCCGTTTCCAGGGTCAACAGCTGCAGGGCATGAGTCAGCAGGAAGTACGCCCTCTGCGCCGGCAGATGCAGGTGGTGTTTCAGGATCCTTTCGGCAGCCTGAGCCCGCGGATGTCAGTGAGCCAGATCGTCGGTGAGGGTCTGCGTATTCACGGCATGGGCAACGAGGCTGAACAGGAACAGGCAATCATCGACGCGCTTTTGGAGGTAGGGCTGGATCCGCAGACCCGGCATCGCTACCCCCACGAGTTTTCTGGCGGGCAACGGCAGCGGATTGCCATTGCCCGAGCACTGGTGTTGAAACCGGCGCTGATTCTGCTGGACGAGCCCACCTCGGCGCTCGACCGTACGGTACAGCGCCAGGTGGTGGAGTTGTTGCGCGGCTTGCAGGCCAAGTACAACCTGACCTATCTGTTTATCAGCCATGACCTGGCGGTAGTCAGAGCGCTGAGCCACCAACTGATGGTGGTCAAGCAGGGCCAGGTGGTCGAACAGGGGTCTGCCGAGTCGATCTTCAGTGCACCGCAACACCCTTACACGCAGCAGTTGCTGGAAGCCGCTTTTCTGGCCCCGGCAACGGCTCACTGATCCTTGAAACAGGAAGAGGAATAGCACAATGGGTTTTCTAACCGGTAAGCGCGTACTCATCGTTGGCGTTGCCAGCAAACTGTCCATCGCCTCGGGCATCGCCGCCGCCATGCACCGCGAAGGTGCCGAGCTGGCCTTCACCTACCAGAACGAAAAGCTCAAGGGCCGCGTCGAGGACTTCGCAGCCGGCTGGGGCTCCAGCGCTGACCTGTGCTTCCCCTGCGATGTGGCCAGCGACGAGGAAATCGCCGCCGTGTTCGAAGCACTGAGCAAGAAGTGGGACGGCCTGGACTGCATCGTCCACTCGGTCGGCTTCGCACCGGGCGACCAGCTCAATGGCGACTTCACCGATGTCACTACCCGTGAAGGCTTCAAGATCGCTCATGACATCAGCGCCTACAGCTTCGTCGCCCTGGCCAAGGCCGGTCGCGAGATGATGAAAGGCCGCAACGGCAGCCTGCTCACCCT
>CAZIZA010000448.1:0-2126 GCA_964543555.1 uncultured Pseudomonas sp.
TTGCATGGGTGTGTCTCCTACAGGTTGAGTGCCTTTTTCAGCACGAGAGCGCCGAAGACGATGGCGAACAGCACCAGGGCGTGTTCCCTGATCTGCGCGTGGTCCTCAGCAGTTAGCCCGGTCGGGCTTATCTCACTGAGCGCGACGGTGGAGAGGGTGCCGACACAAACCGGGGTTTGGCCTGCGCTCTCCCATACGCCGTCGCACACAATGAAATTCATGGCGCCCCCTTACTCGGCCAAGCTGGGGTCACGAATGACCTCAGCCATGTCCAGGCAGTCGGGGCAGATCACGAGGTCGGGCGCCGTGTTCAGATCGGGCAGCAGGTCGGGCTGAGGGGCGGACTGGTTGTAGAGCTGGCCCATGGGCTGCCCGCAGCAGTCACACAGCACGCGATCAACGATCAGCACGGCGGCGCCCTCCAGTTAGGCCTTGGCCGCGTCCGGCTGGGAGCCGGTCGGCTTGGGCTGTTGTTGGGAGCCTTGTGGGGCGGCAGGCTTGGCGGCCTGGCCTTTCGGGTTCACGGCTTCGATGTGCAGAGCTAGGTTCTTGCCCTTGTTCTGGCCGCCGCGTGCCACGTCGAAGGTGATGCGCACCAGCTCCAGCGGGGCGAACTGGGCGCCTGCTGCGAATACTTCGTCGGCGGCGTCTTCTGCGATGGCCATGCCGATGATGGACAGGCCGTGTTCGGTCTTGCCGTCCGGTTCGTCGCCGTAGAAGACCTTGGCGTATTTGGTGTCATCCACCTGGGTCATCTGAGTGCCGAGAAATGCAACTTCCATAGTCGAACGTGCCATTTGTGTTTCCTCGCTTAGTTGCGCGTTATTGCGCGGTTTTGCCTTTCAGCAGGCCGAGCGATCCCGCACGGGCAAACTTTCGTTTTTGCCCGAGGGTGGCTCTCGACTTGCCGGGGTTTCAGTTGCCGCTTGTGCAGCCTGTTAGTTGGTCAACACCAAGGGCTTTGCCCTTGTCATCCCACTCTTGCCGCCGAGGGCTCGGGAGCGCGGGGCGGTGGAGCTGCCCCACACTCACGAGCGGAGGCTATTTAGGGTGGCGGGTGTTCAAGGGTTCGCTCTGCCCGTGCTTCCGTTCGCCGGATCGATGAAGCGTGATCCGACGAGCCGGGAGCGCGGCCCTTGACCGGTTCGGCATCGGTGGCGTTGGCCGGATCGCTGGGGGCGCACTGGTGAACGACCTTGGTCATTGCCTGATAGAAGTAGTCGTCTACCGTCTCCAGCAACTCAACGGCCTGCAACGTGCCAAACACGCAGCCCACGGCAAAACCGATGAAGCCCCAAGGCGCGGAATGCCAGAGCAGGGCAACCAGATAACGGCCAGTGCGGAAGGAAACGGTCATGCGTTCACCCCCAGTTCCAAGACGGATTGACGTGGAACGGCTACCGGAGCAGCACCGCTCAGCACATTGATGACGTGGCGGCCCCACTGATCAGCGATGGCATCAGCGATACCCTGATAGGTGCGGGAACGGTTTTTCCAGCGATCCGGGCCAGGCGCCATGTGGTGAACCACCGGGGCACGGCCATCCACGATTTCGGTTGGCTGGAGCAGCGGCAGGTTCTGGAGCCAGAAGTGGGTTTCCTTGCGTTCGCCATGGCCGAACATCCAAGGCTGAACGATCTGGTCCGGCTTGCGAATCTGACCGGAGATAACCGACTTCGGGTTCTCCAAGGCCTTGAAGCGGATCGGCGCAGCCAGCAGCGTGCGGACGAAATCCAGAGCGCGGGCCTGACGACCGTCTGCGACCTTCTCCGGGAACCAGCGAGCGCCAGAGGTGGCGAGGTCGGTGCACGGCGGATGGGCAATCAGCAGGTCCCAACCCCAGTCGAGCACGTCCAGGACGTCGCCCTGGATATGTTCGCCTTCGGTTTCGGAGGGCATCAGGTCGCAGCTCACGGCATAGAAACCGACGCGGGTCAGGGCATCGCGGACGCGGCCGGAGAACTCGCAGGCGACGAGGGCGGTTGGCTGTCTCATGCGCTCACCCCACCAGTTCGAACGGTTCGCGCAGTGGCACGAAGGGCGTTGGTTTGCCGGTGTCGCTCACAACGAACCAGTACTTCGGCGGACGGGGCGACGGCTTGTGTTTCTCGCAGTACGAGGCAGCT
>CAZIZA010000449.1:0-2099 GCA_964543555.1 uncultured Pseudomonas sp.
CTCATCACTTCCAGGGTGCCGGTGAGCACCCAGGTCTGGCCAGCCAGTGGCAGGCCTTCAGCGACTTTCTTCTCGCTTTCCCAGTGCATGCCGAAATCGCGCAGTTGCTGCTCGATGGCGCGCGCGAGCTGAGCGTTATCGGCGTTGTCGAAGAACTCACGCACGGCCTTGGCCTGCTTTTCCGGCAGGGTCTGACGCATGTCCAGCCAGTCGCCGCCAAGCACACCCTCCAGGCTACCGAAGCGCTCGGCCAGCTTCTGCGCCGCTCCGGGGCCGACACTCGGAATGTTCAGTTTGTCGAGCATGCTACCGAGGGTGGCGACAGCCGAGAACTCGGCGCTCAGTTCGCCCTCTTCCTGCAGTTCAAGGCCGCATTCACCGAGCAAGGCGCTGATCACCTGCCGATTGTGCGCGTCCTCAAAGAAGCTGTGGATCTCGTGCGCGACCTCCAGGCCAATGTCCGGCAGATAGGTCAGAACTTGCGGCAGTGCCTTGCGCACGCGCTGCAGCGAGGCCAGGGAGCGCGCCAGCACCTTGGCGGTTTCCTCGCCCACATCGGGGATGCCTAGGGCGTAGATAAAGCGCGCCAGGGTCGGCCGCTTGCTGTCTTCGATGGCCGACAGCAGCTTGTTGCTAGACACCTCGGCGAAGCCTTCCAGACCGATGATCTGCTCGAAGCTCAGTTTGTACAGGTCAGCCGGTGAAGCGATCAGCTTCTCGTCCACCAGTTGCTCGATGGTCTTGTCGCCGAGGCCTTCGATATCCATGGCGCGGCGCGAGACGAAGTGGATGATCGCCTGCTTGAGCTGCGCCTGGCAGCTCAGGCGACCGACGCAGCGATACACCGAACCTTCGCTGAGCGACTCCTTGCCCTTGCTGCGCTTGACCAGTTGCGTGCGCTCCACCGCCGAGCCACACACCGGGCATTGCTCGGGGATATGCACGGGGCGCGCGTTCTCCGGGCGACGCTCGGGTACCACGGCCATCACCTGCGGGATCACGTCACCGGCGCGGCGGATGATCACCGTATCGCCGATCATCACGCCGAGGCGCGCCACTTCATCCATGTTGTGCAGGGTGGCGTTGGCCACCATCACGCCCGCCACCTTGACCGGGTTCAGGCGCGCAACCGGGGTCACCGCGCCGGTACGGCCGACCTGAAATTCCACGTCGAGCAGCTCGGTGAGCTCTTCCTGCGCCGGGAACTTGTGGGCGATGGCCCAGTGTGGCGTACGCGCGCGGAAGCCCAGTTGCTGCTGGTCTTCGATATTGTTGACCTTGAACACCACGCCGTCGATGTCATAGGCCAGGCTCATGCGTCGCTGACCGATGTCGCGGTAGTACTCCAGGCAGGCCTCGACGCCCTTGGCCAGTTTCAGCTCACGACTGATAGGCACGCCCCAGGCTTTCAATTGCTGCAGCATGGCCACCTGGGTATCCGGCAGCTCGCCGCTGACCTGACCAACGCCGTAACAGCAGAACTCCAGCGGGCGGCTGGCGGTGATCTTCGGGTCAAGCTGACGCAGGCTACCGGCAGCGGCGTTGCGTGGGTTGGCGAAGGTCTTGCCGCCACTCTCGGCCTGCCGCGCATTCAGTTCTTCGAAACCAGCCTTGGGCATGAACACTTCGCCGCGCACTTCCAGCACCTGCGGCCAGCCCTTGCCCTGCAGCTTGAGCGGCACATTGCGAATGGTGCGTACGTTGCTGGTGATGTCTTCACCGGTGCTGCCATCGCCGCGCGTGGCACCGCGTACCAGTTGGCCGTGCTCGTAGCGCAGGCTCACAGCCAGACCATCGAGCTTGGGCTCGCAGCTGTACTCGATCTCGGCACCACCACCAAATAAATCGCCGCCCTGGACGCCGAGGCCGTTCTGCACGCTGCGATCGAAGGCGCGCAGGTCGTCCTCTTCGAAGGCGTTGCCGAGGCTGAGCATCGGCACTTCATGGCGCACCTCGCCAAAAGCGCTGAGCGCTTCACCACCGACGCGCTGGGTCGGCGACTCCGGCGTCACCAGCTCCGGATGCTCAGCCTCCAATGCCTGCAATTCACGAAACAGGCGGTCGTACTCGGCGTCGGGTACGCTCGGCTCGTCCAGCAC
>CAZIZA010000450.1:0-2088 GCA_964543555.1 uncultured Pseudomonas sp.
CGCCCTGCGTGACATCGCGGGAATTAAAACTCATGGTTTGACTCTCGATATGGGGGAGGGGAACCCCTCCCTTGTTATAATAAATGCGTGTCGCTATCGATAAATATCAAAACAGCCCGGACAGTGATGCTGCCAGCTGGTCTTCCAATACCGGTTTGGCATCAGCAAAATCCAGATTCACCTGGTTGGCATTACTGACCACACGGGTTTGATATTTATGGCGCTCACCGGTCTGGGTGCTGGTTTGAATTTGGCCACCGGAATTGCCCTGCTTGAGCATGGCCAGATTGTTGGTGGTGACTGCCACCCCTTTCGGCGCTTTTTGCGCAATCTGCAGGTCAGTAATCATGGTGTAGTTGGTGTCCTCCACCATCGCATCGGCGGCGACCCCGGCCAGGGCACCGACCAGCCCTGCGCCCAATACAGCGCCCCCGGAGTTGCTGTTATAGGCCATGGCCCCGGCCAAGGCGGTTGCCCCCAGAGCCCCAGCACCATAGCCACTCAGCAGTGCGCTTTGGGCATCGCGCAAATCCATCTTGCCGATGGAGAGGATATTGGCCTGTACCCAGTACTGGGCCGTGTCGGGGTTATTGGAAATCACCATGCCTTTGCTTTGCAGGGCCTGGCGCAGCTTGGGCTCAATCGCCATGCCCTGCTCGGTCGAGGTGTTGCGAATTTGCAGATAGACAGTGCGCTCTGCGGCGGGCTCAAGGAAGATGGTGTCACTCATCTTGGTCTGGACGTCGAGGTTGCGCTTGCTCACCGCCGTGTGCATCGCCGAACATCCAGCTAACCCCAAAAGTGAGATTGTCACCACTGCCAGAACTGTTTTTTTCATCATCATTGTTATGCTCTCTTTTGCTGGTTAAACAACTGGTTAATGTATTGCTAGCGGGCCTTCATCAACCCTTGCTTATCGTGTCTGGCTTAAACCCGAAGGATTGCGCCGCGACCATCCACTGCTGGTAGGACTGCTGGCTGCCTTGCTGGAGCAGACGGTATATCTGTTGGGATTTATCGTCAGGCGCGGTCATGTAAATGAGCTTCCCGCGAGCGACGCAGCTGCCATTGGCCCAGGTGCCACCTGCTTGTTTGCAAAAGGCCCCCCTGTCCAACTGGGCGATAAAGCGCGGCTCTGCAATCACCTCCACGCTGGTTGCGCCGTTCTCGCACCGGCTGATGTGCGCAAACCATCCGTTATCGAGGGCTTGCTGAATGAAGTAGTGCCCGGCTGAGGTGTCAGAGATAGCCACTTTCTGGGGATTGATGGCGGAGAATTGCGCGCACCCCGCCAGCGTGGCCGCCAGCATCAGCGCAAGCGTGTTTGTCATGTAGGGCTTCGTCATTGCTCGTGCTCTGTTGGGGTTAGGCGGGAAGGGGTGTTGGCTTGGGCTACCGCTGCATCAATGTCCTGACCTGAGTGCCAAGCATTGATCACAGCTTGAAGGAGGCTGAGATCAAATCGACCCAAGTCAGCTCCAAAAGAAAGCCACAAAATAACTAAAGAGCATATTGGGAACATGTCTAGATAAATTCCAGGAAGAGATCCAATCTTATAAATCCAGATCATGAATGCGTTACTCATTACGAAAATTGAGAAATATATGGCTAGCTTCCTTTTTATTATTGATATGAGGGCGCTGTTTAATCGTATTTTATGTGGGATGGCCAAGTATTTTCCCCTTAGTTGAACCGAGGATAAGGTGAAGATGAAGGAGATGAATAAGTACATAAGGCCTGCTCCATCTCTCAGTACGTAAAACCCAAGAGAAAAAGCTAGAAGCATGACGACTAAGCCAGGCCAGATGCATCGCCATAAAGATGGTATTTCGACATCCTGATTACTCAGCGAGCTTGCTATTTTTATAACATCATCTCGAATTTCTTTGTTGGTTATTTTCATAATTACTCCTTGCTATCTTTTGTGAGATCATAAACAGCATCCTTTACGCGCTCGTACTTACCTTTATTTTCATCTCTTACTGGTGCGGCGTGTTTTTCGTAGCGCTCCTGATATTGTGATCTGGCCTGTTCCTCTTCTTGGGCAAGCGTAGAGCGATCCCCCATAATACCTTCTTTTGAGGACTC
>CAZIZA010000451.1:0-2051 GCA_964543555.1 uncultured Pseudomonas sp.
GTCATGCGCTGCAGGTTGTGCGGGTGCATGTCGCCGTTGATGCTCACCAGTACCCCGCTTTTCGGGTGGGCGGCGGCAAGCTTGATGCCTTCATCGAGACTTGTGGCAATTCGGGTTTCCCCGTTGCTTGCGCGCTGCAGCCCGATAAAGGCCGCCTGCTCGTTGCTCACCAGTCGATAGTCATCGGCCAGACGTGGCCCAGGCTGGTCGGCCCGGTGGCGCAGCGCCACCATCGCGGCCCCGCTCGGCTTGCCATTATTGTCCCAGGTCGGGAAGGCCGCATGCGGGGTCGGGTATTTCTTGCCGGGGGCGATGTATTTGCCCATGTGATGCTGCTCATCGAGCGCGTGACTTTTCAGGACATGGCGGCCCAGGGCGGTGGCGCGCATCGGCGAGGCATTGCCCATGAGTTCCTCGGCAAGCCGTGCCCCCTTGCCCTGGTTGGGGGCCAGGGCGTCATGGGCGGTGTGGACGTGTTGCTTGAGGCTTTTATCCAGCATCTTCTGCCAGGTCTCGATACTGTCGGTGTAGGTCTGCAGGTGCTCCTTGGCCCGCGAGGCGGGCACATAGGCCGATGCCAGGGTGACCAGGTTGCGGTTGATGCCCTTGACCGCCTGCAGCTCGATAGCATATTGGCTGCTGGCCCCTTGCGCGCCATAGGCGGTCACGGCATAGCCCAAATCGATATGCTGGTCTTCTTGCTGCTGCCCTGGGCGCAGGGTTTTCTCTTTGCTGCCATCGCTGAGCACCAGGGTGCCATTCTCCTCAATGCGCGTGACCTGCCACTGGCTGTTGGCGACATGGCCGTGCTCATTGACGGTGCGGGTAAAGCGGATTTTATCTCCTTCACTGACCTGGATGTCCCTTGGTTGATAGATGGCGAGGTCATGGGCGGTGTTCTCGACGTTGGAGAGCAGCCGGGTTTTGCCCGTTGCATCGGTGAGGGTCATGGTGCCCGCCTGGGTATCAACGGCGCTTAAGGTGTAGTACTGCTGGTCAACCACCGCGACCATGCCCTTTAAGTGGTTGCCGGCTACCAGGGCGCTGCTGCGAAGGCTGTTTTCCTCGATGCGCACCGGGTCAAGGATGGTGAGGGTGGTTTGTTGCTTGCCTAATTGGCCCTTATCAAACAGCGCCTGATGAATGGCCCCGTTTATCTCGTGGCGCACCTTGTTCAGATGCACGATGACCAGGGTGTTATCGCGGGCCTCCCTGGTGCGACTGACGTAATCGTTGACCACCAGGGCGGCAGGGTTGGCGTCCTCAATCACCGAGTGTGCCGGTGTCCAGGCATCAGGAGCGAGAGGCGGGTCGCGGGGCACCACGGTGGGGGCAACCGCTTCACGCTCTGCCAGTGACCGGGCCAGGTTGCCCTCGATAAGGCTGTAGATAGCGGGTTTGAGCTCGGGGCGTTGGCGGACAATCTCTTTCATCACCGCGACGTCGATGGCGCTGCGCTCTTGCATCAGCTTGAACGGGGCTCCCGATGAGATGGCCTTGAGCTGGGCGGTGTCGCCGCTGCTGACCACCCTGGCGCCGCTTGCGGCGACGCGCTGGTTGAACTCGGCCATGTCCCGGTTGCCAATCATCGAGCTTTCATCGACCAGGAACAGGGTGTTGCGGTAGTCGGGTGTCTCGCCGGCCATGGCCTGCTGACGGTTTTCGCTCAAGAACGAGGCCAGGGTCTGGGCCTTGACGCCGATGGATTGCATTTCGTGCACGGCGCGGTGGGTCGGGCCGATACCGACCACGGTGGGGCGCAGCTGTGCGGGGAGGGTGTCGATGGCACTGAGCACCGCCTTGAACTGGGTGGTTTTACCCACCCCGGCATAACCCTGGATGGCGATAAACTGGTCGTCACTCTCAAGGATGAGGCGAGTCGTCTCTGATTGCCCTGGGGTGAGCCCTTTGAGCAGCTGGTCGGGTACCTTGTCCATGTAGGGGGTAGCGGCGCCCTTGCCTTCGGCAATGGTGGCGATGATGGCTTTTTCCATCTCAAAGCTGGCGCGTGAGACCACATCGCCAGGGCTGCCTGGTACGGGCATGAGGTC
>CAZIZA010000452.1:0-2043 GCA_964543555.1 uncultured Pseudomonas sp.
TCGCGGCAATGCACGCGCGAATTCATGGTCACCACACCGGCCGGCACCTCGTCGTGACCCACTACCTCGGCACGATCCAGCTCGGCCTGCAACGCTTCTGCGCCGGGGCCAAACTCGTCCAGGCTGTCGAGCAAACGCTCCAGGCGCTGCAGGTCGAGACGGGTAATGGTGATGCTCGGTGTGCTGTTCATGATGTCGGGCGCTCTCCTCGCCTGGGCCTTAAAAAAGCAAAACCCCGCCCGAAGGCGGGGTTCAGCTGAATGCCATACCGACCCTAACACAGCCGGACAAATAAACAAGACTGCCTGTCAGTGGCCCTGCTGACGCTGACGCAAACGCTGTTCAGCGGCCTGGCAGATCATTCGCCGCCGCACGTTATCGGCCGCGCCCCAGTCGAGTATCTCCTGCAGGGTACGGCCACAACCGAGGCACTGCTCATGCTCGTCCAGGCAGCATTGGCGCCGGCAGGGCGAAGCCAGCGGCGCCTCGCCTGGCTCAGAGCTCATCGAACTCCAGCTCGGTGCCGCATTGTTCGAGGGTGATACGCACCAGCATCTCGCCCAATTGCTCGTCACTGGTATCACAGATCCAGCGACCCTCAGCCTCGTCGTAGTCAAAGTGATAGCCACCGGAGCGCGCGGCCAACCACAGCTGACGAATCGGCTCCTGACGACTGAAGATCAACTGGCTGCCGTTATCGAAGCGCACCGTGAGTACACCGGCGCTGTTTTCCAGATCGACGTCCAGGCCGCTGTCGTCGAAGATATCCTCCACCGCCTGCTGGGTGGCATCGACCAGGTCGTGAAAGCGGGCTTCGCTCAGGCTCATCGGGGTGTCCTCACTTGGTGCAGCAACTGCAGAAAATTAGCGGTTCATACCAGGCCGACATCAGCGGCTCAGGCGCAAAGGTGGCGACGGTACTCGCCCGGACTCGTTCCCGTCCAGCGGCGAAATGCACGGACCAACGAGCCGGCTTCGCCGAAGCCAACCAGAAAGGCGATTTCCGCCAGCTCCAGCGCGGGGTCGCGCAGGTAATGCAGCACCAGTTGCTGACGCGTCTCGTCGACCAGTTGACTGAACGATAGCCCGCCTTCGCGCAGGCGGCGCTGCAAGGTTCTGGGGCTGAGCGCCAGAGCAGCAGCGATAGCCTGCAGATCCGGCCCATGCTCCGGTAACTGCCGCGCCAGTTCAAGGCGCGCACGATCCAGCACGCTACGGCCCCGATTGAGCTCAGCCAGCAGCCGATCAGCGTAGGCATCGAGCATGCTGCGCACCTGCGCATCCGCCTGGCTCAACGGCGCTGCGAGCAGACGCTTGGGAAAGACCAGCGCGTTGTCGGGCTGATCGAACAGCACCGGACACCGAAAGATGCGCACATGCTCCGAGGTATCGGCCGGTGCCGAGTGCTGGAAGCGCACCTCGGTCGGTGCGATGTCCAGACCACTGATCCAGCGCCCGAAACTGACCCAGCCAGCCAGGGTTTCCTCGCTCAGCTGGCGCTGCTGCTGCGCCAGCAACGGCTGCCAGCTGTGCGCGACCAGCGGCTCGCAGCCAGGCCGGACGGGCTCATCATCGAGCACGACCAGCCCCAGGCTGCCGACCAGCGAGGCATAGCGCGCCTGGCGATGCAGCGCATCGGCCAGGGTCGCACAACTCATGATCAGGTAGCCGAGTACGCCGTAATAACCCGGCCGTACCGACTGCCCGAGGTGCAGGCCCAGATCCGGGTCACCGGCCAGGCGCACACCTTCGCCCAGCAGCGTCAGGTAGGCACTGGCCGCGATGCGCTGATCGCGCTGGTTCAGGGCATCAGGGCCAAGCTGGGCATGGGCGAGCAGCGCCTCGGGGGCTATCCCCTGGCGTTGCAGGTATTCGACCAGCCCTTGCAGATAGGCCACGGACACCGTGCCGGCCAGAATCGCGGGATTATCCATCGAGGCTCCTCGTCATTACCCCATGCTACCCCATGCCACACACCGGCCTGATCAAGCCGGCGCCCCGCCAGGCGGGCGCCGGGCGCATAGGCAAGGTGGCAGGGGGTCG
>CAZIZA010000453.1:0-2014 GCA_964543555.1 uncultured Pseudomonas sp.
GAAGAAATCACCGGCTCCGTACGCCGCGTGCTGATCTACAACAAGCCGGACGGCGAGATCTGCACCCGTGATGACCCGGAAGGCCGCCCGACCGTGTTCGATCGCCTGCCGCGCCCCAAAGAGGGCCGCTGGATCAATATCGGCCGTCTCGACATCAATACCACGGGCTTGCTGCTGTTCACCACCGATGGAGAACTGGCCAATCGTCTGATGCACCCGTCCTACCAGATGGACCGCGAATATGCGGTGCGTGTACGGGGTGAGGTCACCGAGGACATGCTGGAGAACCTCAAGACCGGCGTGATGCTCGAGGATGGTCCGGCCAAGTTCACCGATATCAAGGAAGCGCCAGGTGGTGAGGGTTTCAACCACTGGTATCACTGCGTTGTGATGGAGGGCCGTAACCGTGAGGTGCGCCGTCTGTGGGAGTCGCAGGGGCTGGTGGTCAGCCGTCTGAAGCGCGTGCGTTTCGGCCCGGTGTTTCTGACCTCGGACCTGACCATGGGCCGCTGGCGCGAGATGGATCAGCGTGAAGTGGACATCCTCAGCGCCGAAGTCGGGCTGACGCCGCAGGCGCTGCCGGCCATGAAGGAGAAAACCCGCGAAAAACTCGACCGTCTGCAGCGCAAGTCGGCCAAGCCGGTAGAGGTGCGGGGCAAGCGTGTGTTGCGTCCGGCGAAGGATGAGGTTGGCGCAGAGAACAGCCGCCCGAGCCGTGCGCCGCGCCGTGAGGAGAGCGAGCAGCGTACGCCACGTGCACCGCGCAAGGAGGGCGGCGAGCGTCGTGAAAACAACCGTGGTACGCCGGTCGCCGAACGACCGAGTGATATGAAGAAGCGTCAGCCACGCCCGGCAGTCGAGCTTTCCGAGCGCCCGGCACGTAAGCCACGCCCGGCTACCCCGGGTAAGCGTCCGCCCGCGGGTGATGGGCAGCGTCCGGGCTTCGGGCGTAAGCGCTGACAAACGAAAAGGGACTCCACGGAGTCCCTTTTTCATGCGACCGGGCTGGCCGGAGTGACCTGTCAGCCCGCCATGTTCAGGCGATTGCGGCCCTCGCGCTTGGCCACGTACAGCGCGTTGTCGGCGCGGCGTAGCAGGCTTTCTACCGACTCGCCCGGCAGCAGGCTGGAGCACCCCAGGCTGATGGACACTTCGATGGGGTGGCCAGCGTCCAGGCACTGTAATTCCAACACCGCAAAACGCAGGCGCTCACCGACCAGGGCGGCACTTTCCCGGCTGGTGCCGGAAAGTACGACAAGAAATTCCTCGCCACCGTAGCGAAAGACCATATCGATGTTACGCAACTGGTTCTTCAGGGTTTGCGCCACGGCTTTCAGCACTTCGTCGCCAAGCGCGTGGCCGTGGTTGTCGTTGATGGTCTTGAAGTGGTCGATATCGACCATCAGTAGGGACAGCGGCTGCAGATTGCGGCGGGCCAGATCCACCTCGCGCTGCAGCACCTGCTCCATGGCAATACGGTTGCCGGTATCGGTCAGCGGGTCACGCAGTGCGCTTTGCAGAGCCGTGCGGTAGAGCAGGGCATTGCGAAGCGGGAACAACAGGCTGGCGAGCAGCGATTCCAGCTGAATCAGTTCGTGCTCGGCAAAGCGTTGCTTGCGCCGGAAGATCAGCTCTCCCAGGTATTCACCCTCGTGGCTCAGGCGATAGCCCGCCGAATGCGGTGCGCGTTCCCCCAGCTCCAGGCGCAGGTCGTGGGAAGGATGCTGGAACGCCAGTGCGTCGAGTGGCACTAGGCGCTGCACTTCGCGGAAGAACAGATTGAGAATGCGTTCCACGTCCAGGCTGGTCTGCAGTTGCAGGCCCAACTGATGGCGCAACTCCACCAGCCCGGCAGGCTTGAGCGGTAGCTTGCGCGTGCCGGTAAAACCGAGACGCTGCAACTTGGCGGCATCGAAATCGATGGTGTTGGACTGGCTGGGCGGGACCATGGAGCTGAACCTCTGGCGCGTTGGTGCGACGAGAGGGTTAGAGCGAATTTCGTGCCAGGTGGTTC
>CAZIZA010000454.1:0-1990 GCA_964543555.1 uncultured Pseudomonas sp.
GCCCAAGCCACCCACCATGACCTGCCGCTGGACTGGGTCGGCATGGCCGGCATCGCCCTGCCCATTCGTCTGGCGGACGCCGCCGTGACCGCCAGCGTCGACATCGGCGTGAGCCTCGATGATGCCGGCGCACGCGGCATCCACATGTCGCGCCTGTACCTGGCGGCGCAGCGCCTGGCGTATCAGCCCTTGAACGTACCAGCGCTGCTGCAGGTGCTGGACGACTGCCTGAGCAGCCATCAGGCGCTGTCCGACAGCGCCACCCTGATTCTGCGCGGCGAAGTGCTGCTCAAACGGCCGGCGCTGGTCAGCCCGCTGCACGGCTGGAAGACCTATCCCTTCGAACTGCACGCCCGGCAGGATGGCCGTGGCGTAAGCATCGAGTTGCAGGTCGAGGTCAGCTACTCGTCCACCTGCCCCTGCTCGGCAGCGCTGGCCCGCCAGTTGATCCAGCAGCGCTTCGCCGAAACCTTCGCGACGCAGCCACTGGATTATCTGGACGTGCTCGACTGGCTCGGCTCGACCCAGGGCATCGTCGCCACCCCGCACAGCCAGCGCAGCACGGCGACTCTGCAATTGCGCCTGGCACCGGGCTGCGTCGAACTGCCCGTACTGGCGTTGATCGACAGCGCCGAGCAGGCCCTCGGTACACCGGTACAGACCGCGGTGAAGCGCGCCGACGAACAGGCCTTCGCCCTCGCCAACGGGCAGAACCTGATGTTCTGCGAGGACGCCGCCCGCCGTCTGCATCGCGCCCTGCGCCACTTGCCGCAGGCCAGCGCCTTCCACCTCAAGGTCGTACACGCGGAAAGCCTGCACGCCCACAATGCAGTGGCGGAGAGCCGCTGGAACTGGTGTTGAAAAACCGTGCAGTATTGTCTGCATCGGGTGTCAACAGAGACCGCCCCTGAACCAGCGCCGGCAAAGCCGCCGCGTTGATCCTGAGGAGACGTCACGCATGAAACGCCTGGCCATCTTTTTGCTACGCGGCTATCAGTACCTGATCAGCCCGTTGCTGGGGCCACGTTGTCGCTTTCACCCCAGTTGCTCGCACTACGCCATCGAGGCCCTGCAACAGCACGGCCTGCTGCGCGGCCTGTGGCTGACCCTGCGCCGGCTGCTGCGCTGTCACCCCTGGCATCCAGGCGGCCACGACCCAGTACCGCCCACCGATCGTTGCCCCCAGAAACAGCGTCATGACTGATGTACAACAGCCGCAAAAACAGCTGTCGCCAGCCCAGCACAAGGCCTGTGGCCATTCGCGGCGGCTGACGGCCGCTCCCTGAAGGACCGCTTGATCGGCCCGGAACCGGGCAAAGCCTGTGGCGTCTGTGCTTAGATAGACACCCACGCTGCAAAGGACACCGCATGCAGATCGAACTGATCGAGATCCGCGACCACCTGAATCGTTTCGCCCCCTTCGACAATCTGCCGGAGCAGACGCTCGACGAGATCGCCCGCCAGGTGCAGGTGGGCTACTGCAAGGCCGGTAGCGAAATCCTCGCCGTCGGTGAGCCGATTCATGAGCTGCATTACGTGCGCAGCGGTGCGGTGGAAATCCACCGGCGTGGCGGCGAACTGCACAACCGCCTCACCGAGGGCGACATCTTCGGCCAGGCCGGCCTGCTGCGTGGCAACAAGGTGCGCCTGGGCGCCACCGCGATCGAAGACAGCCTGATCTACTTCATCCCCGGCGCGCTGTTCCATCAGCTCTGCGAGCAGTTCGACAGCTTCGCCGACTTCGTCGAGGCCGAAGGTCAGTCGCGGCTCAAGTCCGCCCTGGAAGACAGCCATGGCAAAGCCAGCGAGCTGATGAAGATCAAGGTGCGCAAGCTGATCTCGCGCAGTGCGATCAGCGTGCCCCTGGATACGCCGATCCAGCAGGTGGCGCAAGTGATGACCGAGCACAGCGTGTCCTCGGTTATCGTCGTCGACCCCGGCACGCGCTGGCCTGACCCGCACCAGGTGGACGTCGCCGAGCAGCAGAATC
>CAZIZA010000455.1:0-1977 GCA_964543555.1 uncultured Pseudomonas sp.
GCGCTCTTGGGGATGGCCCAGGTGTCGAACCAGATCGGCGCGCCTTCTTTCGGCAGGCGCCAGTTGACTACTACGCCGTTGCCGGCCTCCTTGGCGCGGTTGGCGAACTGGTAGAAGCTGCCCGAGTAGCCGATGGCCACGCAGATGTCGCCGTTGGCGATGTCGGTCATGTACTTGGCCGAATGAAAATAGGCCACGTACGGACGCACTTTCAGCAGCAGTTCGGTGACCTTGTCGTAGTCGGCGGGATTGCTGCTGTTAGGGTCGAGGCCCAGGTAGTGCAGGGCGATGGGGATGATCTCGGTGGGCGAGTCGAGCATGGCCACGCCGCAGGATTTCAGCTTCTCCATGTACTCGGGCTTGAACACCAGGTCCCAGCTGTTGACCGGCGCGTCTTCGCCGAGCGCGGCCTTGACCTTGTCCGGGTTGTAGCCGAGCAGCACGGTGCCGTACATGTAGGGCACGCCGTACTGGTTGCCGGGGTCATTCTTTTCCAGCAGGCCAAGCAGTACCGGGTCGAGGTTCTTCCAGTTGGGCAGCTTGGACTTGTCCAGTGGGGTGAATACGCCGGCCTTGATCTGGGTTTCGAGGAACTGGTTGGACGGGATCACCAGGTCATAGCCGGAGTTGCCGGTGAGCAGCTTGGCCTCCAGCGCTTCATTGGTCTCGAAGGTGTCCCAGGTGATCTGGATGCCGGACTCCTTCTGGAAGTCCTTGGGCACCTCCGGGAGGATATAGTCCGCCCAGTTATATACGCGCAGCTCCTTGGCCTGCACCGCGCCGCTGAGCAGGGTGGCGCCGCACAGGGCGGCGCCGAGCATCTGTTTGATGGCTTTCATCGTTCTAGCACCCCTGAAATAATGCTCTTGTTTGGCAGATTTCTGATTGCTGAAGAGGCGCCGATCAGGCGCCCTCGAAACCTTCCAGCACGTTGACTGCGTTGACGCCGATGGCTTCCACCGCGTAGCCGCCTTCCATGATGAACAGCGTCGGCAGGCCCAGCGCGGCGATGCGCCGGCCCATGGCCAGGTAGTCCGGGCTGTCGAGCTTGAACTGCGAGATCGGGTCTTCCATGTAGGTGTCCACGCCCAGCGACACCACCACCACCTCGGCGCCGTATTCGGCGATGCGCTGGCAGGCCTGCTCCAGTGCCGCGCTCCAGGCTTCCCAGGAGCTGCCCATCGGCAACGGGTAATTGAAGTTGTAGCCCTCGCCAGCCCCCTCGCCCAGTTCGTCGGCGTAACCAAGGAAGAACGGGAATTCCTCGGCCGGGTCGCCGTGGATCGAGGCGAACAGCACGTCGCTGCGCTGGTAGAAGATGTCCTGGGTGCCGTTGCCGTGGTGGTAGTCGACATCGAGGATGGCCACCTTCTTGCGGCCCTGATCGAGGAAGGCCTGGGCGGCGATGGCGGCGTTGTTCAGGTAGCAGTAGCCGCCCATTACGTCACCAGCGGCGTGATGGCCTGGCGGGCGGCACAGGGCGAAGGCGCTGTGGGCACCGTTGGCGATTTCCTGCTGAGCGCTGAGCGCCACCTGGGCAGCGCTGTAGGCCGCTTGCCAGGTGCCGGCAGTGATCGGCGCACCGCCGTCGAAGCTGTAGTAGCCGAGTTGGCCGTGCAGGTCGTTGGGGATCATCCGCCGCAGGGTGCGCGCCGGCCAGGTGAACGGCAGCAGGTCGCCCTTGCCGCCCTGCTCCTGCCAGCGCGCCCAGGCACCCTTGAAGAACTCCAGGTAAGCCTTGCTGTGGATGCGCTCGATGGGCGCCAAGCCGAAATCCCTGGGTGCGCGAACCTCGCCGAGCTGGCGATTGTTCACGCGGGCGAGGATATGGTCGGCGCGCTGCGGCTTCTCGAAGCAGGGCATCAGTTGCCCGTCGATCAGCTCGCATTTGCCATGGTGCAGGTGGTGGTCGTCGCTGTAGTAGGTGAGCATGCAAAGCGCTCCAGGCTCGTTGTTGTGCCTGCATTGTTCGCCTGC
>CAZIZA010000456.1:0-1960 GCA_964543555.1 uncultured Pseudomonas sp.
ATGCGCCAGATCGCCGGGCAACTGGGCCTGCTCACCGTCGCCGAATTCGTCGAGACCCAGGCCAGCCTGGATTGCCTGCGCCGCCTGGGCATCGACTACGCCCAGGGCTATTTCGTCGGCCGCCCGCAGCCCCTGCGGCAACTGGCCGACGACGCGCGGCACCACGACATTCAGGAAGCCTGATAGAGCGCCAGCGGAACCCGCCCGAGCAGCGCCGGATCCAGGCGCAACAGGCGCACGCAGCGCGCGTCGGCCAGACTGGCTGGCCGCTCGTTGTTCGGCAGGGCCAGCAACAGGCCAGTGAGGTTGAGCACCAACGCCTCACGCGAGAACACGCCACTGCCCAAGCCATAGAACGCCGCGATCAGCTCTCGCAGGCCGAACGGCAATCGCCAGCGGATACGCAGGGCCGAACCAAAGCTCGCCGAACGGCGCAGCATCGCATCCTCGATCTGCTTATTGCTCAGTTCACCACCCGCGTCCTGCCAATCCTGCAGGCTGCGCAGCAGGGCCAGTTCGCCCAGATTGTGCAGCAGACCCGCGGTATAACAGAGCTCAGCATCCAGCTTCAGCTCGAGCGCCAGCCAACGCGCCAGCTCGGCGCTGCGTCGCGCCTGCTGCCAGGCAAGCGCAGCCAACTCTGTCAGGCGTGGGTCGCGCAACTGTGCATTGCGCTGCAGCGCCAGGCCCAGCACCAGATTCAGCGTGCACGCCACACCCAGACGATGCAGTGCCTGCGCCAGCGTCTGGCAGGGGGCGCCCTGATGCTGTGCAGCACTACTGGCGGCAGCGATCAGCAACGCGGTGATCTGCGGATCGCTGCCGAATACCGCCTCGAGCTCGCCCAGATCCTGCTCGCCAGCCTGCAACCCCTGACTCACGGCATTGCGTACGTCGCTGAGCAGTGGCGCGCCCTGCCCCTCTTCGCGCACCGTATCGAGATAGTCACGCAGCTCGCTGAGCAACAACGGCTGACGCACCGCTACCGCGGCCGCAGGCGCGGGCAACAATGTGCGCAGACGCTGTCGCAGACTCTCGGCATTGAAGGGTTTGCCCAGGTAAGCACTGGGTGCCAGCGGCCGCGCGGCGCGCACGCTGCCGGCATCCAGACGACCACTGATGAGCACGAACGGCAGCGCCGGTGTACGCGGATGACGACGCAACTGGCGCAGCAGCTCCAGCCCATCGAGCCCCGGCAGCTCGCCATCGGCGATCACCAGATCGGGCAAACGCCGCTTGCAGCGCGCCAGTGCCGCCTGGCCATCGCTGACCTGCAGAACGCGGGCATCGCCACACACGTCGAGTACCAGTTGCTGCAACAGGTTGGACGTCCAGGGATCGGCCTCGGCAATCAGGACTTCCACACGATGAACTGAAGCGGTCATGCAAGCCTCTGGGCGAATGAGGAACAGGGGATGCCCGAACCCAATGCATTCACACCCACCCAAAAGCTGATGGATGAGTCAGTTTCACGGCAACGGCGCAGTCTAAACCTGGACGCTGTATGACGTAAGTCGCCGGTGGCCGGGTTGCGCAAGAACATGCACGGCCAATGGTCGCGCCTGCGCCATCCCACATGAGCGGTGCAGGCACCTGCCACGTGCAACCCGAGCGCGCAGACCAAAAAAAACCCGCCGGTGAGGGCGGGTTCTTCTGCAGGCAGCCGATCAATTACTTGATCTTGGCTTCCTTGTACATCACGTGCTTGCGTACGACCGGATCGAATTTCTTGATTTCGATCTTGTCGGGGGTGGTGCGCTTGTTCTTGTCGGTGGTGTAGAAGTGGCCGGTACCGGCGCTGGACACCAAACGGATCAGTTCACGCATGACTCTCTCCTTAAACCTTTTCGCCGCGAGCGCGCAGCTCAGCCAGCACTACGTCGATGCCACGCTTGTCGATGACGCGCATGCCCTTGGCAGATACGCGCAGACGCACGAAGCGCTTCTCGGACTCGACCCA
>CAZIZA010000457.1:0-1933 GCA_964543555.1 uncultured Pseudomonas sp.
TGGTTGCGGCGCTTGGCCCGCGTGTAGCGCGTGCCGATGAATACGAACAGAGGTCTGAACATGTCGGAGAGATTCGGAGGAAAGAAAAACGTCCTTGTGGCAGGGCCGGATCAGCAGCCTTACACTCACAGGCCTATCAATGCCTGCTGTGCATCGGGACTGCTGGGTTAAAACACCTGAAAAACCCCGCATGACTCACACACTGCAGTGTGACGCCCATGCAACGGGCAACGCGAGTGTTGCGCCTTTACCAATCGTAACCGGCGCCTGCCACATAGACGTCACCGGCCAGCATACCGTTCACAAGGCTTTCACCAGGGTCTTCGACCACCACTGCTTTCATGGGTTCGCCATGTCGACTAACGATGTAGATGATCGCCGCGAATACTACCGTATCGAGGATACGATCGCACTGGAATTCAGCCTGCTGTCTGGGGCCGAAGCCCAGGCCAGCGACGTACTTCACGACCCGTCGCCGCTCTTCAATCTGCTCAGCGATCTGCACCTGATGGACTTCGAGTCGCAGCATCTGCTGCGCCACATCAGCGAACGCGACCGCACCCTGGCCAACTACCTGAAAGTGATCAACAAGCGCATCGACCTGCTTGGTCAGGCGGTTGCGCAGAGCCTGTTGCGCGACATCGGCGCCCCGCGCCAGGTAACGCTGTCCGAAGGCGGCATCAGCTTCGGCCATGCCCAGGCTGTGACACCGGGCAGCCACCTGGCAATCAAGATGGTACTGATGCCAGAGGCGCTCGGCCTGCTGCTACGCGCCCAGGTAGTGCACTGCAGCGTGCGCAGCGACGGCCAGTACGATATCGGTACCGAGTTCGAAGCGTTGACCGACGCACAGCGCCAGTTGCTGGCCCGACATATCCTGCAGAAACAGGCTCTGGAGCGTCGCCAGGCCCGTGAATGAACCCTGCCAAGGAACTGCCATGTCTCGTCTTGCTCTGCTTTTCATCCTGCTGGCACCCAGCGCTCTGCTGGCCGACACCCTGACCATTCCGCTCGGCAGCCAGGGCGCCGACCTCGATAGCAGCATCCTGCCGCACAAAGGCCAGTCCAAACGAGCCGTGCTGGAACGCTTCGGTCTGGCTGATGAAGAACACACGCCCGTCGGCCAGCCGCCTATCACACGCTGGGACTACCGCGAATTCAGCGTCTATTTCGAATACGATCATGTGATCAACAGTGTGCGCCACCATCGGCCGCACCAGCCCGACACCGTCAAGGAGCAACAGTGACCCTCATCTATGGCCATCGCGGCGCCAAGGGCGAAGCCCCGGAAAATACCCTGACCAGCTTCCAGCGCTGCCTGGAGCATGGTGTAAACCGTTGTGAGCTGGACCTGCACCTGTCACGCGATGGCGAACTGATGGTGATTCACGATCCAACCCTCAAGCGCACCACTGGATTGCGCGGCAAGGTGGTCGAACACGATGCAGCCGAGCTGATCAAGTATGACGCTCGCAAGGGTGGCCCTGGCTGGGTGCGCCCCTGCACCATTCCGCGCCTGGAGGAATTGTTCGAGCAGTGCCCGTTCGAGCACTGGCAACTGGAGGTGAAAAGCGCCTCGAAAATACGCGCCGCGCGCACCGTGCTGGCCATCTCGGAACTGGTCGAGCGCTTCGGCCTGCGCGAGAAAATCACCATCACCTCCAGCTCACGCGAGGTACTCAAGGCTGCACGTGAACTGACCCCGCAACTGCAACTGGGCCTGGTTGCCGAGTACGCCTGGCTCGACCCGCTGAAAGTCGCGGCGCATTACGGCTGCCATCTGCTGGCGCTGAACTGGACGCTGTGCACCCCGGAGCGCCTGCTCAAGGCGCAGAAGCAAGGCCTGCACGTGTCGGTCTGGACGGTCAACGAGCCGGCGCTGATGCGTCGCCTGGCTGATTTCGGTGTCGACAGCATCATCACCGACTTCCCC
>CAZIZA010000458.1:0-1932 GCA_964543555.1 uncultured Pseudomonas sp.
CAAGCATCGAGTATGCGATTTTACGCATTATTGTGACGAACGCCAATCGTTTTTCTGGCCGGTTTATTGAAACCCCATTCAACAGGGTGATGTTTTGTACGCTAAATGAAGAAAACGGCGGGGACTTGACCCCGATGCTGACACGCTCACTATCTGGCAACCAATACCAGGACACATCCGACATAACAAGGAGGCCACCTGGCCTAATGCCGATCAGTTAAGGATCCATTGACCGCTCCTTCTGCTGTGTGAAAATCCGAAACCTGTTGATTGGTTTCGGATTTTTTTATGCGTATCGCCCAGGCTCTCGACTTCCTCCACGCCAGCAATGCAGCTCAGTTTGAGTCACTCTCAGACCTCATTGCTCCCGAGCTCATCACAACGCTGCTCGCCGAAGAGGATGTCGTGACCCTGCGTCGCCGTCGTATGCCCATGGAGCGTCTGGTCTGGGCCATCATCGGTATGGCTATCTTCCGCCACGTCCCCATGACCCAGCTCGTCAATCAGCTCGATATCCTGTTGCCCGGCGACCGCCCCTTTGTCGCCCCCAGCGCCTTTTTGCAAGCTCGCCAAAAGCTTGGCCACAAGAGCATTGAGCGGCTGTTTCACGACACCGCCGCAGGCTGGCACCAGCAGGCCAATCACCCCGGTTGGGCCGGGCTGCAACTGCTCGCCGTCGATGGCGTGATGTCGCGCACGCCTGATACCCCGGACAATGCTGCCGAGTTTGCCAAGCCCGGTACCCAGCATGGGGAGACCACCTATCCGCAGGTGCGCATGCTTTGTCAAATGGAGCTGACCAGTCACCTGCTTGTTCAGGCGGTCATGGAGAGTTGCGCCGTCAACGAGATGGTGCTGGCCGAGCGGCTGGTCGCGCGCACGCCGGACCACTCGCTGACCCTGTTCGACAAGGGGTTCTACTCCCTCGGTTTGCTCCATGCCTGGCAGACCACTGGCAGCGAGCGGCACTGGTTGCTGCCACTCAAAAGAGGCACCCAATACGAGGTGGTGCGCAAGCTGGGGCGTCAGGATGTGCTGGTGCGTCTCAAAACCAGTCCACAGACGAGGAAGAAGTGGCCGCACCAGCTGGATACAGTGGAAGCCCGCTTGCTGACTCGCACTATCAACGGCAAAGAGCGGCAGGTGCTGACCTCAATGGTCGACCCGATGCGTTTCCCGGGCGCCGACATCGTCGAGCTCTACAGCCACCGCTGGGAAATCGAGTTGGGCTATCGGGAGATGAAGCACAGCCTGCAACAACACCGGCTGACCCTGCGCAGCAAGAAGGCGGCGGGGATACGGCAAGAGCTGTGGAGCGTGCAGCTGGCGTACAATCTGCTGCGCAGCCAGATGGTAAAGATGGCAGCGAGTCTGAAGGGATACACGGCGAGCCAGCTGAGTTTTCACATGGCATCGGTGTACCTCATCCATGAACTGAGCTGCATGCCGTACCTGTCACCGGGGAGTATCCCGAAGCGGGTGGCGGAGCTGGATAAGCAGGCAGGGCAGTTTGTATTACCGGAGCGAAGGGAGCGGAGTTATCCCCGCAGTGTGAAGGCAAGACCACAAAAGTATGCGGTGCAAAAGCCAATAAAACAATGCCAGTCAGGCTTAACTGACTGGCATTATGCTGGCGAGCCAGCCTTTCTTTCGCGTTAGTCTCACGCGGCGCTGTTTCCCAAATCAACCATCAAGCCACAACTGCCCCAGCCCCAAGTGACCGTTACACTCGCGGCTTTCTGACAGGCAGACCCAGGGTATTGAGTTTGTTTATGGCGCTGACATACGCCATCACCTCTCCCACTTGGCCGTGGTAGTTACGTAAACTGACTTTCCCCGCTAACAACTGTTTGAACCGATACATCGCTGTCTCTGCAAGTGAGCGACGGTGATACCCCGATATCTTCTTCCAGTACGCCAGCCCTTCCTTGC
>CAZIZA010000459.1:0-1928 GCA_964543555.1 uncultured Pseudomonas sp.
GGGGGGGCCGCCAGCCCCCCCCCCCACCACTGGGGCGCGGGGCTTGGGGGGGCCCCCCCGGCCCCCCCCCCCCGGCCCACCCTACGGCCCTCAATCACACAAGGACGGCCATCATGAAGAAGATACTGCTGCTGCTCGCCGCCCTGGCCCTGTGGCAGAACTGGGACAAGATCGACCGCTGGCTGAAGCCTCCGCAGGCCGGTAACGCCAACGGCGAGATCGTGCTCTACGCAACCCAATGGTGCGGTTACTGCGCCAAAACCCGTGAGCTGTTTGCCGAGGATGGCATTGCCTATCGCGAAGTCGATATCGAAACCGATGCCGCAGGGCGCGCCCGCTATCAGGCGCTGGGGGGCCGAGGCGTGCCGGTGATCGATCTGCGCGGGCAGATCATCCACGGCTATGACGAGCGCGCCATCCGCGCCGCCTACTGACCTCAGTTCAACGAACCATCCTCACGCCGCCACTGCCGTGGGCTGACCCCGAACCAGCGGCGGAATGCGCGGGAGAAGGCGCTGGTTTCCGAATAGCCGAGCAACGGCGCCAAGTGTGAGATGGGCAATTGCGGCTGGCGCAGGTAACGGTTGGCCAGTTCGCGGCGCACATTGTCCACCAGTTGCGAGAAGCTCAGCCCCTGCTCACGCAGGCGCCGTTGTAGCGACCAACTGGCCATGCCCAGCATTTCCGCGACGTCTTCAAGCGCTGGCTCGCCGTACAGCAGGCGCTGGCGAATCTGCTCGCGCACATCGTTGACCATATCCCGCTCACCACGTCCGCACAGCGCGCTGATCTGGTTCAACGAGTCCTGCATCACCATCAGCAGCACCGGGTCGCTATCCGGCATGGCGCGGTCGAGGCCGCGTTTGGGAATCAACAGGGCATTGCACGGCTGCTCGAAGTACACCGGCGCATCGAACACCTTACAGTGCTCATGCCAGTGCTCCGGGCGCGGATGCTCGAAGTGCACGGCACGCGGCGCCCACTGCGGGCCGAGCACATGGCGCACCAGGTTGAGGGCCATGCCCAGGGTCAACTCGGCATCCTGCCGGCGGCTGAGGATGGCGCCATGGCGCACCTGATAGTCGAAACGGTAACAGTCGCCTTCGTCCACAAGGCGGATCAGGCTGTTGCGCTGGTGCAACGGGAAGGCGCGGGAGAAGTTGATCAGCGCCTGCTCCAGCGTCGCCGAGCACAAGCCAATGTAGCCCAGTAGGCCAAGTGCCTGCGGCTTGAACTGCTGGCCGTAATACAGGCCGAAATTGTCGCAGCCGGACTGGTGCGCAGCCTCCTCCAGCACCTGGCAGTAGTTGGGTAACGCCAGGCTCAACGTCGGATGGCGCAGGCACTCAGGGTCGATCCCGGACACACCGAGAATGCGATCCGGGTCACCGCCCTGTTTTTCGATGAAGCCGCACAGGCCACTCGCAGCAGCGGCCAGCACACCAGCGTTAGCCGGCGCACCGGACAACAGCGAAGCGCCGAACGAACCACCCGCCTGGGAGAGAAAGGCACTCATCAAGTTCTCCTTCGTAACAATGCGTTTCGGCAAGCAAGAAATACGCCCGCACTGTCCCGAAGCAAAACCTCGTCTATTACGCGCCATCGGCGAGTACTCGCACCTGACGAGTGAGTCATTTTGAAACACGCGCACCAGAACGATGCGACCGACTTGACCCATTACGACACAGCTGACGCCCGCACCTGCAAAGTTGACTTTGCACGACAACGTGACCACCCCCGGGTCAAGTTGCGCTCATGAAATCGGCTCATGATCGATCCAGGCTGAACGTCAGCTCACCTGCTACGTACAACTACAACAACATCGTTTCGGAGAACGCTCATGCTTTATGCCAAACCGGGAACTGCCGGCTCTGTCGTCACCCTCAAGCCGCGCTACGGCAACTACATCGGCGGTGAGTTCGTCGCCC
>CAZIZA010000460.1:0-1914 GCA_964543555.1 uncultured Pseudomonas sp.
CCGTTGCGCCTGCGCATGACGAAGTGCGCCCTGTCGAGGTGCTCGCGCCCAAGGCCTGCCCGCGTTACCTCGGTCGCGTTGTACGCAACGTTGACCTGTCCCGTCCGACCCCGCTGTGGATGGTCGAGCGCCTGCGTCGTTCCGATATTCGCAGTATCGATGCGGCGGTGGACATCACCAACTACGTGATGCTCGAGCTGGGCCAGCCGATGCACGCCTTCGATCTGGACGAGATCAACGGCGGCATTCGCGTGCGCATGGCTGAAGAGGGCGAGAAGCTGGTGTTGCTCGACGGTCAGGAAGTCTCCCTGCGCGCCGACACGCTGGTTATCGCTGATCACGGTCGCGCCCTGGCCATCGCCGGCGTGATGGGTGGTGAGCACAGCGGTGTGAGCGACAAGACTCGCGACCTGTTCCTGGAAAGTGCTTTCTTCGACAACATCGCCGTTGCCGGCAAGGCCCGCTCCTATGGCTTGCACACCGACTCTTCGCACCGTTTCGAGCGTGGTGTGGATTCGCAACTGGCCCGCCAGGCAATGGAGCGTGCGACTGCGTTGCTGCTTGACATCGTTGGCGGCGAAGCCGGCCCGATCATTGAAGTCAGCAGCGAGGCCGATCTGCCGAGCCTGGCGCCGATCACTCTGCGCGCCGAACGTATCAGCCAGATGCTGGGTATGGACATGGATGGCGTAGAGGTCTCGCGTCTGCTCACTGCACTGGGGCTGGGCGTCAGCGCTCAGGGTGCCGGCCAGTGGCTGGTCAGCGTGCCGAGCCATCGCTTCGACATCAGCCTGGAAGTGGACCTGATCGAAGAGCTGGGCCGTCTGTATGGTTACAACCGTTTGCCGGTACGCTATCCGCAAGCTCGCCTGGCGCCGCAGACTAAAGCCGAAGCGCGTGCCGAGCTACCGGCACTGCGTCGTCTGCTGGTTGCCCGTGGTTATCAGGAGGCGATCACTTACAGCTTCATTGACCCGAAGCTGTTCGAGCTGTTCACGCCTGGTGTAGAGCCGCTGCAGTTGGCCAACCCGATTTCTGCTGATATGGCCGCCATGCGCTCCTCGCTGTGGCCTGGGCTGGTCAAGGCGCTGCAGCACAACCTCAATCGTCAGCAGTCGCGTGTGCGCCTGTTCGAAAGCGGTCTGCGTTTCGTCGGTCAACTGGAAGGTCTGCAGCAAGAGGCCATGCTCGCTGGCGTGATCACCGGCAGCCGCCTGCCCGAAGGCTGGGCCAATAGCCGTGATAGCGTCGACTTCTATGACCTGAAGGCCGATGTCGAGGCGCTGCTGGGTTATGCCGGTGCGGCCGATGCCTTCAGTTTCGTGCCGGGCGAGCATCCTGCTCTGCATCCGGGTCAGACTGCTCGTATCGAACGGGAAGGGCGCCTGGTCGGTTTCATTGGGGCTCTGCATCCTGAGCTCACCAAGACCCTGGGCCTGGATCAGCCTGTATTCCTCTTCGAGTTGGTGCTGGCCGAAGTGGCCGCTGGTCGCATGCCGGCGTTCAGCGAGTTGTCGCGTTTCCCTGAAGTGCGTCGCGACCTGGCGCTGCTGGTCGATCGCGATCAGCCGGCCGAGGCTGTGTTGGGCGTAATCCGTGAAACGGCGGGAGAATGGCTGACGGACCTCAAGCTATTTGACGTCTATCACGGTAAAGGCATTGATCCGCTTAGAAAAAGCCTTGCAGTCGGCTTGACCTGGCAACATCCATCGCGCACTCTTAATGACGATGAGGTGAGCACTACTACGCAAAACATCCTCACCTGCCTCGAACAAAGGTTCAACGCCACGTTAAGGAAGTAGCGTATGGGGGCTCTGACGAAAGCTGAGATGGCGGAACGTCTGTATGAAGAGCTCGGCCTGAACAAACGGGAAGCCAAGGACTTTATTGACGCTTTTTTTGAAATCGTGTCAT
>CAZIZA010000461.1:0-1897 GCA_964543555.1 uncultured Pseudomonas sp.
ATCGATCTGCAGATGTCCACCTATCGCGATGATTCGCTGATCGAGCAGTTCAACCTTGCGCCAGCGGGGACCTGCCAGGCCATGCCCAAGGGTGTGCTGGATCTCGTGCGTGCCGGCAATCGTCTGCACGAGGAGAGCCAGGGCTATTTCGACCTGACGCTGGAGCCGTTGCTCGATCTCTGGGGCTTCGGACCCAAAGGACAGGGCGAAGCCGTGCCCGATGACGAGCGCCTGGCCGAAGTGCGTCAGCACGTTGGTCAGCAGCACCTGAGCATCGCGGGCGAGCAGTTGTGCAAGGATGCCGACGTACAGGTCGACTTCAACAGTATTGCGGCCGGCTATGCCGTCGATCAGATCGTCGCCCGTCTGGCTGAGCTGGGGGTCACCAGCTATCTGGTGGAAGCCACCGGTGAGCTCAAGGCGGCTGGCTTCAAGCCCGATGGCAGTCACTGGCGTATCGGCCTGGAGGCGCCGCGCGACGATAAACAAGTTGCTCAGCGTATTCTGCTACTCGATGGTTACGGCATCTCTACCTCGGGTGACTACCGCAACTACTTCGAGGAGAACGGCCAGCGTTACTCGCATACGCTCGACCCACTGACCGGTAAGCCGGTCAAGCACAAGCTGGCGGCGGTAACGGTGGCCGATCCATCGACATTGCGCGCCGATGGCTTGTCTACCTTATTGATGGTACTCGGGCCGGATGCCGGTATGGCGTTCGCTGAGCGCAACGGTATCGCGGCATTTTTCGTGACGCGTGAGGGCGAGGGTTTCGTCACACAGGGCACGACCGCATTCGAGCAGCTGTTCGCTGCAGGAGATGAGCAATGACGTTTCTGGTTGTATTTCTGGTCATGGTTCTGGTTGTTGGCATGATGGCCGTCGGTGTGATCATGGGGCGTAAACCCATTGCCGGTTCCTGCGGGGGTATCGCCAATCTGGGTATCGAGAAGGAATGTTCGATCTGCGGCGGTAGCCGTGAGAAGTGTGAAGAGGTCAATCGCGACACGGGCGAAGCGCCGAGCACCGACCTGGCTTACGACGCAAGCAAGCGCTGAGCCGGATGCTAGTTTTGATAGCTGGCGGCTTTTATCCGCTGCCGGCCCTGCCGAGAGTGCGCCACAAGCGCTCCGGCCCGATCTGAAGGAGTAAACATGGCGGTCTACAACTACGATGTGGTGGTGTTGGGCTCCGGCCCTGCTGGCGAGGGCGCAGCGATGAACGCGGCCAAGGCCGGGCGCAAGGTGGCCGTGGTGGACAATCGTCCGCTGGTTGGCGGCAACTGCACCCACCTGGGCACCATTCCGTCCAAGGCGCTGCGCCATTCGGTGCGGCAGATCATGCAGTTCAACACCAACCCGATGTTCCGTCAGATTGGTGAGCCGCGCTGGTTTTCCTTCCCTGATGTGCTGAAAAGTGCGGAGAAGGTGATCGCCAAGCAGGTGACTTCGCGCACCGGCTATTACGCGCGCAATCGGATCGATACCTACTTTGGCACCGCCAGTTTCGCTGATGATCAGACAATCGAAGTCGTCTGCCTCAATGGTGTGGTGGAAAAGCTGGTCGCCAAGCAGATCGTCATCGCCACCGGTTCGCGTCCCTACCGCCCGGCCGATGTCGATTTCCGTCACCCGCGTATTTACGACAGCGACACCATTCTCAGCCTCGGTCACACGCCGCGCCGCCTGATCATCTACGGCGCCGGGGTGATCGGTTGCGAGTACGCTTCGATCTTCAGTGGCCTGGGTGTGCTGGTCGACCTGATCGACAACCGCGATCAGTTGCTCAGCTTCCTTGACTCGGAAATCTCCGATGCCTTGAGCTATCACCTGCGCAACAACACCGTGCTGATTCGTCATAACGAAGAGTACGAGCGTATCGAAGGTGTGGAAAACGG
>CAZIZA010000462.1:0-1873 GCA_964543555.1 uncultured Pseudomonas sp.
GGCTTTGTGCTGCTGCTCAAGAACTACAACGCCAAAGTCGAGAACATCGGCCCACACCTGAAAATCGAAGTGTCACCCCATGCCATCGACAGCCTGTCGCCTGAGCGCCTGCAAGCCCGTATGGATTTCTATGCCGATCAGATCCTCACGCACATTGAACGCAACCAATGCGCGGTGCACCTCGCCCTGGATGTTCAAGGCTGGCAACCGCCCGCTGATCTGGTCGCCCGCATGCACTGTCGCGCCCGATCCGCTCGTGATATCTCCGGCATCAAGGAAATCACCTGGGAGACCAAGAGCAGTGTCTACGGTCGTGGCGAGACCTACATGTTCGGCTCTGCCGGTGGCGTGCAACTGGCCATCTACAACAAGACCGAACAGGCCAAGGCCACCGACAAGCTCGACTACTGGGAAGGCGTCTGGCGGCGTCGTGACAGCTTCGACGAAGGCGACCCGGACAACTACAACCAAGACCAGACCGTCTGGCGCATCGAGCTGCGCTATCACCATTCCGTGATCCAACAGTTTGCCTCTGGCTCCGTCGATCTGCACACCGGCAACGCCATCGACACCAACAGCTACGCTGCCTTCACACCGCACCTAGACGGCCTCTGGCGCTACGGCATGCAGCAGTTCAAGTTGCTGGCCCGCCCTGGCTACTACGAACCGATCTGGACGCTGCTACGTGAAGACGCCCGCGTCGATCTGCCGGTCGATTCGCTGCTCGATGACACCGAGTACAAGCGCAACTACAAGACCTCTCGGGGCTTCTCCGGCAAGAACGTGGAACTGTTCCTGGGAAACTTCGTAAGCCTGCTGGCACGGGAGCGAGTGGGCGCTAGAAAGGGTTTTTACCGGCTCAAGGATTGGGAATGCTGGCCGGTGATTCGTGACCACTACGCCGCCAAGGGTATGGATGAGGACGGGCTGTACAAGCACCTCAAGAACATCCTGGAGGAACGGCACGTCAGGTGGGGCAGGGCAGTATGACCGTCAAGAAACAGCCCGATGGTCGATGGCTTGCAGACGTCCAGCCCATTCGTGGCCAGCGCTTCCGCAAGCTGTTCAAGACCAAGGCAGAAGCCCAGCGCTATGATCAATACATCACCGCCAACAAGGCCGCTAACCCTGACTGGAACCCCAAGGCTCAGGATCGTCGCAGACTCTCGGAGCTGGTTGGTCTGTGGTTCGATCTGCACGGCCATATGCTCAAGGATGGTGAACGCAGAAAGGCCAAGCTCGATGCCCTGTGCGTTCGGCTACGTGACCCCATCGCCATGAAGCTCGACCCGGCCACCTACGCCCATGATCGCCGCTTGCGGGCAGAAGCCGGCATCACACCCAAGACGCTGAACAACGAACTCGGATACATCCGGGCAGTGTTCAACGAGCTGCGAGGCCTTGGCCAGATCGATTACGCCAATCCCCTGGAGCTGATGAAGCCTTACAAGATCGAAGAGCGGGAACTGTCCTGGCTTACCCAGGAACAGATAGCCGATCTGCTGACGGCCATTCGTGAAGGCTGCGACAACCCGCACGTCGAACCTATCGTGCTGCTCTGTCTGGCCACTGGTGCTCGATGGTCGGAAGCGGAAGGCCTCACGTCGTCCAGGCTGCGCAATGGTGCTGTGACGTACAGCAAGACCAAATCCAGCAAGGTGCGAACTGTGCCGATCCAGCCCGAGCTGGAAGCGTTCATTCGTGATCACTGGAAGCGTCACGGCCAGTTCACCGGCGCTATCACCTCGTTCCGTCGAGCCTTGAGCCGATCCGGGATCGTGCTGCCGAAAGGTCAGGCCAGCCACGCACTGCGCCACACCTTCGCCAGCCACTTCATGCAGAAGGGCGGGAACATCCTCACGCTACAGAAAAT
>CAZIZA010000463.1:0-1857 GCA_964543555.1 uncultured Pseudomonas sp.
TCATCGACTACCTGGCGCTGATGGGCGACAAGGTCGACAACATTCCCGGCGTGCCGGGCGTCGGTGAAAAAACCGCCCTTGGCCTGCTGGTCGGTGTCGGCGGCGGCCTCGACGTCATCTACGCCAACCTCGACAAGGTGCCCGAATTGCCGATCCGGGGCGCCAAGGGCTTGCCGGCCAAGCTCGAGGAACATCGCGAGATGGCTTACCTGTCCTATCAACTGGCGACCATCAAGACCGACGTGCCGCTGAATATCGAGATCGAATCGCTGCACCCCGGCGAGCCGGATCTGGCTGCGCTGGTCGAGTTGTACGGCGAGCTGGAGTTCAAGAACTGGCTGGACGATCTGCTGCGCCAGAACAAGGCGCTGGCCGCCAAGGCTGCGGCACCGGCGGGCGACCTGTTCGCCGAGCCTGCTGGCGAAGCCACCGAGCACGCGTCAGAGTCAGAACCGGCCAGTGCTGGTGACTACGAGCTGGTGCTGGAGCAGGCGCAGTTCGACGCCTGGCTGAAGAAGCTGGAACAGGCCGAACTGATCGCCTTCGACAGCGAGACCACCAGCGTCGATGCGCAACAGGCGCAACTGGTCGGCCTGTCCTTCGCGGTCAAGGCCGGCGAAGCGGCCTACGTGCCACTGGCGCACAGCTATATGGGCGTGCCGCAGCAGCTCGACCGCGATGCGGTGCTCAAGGCACTCAAGCCGATCCTCGAAGACCCGGCCAAGGCCAAGGTCGGCCAGCACGCCAAGTACGACATCAACGTCCTGGCCAACGCCAGCACGCCGATTGACGTGCAAGGCGTGGCCTTCGACACCATGCTCGAATCCTACGTGCTGGATTCGACCGCTACTCGTCACGACATGGACAGCCTGGCGCTCAAGTACCTGAACCACAGCACCATCCGCTTCGAGGACATCGCCGGCAAGGGCGCCAAGCAACTGACCTTCGACCAAATCGCCCTGGAGCAGGCCGGGCCCTACGCCGCCGAGGATGCTGACGTGACCCTGCGTCTGCATCAGGAACTGTGGGGGCGCCTAGAAGCCGTGCCGGCGCTGGCCAAGGTGCTGCGTGACATCGAGATTCCACTGGTGCCGGTGCTGGCGCGCATCGAGCGCAACGGCGCGCTGGTCGATGCCAGGCTACTCGGCGAGCAGAGTGTCGAGCTGGGCGAGAAACTGGTGGAGCTGGAGCGCAAGGCGTTCGAGATCGCCGGTGAGGAATTCAACCTAGCCTCACCCAAACAACTGGGCGTGATCCTCTACGAAAAGCTCGGCTACCCGGTGATCAGCAAGACTGCCAAGGGCCAACCCTCCACCGCCGAAGCGGTGCTGGCAGAACTGGCCGAGCAGGATTTCGAACTGCCCAAGGTGCTGATGCAGTACCGCAGCCTGAGCAAGCTCAAGAGCACCTACACCGACAAGCTGCCGGAGCAGATCAACCCGCGCACCGGGCGTATCCATACCAGCTATCACCAGGCGGTCGCCGCCACTGGCCGCCTGTCCTCCAGCGACCCGAACCTGCAGAACATCCCGATCCGCACCGCCGAAGGCCGGCGCATCCGCCAGGCCTTCGTTGCGCCCAAGGGCTATAAGCTGATGGCCGCGGACTACTCGCAGATCGAGCTGCGCATCATGGCTCATCTGGCCAAGGACAAAGGTCTGCTCGATGCCTTCCACCATGACCTGGACGTGCACAGGGCCACTGCTGCCGAGGTGTTTGGTGTGGCACTGGAAGAGGTGACCAGCGACCAGCGGCGCAAGGCCAAGGCCATCAACTTCGGCCTGATCTACGGCATGAGCGCCTTCGGCCTGGCCAAGCAGATCGACGTCGAACGCAAGGAGGCGCAGGCCTATATCG
>CAZIZA010000464.1:0-1848 GCA_964543555.1 uncultured Pseudomonas sp.
ACACCAAATTCGTCGGCATCTACGGTGCCAAGGGCCTGGCCTACATCAAGGTCAACGAGCGTGCGGCCGGTGTCGAAGGTCTGCAGTCGCCGATCGTCAAGAACATCCCGCTGGAGAACATCAATGTCATTCTCGACCGCGTTGGCGCTGTCGATGGCGATATCGTGTTCTTCGGTGCCGACAAGGCCAAGATCGTCAGCGAGGCTCTTGGCGCGCTGCGTATCAAGCTGGGGCATGACCTCAATCTGTTCACCTGCGAGTGGGCGCCGCTGTGGGTCGTCGACTTCCCGATGTTCGAGGAAAATGACGACGGTAGCCTGACTGCCATGCACCACCCGTTCACCTCGCCGAAGTGCACGCCCGCAGAGCTGGAAGCCAATCCGGCTGCCGCGCTTTCGCGTGCCTACGACATGGTGCTCAACGGTACCGAGCTGGGTGGCGGTTCTATCCGTATCCACGACAAGGCCATGCAGCAGACCGTGTTCCGCGTATTGGGCATCAGTGAAGAGGAGCAGCAGGAGAAGTTCGGCTTCCTGCTCGACGCACTCAAGTACGGTGCGCCACCCCACGGTGGCCTGGCCTTCGGCCTCGATCGCCTGGTGATGCTGATGACTGGCGCGCAGTCGATCCGCGAAGTGATCGCCTTCCCGAAAACCCAGAGCGCGGCCTGCGTCATGACTCAGGCGCCGGGCATCGTTGATAACAAGTCGCTGCGCGAGCTGCACATCCGCC
This sequence comes from uncultured Pseudomonas sp., assembly GCA_964543555.1. Classification (GTDB taxonomy): domain Bacteria; phylum Pseudomonadota; class Gammaproteobacteria; order Pseudomonadales; family Pseudomonadaceae; genus Aquipseudomonas. Next base: position 733 of record CAZIZA010000464.1, read on the forward strand.
TGCGCGAGCAAGCCAAGGCCGAATAAGCCTGCACAAGAAGCCTGGATTTCCAGGCTTCTTCGTTATGGGGCGGCTGTTCGTGCGCCCCTGCAATTCTCAAGTGGAAAAGATGGAGTGAGTTATGGCTGGTCATTCCAAGTGGGCCAACATCAAGCACCGCAAGGGGCGTCAGGATGCCAAGCGGGGCAAGATCTTCACCAAGCTGATTCGTGAGCTGACGGTCGCCGCCAAGCATGGTGGCCCGATTCCGGCAGACAACCCGCGCCTGCGCCTGGCCGTGGACAAGGCGCTGACCAACAACATGTCGCGCGAGGTGATTGACCGCGCCATCGCTCGCGGTGCCGGCAACAATGAAGCCGACAACGTCGTCGAGTTCAGCTACGAAGGCTACGCGCCGAGTGGCGTGGCGATCATCGTCGAGGTGATGACCGATAACCGCAATCGCACCGCTGCCGAGGTGCGTCATGCGTTTACCAAGTGCGGTGGCAATCTCGGTACCGACGGTTCGGTCGCTTACATGTTCGACCGCAAGGGGCAGATCAGCTTTGCGCCGGGTGTCGATGAGGACGCCCTGATGGAGGCAGCGCTGGAAGCCGGTGCTGATGATGTGGAGATGGGCGAGGATGGTTCGGCCCTGGTGTCCACCAGCTTCACCGAGTTCCATGCCGTCAACGAGGTGCTGAGTGCGGCCGGCTTCAAGGGCGAGGAAGCGGAAATTGCGATGATCCCCTCGATCAACGCGCCGATCACTGATCTGGAAACCGCGCAGAAGGTCTTCAAGCTGATCGACATGCTCGAAGATCTGGATGACGTGCAAAACGTCTATCACAACGCTGAAGTCGCCGACGAGATTATGGAGCAGCTTGGCTGAAGGGATGCGTGGGATGGGCCGGGCTCACCCATAAGGGGCACGTTGCTTGGTGGGCTGAAGCCCACCCTACGTCCACCTTGCGGCCGCCCGGCGCTCCTTCTGCGGTTTTCTCTGGTTCCTCGGGTTCGTCACGAGTGACGGCGCATTGGTAGCCCCGTATACTTGCCAACTGGATAAATAGACAGTTGCTGATATGACCCTGATTCTAGGCATCGACCCGGGTTCGCGTATTACCGGCTATGGCG
>CAZIZA010000465.1:0-1822 GCA_964543555.1 uncultured Pseudomonas sp.
GGTCGAAGTTGATGCTGTCGACCTTGAGCAGGGCGAAGTAACGCTCGCCTTCTTTCGGCGGACGGATCTTGCCGACGATGGTGTCACCGGTACGCAGGTTGAAACGGCGGATCTGGCTGGGCGAGACGTAGATATCGTCAGGGCCGGCCAGGTAGGAAGAGTCGGCACTGCGCAGGAAGCCGAAACCGTCCTGGAGGATCTCCAGCACGCCGTCGCCGGAAATCTCCTCGCCGCTTTTGGCATGCTTTTTCAGCAGAGCGAAGATGATGTCCTGCTTGCGCGAACGGGCCATGTTTTCCTGGCCCATTTGTTCGGCCATGTCCAGCAGTTCGGCAATCGGCTTTTGCTTGAGTTCGGTCAGATTCATAGGAATGACGTGATCATCGAGAGGAGAAGAAAGCTGTTAGCTTGAGAGGCCGCGCCGCAGAGAAGGCGACAGGATCGCGAACGAATTCGTATAGGAATGAATCGGCGACGGCGTGCAGAGAGCTGCATGAAAATGCAGCGGGATCGAATTTAACACCGCGAAAAAACAGCGTCTAGCCCTAAAAACGAGAAACCCCGCAAACAGCAGGGCCTTCCAGAGCGACTTGCCTCAGAGGTGTAGGGTGGGCTGCAGCCCACCAGCACACCATCTGCGACCAGCTCGGTGGGCTAAAGCCCACCCTACTTCTTAGATGTTGCTATCGAGGAACGCAGCCAGCTGCGACTTGGACAGCGCGCCAACCTTGGTCGCCTCGACGTTGCCGTTCTTGAACAGCATCAGGGTCGGGATACCGCGCACGCCGTACTTCGGCGGGGTTTCCTGGTTCTCGTCGATGTTCAGTTTGCAGACCTTCAGCTTGCCTTGGTAGTCCTTGGCGATCTCGTCGAGCACCGGGGCAATCATCTTGCACGGGCCGCACCACTCAGCCCAGTAGTCGACCAGAACCGGACCTTCAGCCTGGATGACGTCCTGGTCGAAGCTGGCGTCGCTGACGTTGGTGATGAATTCGCTCATGAGGAGTCTCCGTGTATTCGGACGCAAAAAAGTGGCGCCATCATAGCCCGGCTTGCGTGACACCGAAAGGCACTGGCGATTGAGCCACTCAATAGTTTCAATCACCCAAGGTGATGAAGGCGATGCCGGTACGCAGCGCTGCCGCGCGAATGTGCTGCTGCATGGCCTTCTGTGCCGGCCCGGCGGCATGCCGGGCCAGCGCCTTGAGAATCTTGCGATGCTCCTGCCAGGTTTCCTGCGCCCGTTCCGGACGGATGAACGGCAGTTTCTGACTTTCCAGAAAGATTTCCGCACTGGACGTCACCAGGGCGCACATCGCCTGATTGCCGCTGGCAACAAGGATGCGCTGGTGAAACTCGAAATCCAGCCGGTTGGCTTGTTCGAAATCGCCCGCACGCAGCGCGCGGCGCATCTGCTCGACATTGTCCTCGAGGATATCCAGTTCCTCGGCCGTCATCACCCCGGCCGCCAGGCCACAGGCAAAGCCCTCCAGAGCAAAGCGCAACTGGAAGGTATCGGCAGCAGACACCTGCGCGGCAAAGGGCCAGGCGAAGGCACGGGCCTGCTCTGCCCGAGCCGGCTCCTGAACGAACACACCTTTACCTGCCTGCACGCTGACCAGACCCAGCGCACTGAGCGATGACAGCGCCTCGCGCAGAGAGGCGCGGCTGACCCCGAGACGCTCCGCCAGATCGCGCTGCGACGGCAGGGCGTCGCCGGGGCGATAGCCCTCGTCCTCGATCAGACAGCGGATCGCCTGCAGGGCATATTCGGGTACCGCGCGGGGAGCAGAAGCATTCATGACTGTTCGGGCCGGTCAGT
>CAZIZA010000466.1:0-1817 GCA_964543555.1 uncultured Pseudomonas sp.
CCCCATATCGAGAGTCAAACCATGAGTTTTAATTCCCGCGATGTCACGCAGGGCGGGCAGGTTGCGTTTATGCGCCTGCGCATGTTCCTGCAAATAAACAATATTGTGATGTACTGGATGATAATGGCCTGGGGCCTGCTGACCGCTGCCATTATGTATCTGAGTATGAGCACCCAGAATATGGTGAACGGGGCGATATATTGGTATTGCACCACGCTTGAGCCGATGTTTAAGCACATGGGCAAATTACCCCGTTTCAAGCTCGAGTATTATGGCCGCATCCTTGATTACGATGCAGCGCATATCCTGGTCGATGCCTACACCGTCTATTGTGGCCAGCAGCTTAAAACCACCCTGATAAGCGGCGCATTGATTGCGCTGGGCATGGTGATAGCCGGGGGCGTGGTCTTTTACTGGTATCTGGGTCGCCTTGGCAAACAGCAGAGCGAGGACGAAATTACCGGGGGCCGGGTGCTGAGTCTTCATCCCAAACGGGTGGCCCGGATGCTGCGCCGGCGCAAAAAAGCCTCGCACATCGTGATTGATGGCCTGCCGATGGTCAAAGACACCGAGGTGCAAAACTTTGCCATGCACGGCACGGTGGGCACCGGTAAATCGACCCTCATTCGCAAGTTCCTCGACCAGTGCCGCGCCAACAACGACCTGGTTATCATCTATGACAAGGGCTGTACCTTTGTCCAGGAGTACTACGACGAGTCGCGGGACATCATCCTCAACCCGATGGATGCGCGCTGTGCCAACTGGAATTTGTGGGAAGAGTGCCGCACCCTGACTGACCTTGAGATGGTCACCAATACCCTCATTCCCCAGGCGGCGCAAAGCGCCGACCCCTTTTGGCAAAACTCGGCGCGCACCATCTTCTCGGAAGTGGCCGAGGCGATGCGAAGCGACCCCAAGCGCAACTACACCTACCTGCTGCGCACCCTGCTCTCCATTGAGCTTAAAAAGCTGCAGGAGTACCTGGTTGGTACGCCTGCCGCCAACCTGGTGGACAGCAGTATCGAGAAGACCGCCATTGCGATACGCAGTGTGCTGACCAACTACGCCAAATCGCTGCGCTACCTGCAAGGTATCGATAACGGCAGCAAGCCAAGCTTCACTATCCGCGACTGGATGGTAGGTAACGCCAACCGCCAGCAAAACGGCTTTTTGTTTGTCACCTCCAGCCAGGCGCACCACGATTCCATCAAACCGGTGATTTCGATGTGGCTGCAAATTGCCGCCAACAGCCTGCTGGCCATGGGGCCCAATCCGTTTCGCCGGGTCTGGTTTGTCTATGACGAGCTCCCCACCCTGCACAAGCTGCCAACCTTGCCCGGTATCATTGCCGAGGCGCGCAAGTTTGGTGGCTGCTTCATGCTGGGCTTTCAGTCCAATGCCCAGCTGGAGGAGATTTACGGTGACCGATTTGCCAAATCGATGATTGACCTGTTGAACACCCGCTTCTTCTTTCGCTCCCCCAGCGCTGACATTGCCCAGTTTGTGGAGCGGGAGCTCGGCCAGATGGTGCGGCGCACCTTCTCCGAGCAAACCAGCTTTGGTGCCGACCAGGTGCGTGACGGCATCAGCTTTGGCAAGGACGAGGAGCGGGTCAGCATCGTCTCCTACTCCGATGTGCAGCGCCTCAACGACCTGGAGTGCTATATCACCCTGCCAGGGGATTTTCCGGTGGTGCGCCACAAGCTCACCTATGCCCCCAAAGCGCAGTGCGCCCCCGACCTGATTGAGCGCCCCATCGACACCAGCCTCGATGGCAAGATTGCCCAGCAGGAGCACCGCCCTGCGCGGGGCTTGGC
>CAZIZA010000467.1:0-1814 GCA_964543555.1 uncultured Pseudomonas sp.
GCGCCAGGTGCGGCAGGGTCAGGTGCCAGAAGATGGCGATGGGGCCGGCGCCGTCGAGGCGCGCGGCTTCCTTCTGCTCCTGATCCAGTGACTGCATGGCGGTCATCAGGATCAGGATGGCGAACGGCAGCCACTGCCAGGACACGATCATGATGATCGAGAACAACGGATGGTGTGCCAGCCAGTCCACCGGCTGGGCGCCGAAGAACTGCCAGATGGCGGCGAGAATCCCCGATACCGGATGGAAGATCAGGTTCTTCCACAGCAGCGCGCTGACCGTGGGCATGATGAAGAATGGCGAGATCAGCAGCACCCGCACGATGCCGCGACCGAAGAACTCGCTGGCCTCCAGCAGCGCGGAGATCAGCACGCCGAGCACCACGCTGATCAACAGCACGCTGCCGACCAGCAGCAGGGTATTGCCGGCGCCGGACAGAAAGGCGGCGTCGGTGACGAAGTATTCGAAGTTCTCCAGGCCGACGAAATCGTTCTCGCCGGGGTAGAGCAGGTTGTAGCGGATCAGCGAGAAATAGACGGTCATGCCCAGCGGCACGATCATCCAGATCAGCAGCAAAGCGACCGAAGGGCTGACCAGAAACCAGCCGGGCGCCAGGCGCCGAGGCTTTTGCACCACCGGCGTGCTGGCCTGCGCGGCGGGGGTATCGATGGCCGGAGAATTCATCATGCCTCCGAAGGCGGAATGGGTGAGGTATGGCGGATGGCATTACGTAGGGTGGGTTAGGCGCCCTGTCGAGCATCCCTGTCGCTGCGCGGTCAACATGGCGCCGTAACCCACCATCGACGAAACGCCGACTACCGCCTGGTGGGTTACGCGCCGCGCTTCATTTGCGGCGCTTTGACGGCTGTTGAATGGCGCCGCTAACCCACCCTGCGGGACCGCAAGATGGCTACTTCGGATACCCGGCGCGTTTCATTTCCCGGGCCGTGCTCTGCTGGGCGGCCTGCAGCGCCTGCTCAGGCTGCATCTGCCCGGTCAGCGCGGCAGCGAACAGCTTGCCGACACTCGTGCCGATGGCCTGGAACTCGGGAATGGTCACCAGCTGGATGCCCACGTAAGGCACCGGCTTGGCGCTGGGGTTGGCCGGGTCGGCCTTCTTCAGCGAGTCCAGAGTGACCTTGGCGAACGGCGCAGCCTGCATGTAGGCATCGCTGTAGGTCGAGGCACGGGTGCCTGGCGGCACGTTGGCCACACCATCCTTCTCGGCGACCAGCTCGGCATAGGTCTTGGAAGTGGCCCAGGCGCTGAAGGTCTTGGCGGCGTCCTTGGACTTGGAACTGGTAGGAATCGCCAGTGCCCAGGAATACAGCCAGGAGGCGCCCTTGTCGGTGACCTGGGTCGGCGCGAAGGTGAAACCGACCGAGTCGGCAACCTTGCTCTGCGAGGTGTCGGTGACGAAGGAACCGGCGACGCTGGCATCGACCCACTGTGCGCACTTGCCGCTGTTGAACAGCGCCAGGTTTTCGTTGAAACCATTACTGGACGCGCCGGGCGGGCCGTACTTCTTCATGTTGTCGACGTAGAAGTTCAGCGCGTTCTTCCATTCGCTGCCGGTGAATTCCGGCTGCCACTGCTCGTCGAACCAGCGCGCGCCGTAGGAGTTGGCCAGGGTGGTGATCAGCGCCATGTTCTCGCCCCAGCCGGCCTTGCCGCGCAGGCACAGACCGTAGACGCCCTTATCCGGCTGATGCAGCTTGCCGGCGAATTCGGCCATCTGCTCCCAGGTTGGCTGCTCGGGCATTTCCAGGCCGGCCTGTTCGAACAGATCCTTGCGGTAGTAGGTGATCGAGGCTTC
>CAZIZA010000468.1:0-1810 GCA_964543555.1 uncultured Pseudomonas sp.
TGTTCTCGAACTTGACGCCCTTGACCACGCGGCCGTTGTCCACGTCGAGGCAGGGGATGATGCGTTTGGCCAGTGCCATACGGAACTCCGTAGGGTGGGTGCAACCCACCGATAAAGATTGCGTCAGTGGCGGCGGGTTTCACCCGCCCTACGGTTTAACCCTTATAGGAATCGCAGAAGGCCTGCGCTTCAGCCACATCCAGGGTGCCTTCATAGATGGCACGGCCAGTGATGGCGCCGATGATGCCGGGCGAACGCGCCAGCAGCAGCTTCTCGATATCGCCGAGGTTGTGGATACCACCGGAAGCGATCACAGGGATGCGGCTGGCGGCAGCCAGTGCAGCAGTGGCTTCGACGTTGCAGCCTTGCATCATGCCGTCTTTGGCGATGTCGGTATAAACGATGGCGGATACACCGTCAGCCTCGAAGCGCTTGGCCAGGTCGGTCGCCTGCACACTGGACACTTCCGCCCAACCGTCGGTGGCGACGAAACCGTCCTTGGCATCCAGACCCACGATCACCTTGCCTGGGAAAGCCTTGCACGCTTCGGCGACGAACTCGGGCTCTTTGACAGCCTTGGTGCCGATGATCACGTAGCTGACGCCCGCGCGCACGTAGTGCTCGATGGTCTCCAGGGTACGGATGCCGCCGCCGATCTGGATCGGCAGGGTCGGATAGCGCTTGGCGATGGCGGTGACCACTTCACCGTTGACCGGCTGGCCTTCGAAGGCGCCGTTGAGGTCGACCAGGTGCAGACGGCGGCAACCGCCCTCGACCCACTTGGCGGCCATGCTCACCGGATCATCGGAGAACACCGTGGAGTCTTCCATACGGCCCTGACGCAGACGCACGCAGGCGCCGTCCTTCAGATCGATAGCGGGAATAATCAGCATCGGTTGAACCTGCTCAAGTTTGAATTAGGTAAGGCGCTCAGCTCTTCTCGAGCGCCCAGAGGTCGCTCTCGATGCTCTCGAACCTGTCTTTCAGGTGCGCCTGCACATCGAGAATTGCCTTGTTGTAATAGTGCGGTGCCAGCTCGCGAGTGATCTGGTCGAGGACTTCCTGCACTTCGAAGGTGCCCAGCTGCAACTCGAAACGCTCATCGAGAAAGCGCTGCAGCATCAGCAACGCGGCCTGTTCATGGGCGGGCTCGAGCGCGAGACTGGGGACCTTGGCGCGAGCCATTACCAGCGACCATCCCAGGCGGCGAAGTTCTGCAGCAGCTGCAGGCCGTGGGTATGGCTCTTCTCCGGGTGGAACTGCACGGCGAAGCGCGAGCCTTCGGCCAGTGCCGCGGCAAAGTCCTTGCCATAGTGACCGCGACCGACCACCTGCTGCGGCTTGCCGGCTTCGATGTAGTAGCTGTGCACGAAATAGAAGCGCGCGTGGTCGGGAATGTCGTGCCACAGCGGATGCTTGACCGCCTGCGCCACTTCGTTCCAGCCCATGTGCGGCACCTTCAGGCGCTCGCCTTCCTCGGCCAGGTCCTTGCCGAAGAAGCGTACCTGGCCGGGAAACAGGCCGATGCAGTCGACGCCGTCGTTCTCCTCGCTGCGCTCGAGCAGCGCCTGCATGCCGACGCAGATGCCGAGGAACGGGCGGTCGGCACTGACTTCACGCACCAGCTCATCGAAGCCCAGGCGTTTGATCTCGGCCATGCAGTCGCGGATCGCGCCGACACCGGGGAACACCACGCGGTCTGCTTCGCGGATCACCTTGGCATCGGACGTCACCAGCACGCGGCCAGCGCCGACATGCTCCAGCGCCTTGGCCACCGAATGCAGGTTGCCCATGCCATAGTCGATTACGG
>CAZIZA010000469.1:0-1797 GCA_964543555.1 uncultured Pseudomonas sp.
TCACCCGGCCAGTTGTCCACTTCGGTGGTGGTGGTGAGCTGACCACCAGGCTGGATGCCGGTGATCACGACGGGTTTGAGGTTGGCGCGCGCGGCATACACGGCGGCGCTGTAACCGGCAGGGCCGGAACCCAGGATGATCAGGCGGGAATGCTTGACTTCGCTCATAAAAAAACCTCATAAGCCTTTGTCACAAAAGAGAATGCGTGCTCCAATTGAGCCGCATGGAAGCTGCTGGCGGCTATGCTACACCGAAGCGGGGTGGCTGCGGGAGCTTGGCAATTGGCCTCCGCATCAGGCCGGCCCTACAATAAGTCGCTTGTGATCAATTAACAGATGGACGCGCCCAGGGCGCAGGAAATAGCTGTTTTGAAGAATTCCACCACCCAGATTACCGACTGGCGCCACAAGCTTCAGTATCGACTGAAGGAAGGTGCGTTGATTGCCCTGGGCGCGATGTGCCTGTACCTGCTGATGGCACTGTTGACCTATAACGTCGCTGACCCGGCGTGGGACAACAGTGTGCAGGTCGAGCGCATCATCAATGCCGGCGGCAGTATTGGCGCCTGGCTCTCCAGTGCACTGTTCGGCGCACTGGGTTACTTTGCCTACATTTTTCCACTCTTGCTGGCTGCCAAGACCTGGCAAGTGTTCCGCACCCGCAATCAGCCCTGGCATTGGAACGGCTGGCTATTTTCCTGGCACAGCATTGGCCTGGTTTTCCTGATTCTGTCGGGTGCGGCACTGGGCGATATTCATTTCGCAGCAGCTGCCGGCATGCAGGGCTCCGGTGGTGGCATGCTCGGTGCCAGTCTGGGCGATTTGGCTGTGCATGCGCTCAATGTACAGGGCAGTACGCTGGTATTTCTGGCGCTGTTCCTGTTCGGTTTGACCGTGTTCACGGATCTGTCCTGGTTCCGCGTGATGGATCTGACCGGCAAGATCACGCTGGATCTGGTCGAGCTGATTCACGGTGCCATTACCAGTTGGTGGAACGCCCGCAGTGAGCGCAAGCAAATGAAGATTCAACTGCGCGAGCTGGATGAACGGGTTAGTGAAGTGGCTGCGCCAGTGGTGTCGGATCGTCGCGAGCAGGCCAGGGTCAAGGAGCGCCTGCTCCAGCGTGAGGAATCGCTGAGCAAGCACATGAGTGAGCGTGAGAAGCGTCCTGCCCCCGTCATTGCCACACAGCCAGTGGTCAAGGCGCCTGAGCCGAGCAAGCGTGTGCAGAAGGAAAAGCAGGCGCCGCTGTTTGTTGACAGCGCCGTGGAAGGCACCTTGCCGCCTATTTCCCTGCTTGACCCGGCGGAAGCCAAGAAGGTCGAGTATTCGCCGGAGTCGCTCAAGGGCGTCGGCCATCTGCTGGAAATCAAGCTCAAGGAGTTCGGTGTCGAGGTCGCGGTGGATTCGATCCACCCAGGCCCGGTGATCACCCGCTACGAAATCCAGCCGGCCGCCGGGGTCAAGGTCAGTCGCATCGCCAATCTGGCCAAGGACCTGGCGCGTTCGCTGGCCGTGACCAGCGTGCGGGTAGTGGAAGTCATTCCCGGCAAGACCACCGTTGGTATCGAAATCCCCAACGAGAACCGTCAAATCGTGCGTTTCTCCGAGGTGTTGTCGACCCCCGAATACGATGATGCCAAGTCGCCGGTCACTCTGGCGCTGGGGCATGACATCGGCGGCAAGCCAGTGATCACCGATCTGGCCAAGATGCCGCACCTGCTGGTGGCCGGTACCACCGGTTCCGGTAAGTCGGTGGGCGTGAATGCGATGATTCTGTCGATCCTGTTCAAGTCCA
>CAZIZA010000470.1:0-1792 GCA_964543555.1 uncultured Pseudomonas sp.
CCGGCATTGTACGGTGCCTATACAGTGGCGTACAGGACGGGTGCAGGCGCGAAAGAGCGACTGCGCATGCCGGGAGGATTAAAAAGTGGGATTGACTGCCCTTGAGGTTCAGAACCTGATTCGCGCAGGGCTGCCGATGGCCGAGGATCTCGATCTGCGGATTGATCGCCTGGACGAGGATGGGGTGCTGGCTCGTGTGCCTTTTCACGCCAAATTGGTGCGTCCGGGTGGCACTCTCTCCGGCCCAACCATCATGGCGCTGGCGGATGCGGCGATGTATGCCGTGGTGCTGGGGCGTCTCGGTCGAGTGGAAATGGCGGTGACGTCCAACCTGAATATCAACTTTCTGGTCAAACCCAAACCGGTGGACTTGTTGGCTGAGGCGCGCATTCTGCGCTTGAGCCGGCGCCAGGCGGTTTGCGAAGTTTCGTTATATTCGTTAGGTAACGAAGATGAGTTGGTGGCGCATGTGACGGGGACTTATGCGTTGCCTCTTTAAAGTACCGAGGCATAAATAAAGAAACCCGGCCAAGGCCGGGTTTCTTTTATACCGCTATCGAGTAGCGCTGACGTTACAGAACGCTCAGCGGGTATTCGACGATCAGGCGGAAATCATTATTGTCGGAACCGTAGTTGGCATTCTGCACGCTGTTGGCGCGATAAATGGCGCTGCGAACGCGGAAGGAAAGGTCCTTGGCGGCGCCTTCCTGAATGACGTACTTGGTCTCGAAGTTGAACTCGTTTTCTTCGCCTTCTTCGGTGCCCGGACCGTAGTCGATGTTGTCGCCGGTGACGTAACGAGCCATGAAGCTGAGGCCTGGAACGCCGTATTCAGCCATATTCACGTCATAGCGTACCTGCCAGGAGCGCTCGTCTTTGCGATCAAAGTCGGAGTACTGAATGGAGTTGGCAGTCCAGATGGTACCACCGCCGTCGATGCCGTAGGCGTAAGCCGTATCACCGGAGGAACGCTGGTGTGCAATGGTGAACGTATGGGCGCCCAGGGAGTAGGCTGCTGCCAGGCTCCAGAGTTTGTTATCGATTTCGCCAGACAGCTTACGACCGTCATCGTCAGTTTTATAGGCATTGAAGTCGAAATTCAGCGCCTGATTTTCTGCCAGAGGCAGATTGTAGTTCAGGTTGATGTATTTCTTTTTCAGATGGTCTTCAACGTCGGAAGCGTGAATCGCACCGCTGAAGTTGTCAGTAAAGGTATAGCTGGCACCAACAATGTTGGCTTCAGTCAGCTCGCGACCATCGCGACCAGTAGCTGTTTGGCGGCTGATGGCTGTGAAGCGACCGGCAGTCAGCTCAAGACCTTCGATTTCATTACTGGTGAGCAAGGTACCAGTGGCCACTTCCGGCAGAATGCGGGCGTCATCGGTAGTGAAGACTGGGCTCGCAACCATCTGATTGCCATACTTGAGTACGGTGTCAGAAATGCGGAATTTTATAGCACCGCCAACTTCGCTCTGCGTATCTTCTGCTTCGCCTTCTCCATTCTTGGAGAACTGGCCAATACCAGCACGACCCTTGCCAGTATCGAGCTTGATGCTGCTCAAGGAGTGAGCGTCAACACCTACACCAACGGTACCTTGGGTGAAGCCAGACTCATACAAAAGACGAATGCCAAGGCCGAATTCTTCGCTGTAACCGTTACGCTTGTCGGACGCGTCATCGGTTGTGGTGTCTGCGCCATTTTTGTAGTCACGGTTGTGATACAGGGCACGGTTGAAAATGTTGAAGCTGCTGTCTTCGATAAAGCCATTCGACTCGGACTGGCTGGACGCCA
>CAZIZA010000471.1:0-1765 GCA_964543555.1 uncultured Pseudomonas sp.
TGGCATATCAAGACCCCTTGATTCCGCGAGCGATGGTGACGGCGAAGAAGATGGAGGCCAGGGCGACGATCAGCGGTCCGATGGCCAGGGCGAAGCGGCATGCAGGCTCCCAGCTAAACGAGTAGCTGCGCCCCATGACGCTGAAGGTTTGTGGAGCGGGGCAGGACTGCGGCAGCCAACGGCCCTTGTTGAGGGCATCGTTGAACAGGCCGCTAACCGGTATGTCTTGATCCTGCAGCTGGTATTCAGGGCCACTTAACGCGGATTCGACTTGTCCTTGGGCTTCGCTGTCGTACTTCCACTGGCAGACTTGCTCTTTGTTCTTACGCAGGATGGCGCACTGGATCACGTCGCCTTCGCAGGCGAGTTCGGCGGTGCAGCTTTCACCCGAGACGGAGGCATTGCCTTCTTCGTTGTCTCCCTCGCCATCATCTCCTTCGCCGCTGTTGCCAGTACCAGAGCCGTTGCCGTCCCCGTCGCCACTGCCTGAGCCATCGCCGTTACCGTCACCATCGCCACCCCCAATACCGCCCACGTTGCCGCCGCCCCCGTTGTTACCGCCGCCAGTGCTGCCGTCATCGCCACCACCGTCGCCAGGGTTGCTGGGGTTGCTGGGGTTGCTTGGGTCTGTCGGGTTGGTGGGCACACAGGTCGTACCCGACCAGGTATGGCCAGGGCCGCAGTTGTTGGAGGGATCGGTGGGATCGACCGGATCGGTTGGGTCTGTCGGGTCGGTCGGATTGGTTGGCGTGGTGGGATCTGTCGGATCAGGTGGCGGCGTGCCGGTGCCGGTCGGAATATCGCCGGTCTGGCAGTCACCCCCGGTATAGGTGCCGATGCCAAAGCAGGCGCGAATACCTTGATTGTTATTGGCGCAGCCGCCATTTGAACCGCTGTTCCAGGTGGCACGGCAGCCGCTGTCGCAAATGTACTCACCGGGCAGGCTAAGCTGGCCCTCGGGTGGGCTGGCCATGAAGGCGAAGTTGTTGCCTGCTTTGCTCTCGCAGGCGCTCGGCTCGGGTGGCGGGTTGCAGGTCAGGCCGTCAGCGGAGCCGTGTTCACAGGTGACCGTTGTCGAAACCCAGTAGCCATATTCACCGCGGGTACCCGTTGGCAAGTCGCCAATGCATGCACCCCCAGCAGAGCCAGCGGCGCCAAGTGCTGCAACGTGTTTGTATTTAGCAACCTCTGGTGATTCGGAAAGGATCGCCATGCAGGCTGCGTCGGGGTTCTTCTTGCTCGACGTGATCCAGTCACCTTGCTTGCCGTAGTAGTAGGTAATCTTTGTGGCTGCGTTTGCAGTGGCGGCGAGCGTCAGGAGCACGAGTGCCATCAGCGCGTGAACAAGATGGCGAGAGAACGCTTGAGCCATGTTCACACCTTCCCAAACAGCAGCGCCCAGAACGCCGCCAGAATGATGAGGGTGGTGAGCATGTTGGCGTCCATGAAAGGCCCTTATGTGAAAAAGCCCGATAACGAGTTACCGGGCTGGTTGTGGTGCAGCCGGCCTTACAGCGCGCGGCGGATGAACTTGAAGGCAGCGATGGCGATGATCACGCCGAGGACGATGCCCGCGACCTCGACGCCATCGGTCTTGGCAGCGGTCAGAGCGGCTTCGACGCCTTCAGGCAGAGCGGCATGGGCTTGCTGTACGGCCAGCAGGCCAACAGCGGCGGAAGCACCGAGCGAGCGGCGCAGGGTTTTCAGGTGTTGCATGGGTGTGTCTCCTACAGGTTGAGTGCCTTTTTCAGCACGAGAGCGCCGA
>CAZIZA010000472.1:0-1758 GCA_964543555.1 uncultured Pseudomonas sp.
TTGGTGGTAAACAACGTGAAGTTCCAGGACGGAGTACAGGTAGAGGAAGCGTCAGGCAGGAACGCCGCCTGACTTCATACACCAGATTTGACAATAACTCGGAAAGTCTATCGTCATGAAACTGCGTACCTATCACAGCAAACCTTTTAACCATCGCTATCTGTTGGTCTGCATTCTATCAGGGTTATATTTTCAGCCAGCTTGGGCTGCGGCCCACTCAGTGGCGGCCATGACACGTTCCGTTACAGGTCATGCGCCTACAGCCGCTCCTGTACTGGATAACACCTCGCCTGTTGCTGACCAGACGCTTACTGCGGACCCTCAATTTTATGATGTTGATGGTGATGCCATGAGCCCCGACAACACACTCTATGAATGGCAAGTTCAAGATTCACCAGGTGGGTCTTGGCGTAAGATTGCAGACGCAAAACCAGGTAGTGACCCGACCTCAAAGAAGTACAAGGTCTGGGTTGGCTATATTGGTAACTCTCTTCGTGTTGCTGTTAGGCCAGCCGGATACAGCTCTGAGGTTGACCCTTATTTGGGAGAATGGGCATATTCCACTGCGACAAATCCTGTGCAAGGCCGTGCGCCAGAGGCGCAGAACGTAACCACCTCAGGAACGGCTGTAGTGGGACAGCAACTGACTGGTAACTACACATTCAGTGATGCGGATGGTGACACCGAGGCAGGCAGCACCTACAAGTGGTACCGTGACGGCCAAGCAATACCGAATGCGACAGGTAAGACCTACACCATTGCTTCAGCTGACCAGGGCAAGAAACTGACGTTTGGTGTCACGCCCAAATCATCAACAGGCACCCCCAATGTTGGCGCTGAGGTGAAAGCGGCTGAATCCGCGACCGTGCAAGGCCGTGCGCCAGAGGCGCAGAACGTAACCATTTCAGGAACGGCTGTAGTGGGACAGCAACTGACTGGTAACTACACATTCAGTGATGCCGATGGAGACAGTGAAGGAGGTAGTGTCTACAAATGGTATCGGGCTGGCCAAGAGATTGGGTCTCAGTCTCAGAAGGCCTATACGTTAACGAGTGCGGACCAACATAAAATAATTTCTTTCGGTGTTACGCCGAAGTCAATTTCTGGGAATCCATATGCAGGTGTTGAAGTAAAAATAGACACAGTGATGGTGTTTGTTGCCGCTAATGGAGTTAAATTTGCCAAGCCTGATAGTACCTCGAGAGACTGGAGTCGGGCTAATTCATATTGCTCTGGTCTTGCTTTGGATGGAGGCGGTTGGAGAATGCCAAATAGAGCACAGCTGAAAGCATTATACAGCGCTTACCCCAATAATAAAGTAAGTTCGGTGCTCGGATGGCCTAGCAAGGAATATTGGACTGGTGAACAAGTCCCTGGTCGATTGGCTTATTATACAATTAATCTTTCTAACGGAAGAGAAAGTTCTCATCCTGATATGCAGCCTTACTATACTGTTTGTATACGTTAATATATAAGGATCGCATTTCAATTTGGTAGCTACTCATTTTTATATTTTTTCAAAGTGGTAACCCGAATATACCGAATGCAAATGATGACTACCGAGATACTGAACATGAGCAAAGTTAAGCGATATGACATCACAGTAATGGTTGCCCTATGGTTCTGGCATGCCAATATGGGGTTCTGTTGCATTAAGGGAGGGGGCTGGCAAACTGCCCCTTATTTTACCAAGTAACCAGCCTTGTCTCTGATCCGAAAAGCCTCCAAACGACTCCATTACCCTGTCGATGTCATCGC
>CAZIZA010000473.1:0-1758 GCA_964543555.1 uncultured Pseudomonas sp.
CGCCATCTCCAGGTTCTTGTCCATCTCTGGGCTGTCCATTTCAGAAGCTGTCTCTTAGTCGGTACCAGGCCTTGCCGATGGCCTCGAGCGGCGCGGCCAGGCGTTCGTTGAAGGGAAAGTCGCGGTTGCGCAGTTGCCGGTACAACGCCAGCTCGTCGTCATTGCCGAGGATCGCGTCGCTGACAGCCCGCGCCGCCGCGAGCGTGGGCAACACGCCATGGCCGGAAAAGCCCTGCAACCAGTAACGGCCGTTCTCGCCGCCGATATCCGGCGTGCGCGCACGGGTAATGTCGATATGCCCGCCCCAGGCGAAGTCGATGGCTACGCCTGACAGCTGTGGGAATACGCGTTCGAGGAAAGGCCGCGTGGCAGCCGCCATGTCCTTTGGCAAGCCGCCGAGGTAGGTGCAGCCACCGCCGAACAGCAGGCGGTGATCCGGCGTACGGCGGAAGTAATCGAGCACGAACTGATTGTCGGTAACGCAGGCATTGCGCGGCAGCAATGCCTCGACGCGCTCTGCGCCCAGCGGCGCGGTGGCGACCTGGTAGGTGCCGACCGGCAGGATACGCCGGGCCAGGCGCGGCTCCAGATCGTCGATATAGGTGTTGCAGGCCAGCACCAGCTGATCGGCCTGCACGCTGCCCCGCTCGGTGCGCACGCGGTAACCGTCGCCATGCATCTCCTGGCTCAATGCACGACTCTGCTCGAAGACCTGCCCACCGGCGCGAACGAAAGCCTCGGCCAGGCCGAGCGCCAGCTTGAGCGGGTTGAGGTGGCCGGCTTCTGGGTCATAGAGACCCGCCTGATAACGCTCACTGGCGACCCATTGCGGCATCTGCTCGCGGGAGACGAACTGCAGCGCGCGATGCCCCCATTTATAGGCGGCCTCTTCCTGCCATTCATGCAGCAGCGCCACGCGGCGCGGCAGCACCGCCGTCCACAGATGCCCCCGGCGGTAATCACAGTCGAAACCATGACGCTGGGGCAGCTCGCGCAACTCGCGGGCCGCCCAGCTCATGCCATCCCACAGACGGCGGGCACGTTCGAGACCGAGAGCTTTCTCCAGCGGCGGCATATCGCAGGACCAGCCGAGAATCGCCTGCCCGCCATTGCGACCGGAAGCCGCCCAGGCCACCCGGCTGGCTTCCAGCAGGATCACCCGCTTGCCGGCCTCGGCCAGGCGCAGCGCTGTGTGCAAGCCACTGAAACCGCCACCAATCACCACCACATCACAGCGCTGCTTGCCCTGTAACGACGGGTAAGCCTTCAACTGCGCAGCACAGGAGGCCGCGTAATAGCTGTCGACGTGCTGCTCAGCCTGACGGAACATGAGTGTCTCATGAAATTATCTGAATTTAATTTCATGAAATCTATAGAGATAATTTCACAAAGACAAGCCTGAACACGGTAAAGGCACATTGCGATGCATCCAGGAGAGGGTCATCGCCACCAGAGCGCTCCGTCTATAACCGCTACAGCCCCATCTGCTTGGCGATGATCTCATTCATGATCTCCCGCGTGCCGCCACCGATGGAGAGAATGCGGTTGTCGCGGTACAGGCGCTCGACCAGGCTTTCGCGCATGTACCCCATGCCGCCCATGATCTGCACCGCATCGTAGGTCAGACGGTCGGCGATATCGGTGGCGAAGTTCTTGGCCATGGAAATCTCCTTGATCACGCTTCTGCCAGCCGCCATCTGTGAGGCCTGGCGGTAGGTGAACTCACGCGATACCTCCAGCTGGGTCGCCATCTCGGCC
>CAZIZA010000474.1:0-1734 GCA_964543555.1 uncultured Pseudomonas sp.
TGGCATATCAAGACCCCTTGATTCCGCGAGCGATGGTGACGGCGAAGAAGATGGAAGCCAGGGCAACAATCAACGGCCCGATGGCCAGGGCGAAGCGGCATGCAGGTTCCCAGCTCAGCGAGTAGCTGCGGCCCATGACGCTGAAGGTTTGCGGTGCAGGGCATGACTGGGGAAGCCAACGGCCCTTGTTGAGGGCATCGTTGAACAGCCCACTAACAGGTATGTCCTGATCTTCCAGTTGGTATTCAGGGCCGCTTAGCGCGGATTCGACTTGTCCCTGGGCTTCGCTGTCGTAATTCCACTGACAGACTTGCTCTTTGTTCTTGCGCAGGATGGCGCACTGAATCACGTCACCCTCACAGGCGAGTTCGGCGGTGCAGCTTTCACCCGAAACGGAGGCATTGCCTTCTTCGTTTTCGCCGTCGCCCTCACCGTTACCATTGCCGTTACCCGTGCCGTTGCCATCGCCGTCTCCTGTCCCTGAGCCGTCGCCGTTACCGTCGCCATCACCACCAATGCCACCCACGTTGCCGCCGCCACCACTGTTGCCGCCGCCTGTGTTGTCGCCATCACCACCATCGCCGCCGGGGTTGCTTGGGTCGGTGGGGTTGGAGGGCACGCAGGTTGTGCCCGACCAGCTATGACCAGGGCCGCAGTTATTGGAGGGATCAGTGGGGTCTGCCGGGTCAGTAGGGTCGGTGGGGTCTACTGGATCCGTTGGGGTGGTGGGGTCAGTTGGGTCAGGCGGGGGCGTGCCGGTGCCGGTCGGGGTGTCGCCAGTCTGGCAGTCACCCCCGGTATAAGTGCCGATACCAAAGCACGCCCGGACACCTTGATCGTTGTTGGCGCAACCGCCGTTCGAGCCACTGTTCCAGGTGGCACGGCAGCCGCTGTCGCAGATGTACTCACCGGGCAGGCTGAGTTGGCCCTCGGGTGGGCTGGCCATGAAGGCAAAGCTGGTGCCTGCTTTGCTCTCGCAGGCGCTGGGCTGGGGCGGTTGATTACAGGACAGGCCATCTGCGGAGCCGTGCTCACATGTGGCAGTTGTTTTGACCCAGGAGCCGTATTGAGAACGGGTGCCGGTGGTGGTATCTCCGATACAGGCTCCACCGCCAGAGCCGGCCAATGCGGCAACGTGCTTATAGGTGGTACCGCCGCCCGGGCCTTCAGACAAAATCGCTCTACAGGCGGAATCGATGTTCTTTTGGCGCGAGGTGATCCAGTCGCCTTGCTGGCCGTAGTAATAGGTAATGGTGGTGGCTGCATTCGCAGTGCTGGAGAGCGTCAGGACAATAAGCCCCAGCAGCGCATGGATAGACGGACGAAAGAGCACTTGAGGCATGTTCACACCCGCCCAAAGAACAAAGCCCAGAACGCCATAACGATGATGATCGTGGTCAGCATGTTGGCGTCCATGGAAAGCCCTTATGTGAAAAAGCCCGATAACGAGTTACCGGGCTGGTGGGTTGCAGCCGGCCTTACAGCGCGCGGCGGATGAATTTGAAGGCGGCGATGGCGATGATCACGCCGAGGACGATGCCTGCGACCTCGACGCCATCTGTTTTGGCTGCGTTGAGGGCGGACTCGACGCCTTCAGGCAGAGCAGCATGGGCTTGCTGTACAGCGAGAACGCCTACAGCGGCGGAAGCACCGAGCGAGCGGCGCAGGACTTTGAGTTTTTGCATGGGTGTGTCTCCTACAGGTTGAGTGCCTTTTTCAGCACGAGAGCGCCGA
>CAZIZA010000475.1:0-1691 GCA_964543555.1 uncultured Pseudomonas sp.
CCGCCCTGAGCATCGGCGGACACCTGCACGTTGACCTGCACGAAGTTCTGTCCGACCAGCTCCTGACGCAGCCGCTCGCTGGTCTGCTGCAACAGGCGGGCGACATCGGCGTTGGCAGCCGAGAGCTGCACACTGAGACGGCCGGATTCATGGCTGAGGAAGATTTCCAGGCTGCCCAGCTCCGGCGGGTCAAGGCGAATGGTGGCGTTCTGAATGCGCTGGTTGATCTGCACGTCCACCTGCTCACGCAGACTGGCCAGCATCTGCTCGCCCCACTGCGCCTGCGGTGCGTGCAGCTTGAGCGGCCGCTCGGCGGCCAGTGGCGCGGTGTTCGCAGTGGCGGCAGTGGTCGGGCCGGGCGCAGTGTTATCCGTATCAGCCGCAGGATGCGGCAGGCGTTCGAGCCCAGCAGCCTCGATCACCTCTGTCGTCATTGCCGGCGCTGCGGCCTGTATCACGCCCTCGGCTGCCCGCTGCGGCATGGGCGCCACGGTCTGGTTGGGCATGGCCTGCGCTGCTGGCACAGGCGCGCTGGATCCATTCGCCGGCGCTGCTGGCAACGGCTCACGCGGTTGCGGTTGCTGCGGCATCAGCACCTGAGTGACTACCTGGCCAGGCACGGCCATGGGCTGCTCGGGCACATCGATACCCTCCTCTTGCACGCTTTCCTGCTGCGCAGGCTGCTGAGCTTCACGTGCCTCGATACGCGCTGCCTGCTGATCCAGCACGGCGGCCAGCCACTGCCCGGCATCGGCTTCGCTGAGGGCGGAGGGAGCCGCCGGGGTTTCCTCTGCCGGCGACAGCGCAGGGGTTGCCGCGCTGAACGCCTGCACGGCCATCTGCTGATCGAAGGCGTGCGCTGCGCCAGCGGCGCCCTGAGCCTGGGCAAATCCAGCCGGCAGGGCTTGCCCGCTGGCGTCAGTCAGGTTGAGCTGAGCCATGGCATTGATCGCTTGCAGCACCGTTTATCTCCCACCTTGATACAGATCGACACGCATGTAGGCGCTACGCCCTTCGGCGTACTCCATATGCGTCAGCAACAGCCGGCGCACCCGTTCGCACTCTTCGGCGCAGGCGATACGTGCCTGCCCGTGTAACTGCTGCAGCTGGGCCTTGGCCTCGCGCACCTCGTCGCTCAGCGTCGGTAGCCCGGCCAGCAACTGCAGACAGGTGCGGATCAGCGCATCGATCTCACCGATGCGCGTCCAGTCAGCCTGTTCCAGCGCTTGCGCCAACTGCGCGTGCAGTTGCTGCAGCGCGCGCAGCTCACTTGCGCGCTGCATTCACGCCTTCCCAGCCTTCACGCAGTACGCCAAGCAAGCCGACCACTTCGTCCAGGCCTTCCAGCGACAGACTCACGCTGACATCGGAGAGGCGATAGATGCAGTAGTCGTAAAGACGCGCCAGACCCTGCACGAGCTCGCCGCCGTTCTCGTAATCGAGCGCGCCGTTAAGACCACCGAGGATGTTCAGACACTTCTCCAGAGACTGGCCCTTGTGCTGGTAACGCTTGGCCTCGATGTGGCCGCGGGCGCGCGCCAGCTCATCGAGCAGGCCGTCGAGCAGCACCAGCACCAGCTCGTAGGGCGAAGCCGAAGCCGCGCGCGCTTCGAGGTCAACGGTGCGGTAGCTGTCATAACTTTCGTTGAGGTTGTAGGCACTCATCAGAACATTCCGGAGGTCTGCTCCAT
>CAZIZA010000476.1:0-1677 GCA_964543555.1 uncultured Pseudomonas sp.
ACACCGCGTCTTTGATGTCTTGTGGGTCTTGCCCCACCATGCTTTGGATGATGGGCGAACCAATGTTGGAGGTCATCACGATGACGGTGTTTTTGAAGTCCACCGTGCGGCCTTGGCCATCGGTCAAGCGACCATCGTCTAACACTTGCAACAAGATGTTGAACACATCGGGGTGGGCTTTTTCCACCTCATCGAGCAACAACACGCTGTAGGGTTTGCGACGCACGGCTTCGGTCAAGTAACCGCCTTCGTCGTAGCCCACATAGCCGGGGGGCGCACCGACCAAACGGCTGACCGAGTGCTTCTCCATGAACTCGCTCATGTCGATGCGAATCATGTGGTCTTCGCTGTCAAACAAAAAGCCAGCAAGTGCTTTGCACAACTCGGTTTTGCCCACACCGGTGGGGCCTAAAAACAAGAATGAACCGGTGGGACGGTTGGGGTCGCCCAAGCCTGCACGCGAGCGGCGAATGGCGTTGGCCACTGCCGTGATGGCTTCTTCTTGCCCGACCACACGCTGGTGCAATTTGTCTTCCATTTGCAGCAACTTGTCGCGCTCGCCTTGCATGAGTTTAGACACTGGAATGCCGGTGGCACGCGCCACCACTTCGGCAATTTCTTCAGCGCCCACTTGGGTGCGCAGCAAACGGTGCACGCCGTCTTCGACCTTGCCGCTTTCGCGTGCATTGGCTTCTTTCATGCGTTTTTCAAGCTCGGGCAATTTGCCATATTGCAATTCGGCCACTTTGTTGAAGTCGCCCTTGCGCGTGAGTTCTTCAATTTGAAAACGCATGCGATCAATTTCTTCTTTGATCTGCGCACCGCCTTGTGCGGTGGCTTTTTCTGATTTCCAAATTTCTTCTAAATCAGCATATTCTTTGCCGATTTTTTTGATCTCTTCTTCGAGCAACTCCATGCGCTTTTGTGAGGCTTCGTCTTTTTCTTTGCGCACCGCTTCGCGTTCGATCTTCAGTTGAATCAAACGGCGGTCGAGTTTGTCCATCACTTCCGGCTTGGAATCAATTTCGATTTTGATTTTGGCCGCAGCTTCGTCGATCAAATCAATCGCTTTGTCGGGCAAGAAACGGTCGGTGATGTAACGGTGCGACAACTCTGCCGCCGCCACGATGGCGGGGTCGGTGATTTCGACACCGTGGTGCACTTCGTACTTTTCTTGCAAGCCTCGCAAGATGGCAATGGTCGCTTCAACCGACGGTTCGCCCACGATGATTTTTTGGAAACGACGCTCAAGGGCCGCATCTTTTTCTATGTATTTGCGGTATTCATCTAAGGTTGTAGCGCCGACGCAATGCAATTCGCCACGCGCCAAAGCAGGCTTCAACATATTGCCCGCATCCATCGCGCCTTCGGCTTTACCAGCCCCCACCATGGTGTGCAACTCGTCGATGAACACAATGGTTTGCCCTTCGTCTTTGGCGAGTTCGCTCAACACGGTTTTCAAACGCTCTTCAAATTCGCCTCTGAATTTCGCACCGGCCAACAAGGCAGCCATGTCGAGTGACAGCACGCGCTTGCCTTTGAGTGAATCAGGCACTTCACCGGCCACAATGCGCTGCGCCAAACCTTCAACGATGGCGGTTTTACCTACGCCAGGTTCACCAATCAGCACGGGGTTGTTTTTGCTGCGACGTTGCAACACTTGAATGGCGCGGCGGA
>CAZIZA010000477.1:0-1671 GCA_964543555.1 uncultured Pseudomonas sp.
GAAGGGCGCAGCCCGGTGGTGCGTCACCGCACGCTCAATGGCGGCGATAATCTGGAAGTGCGGCTGCTGCCGGTCAAGTTTCACAAGGCCTATGATGATTACCAGGCCTGCACCGCGAAGCTTCTGCCGGTCAATTTCGATCAGATTCGCCAGGCGCAGATCGGCTTTCCCGGTGGCGGAATCGATCTTGACCCAATGGCCAAGGCCAAGCTCGATATCATCCTCGACTTCGTCAAGGCCGACCCCAGCATCAACAGCTTCCAGATCGATGGCCATGCAGATAACAGTGGCAACCGCCTGACCAATCGCGACCTCTCGCGTCGCCGTGCCCTGGCTGTGCAGGAATATCTGGTGGCCGGCGGCATCCCGGTGGAACAGATCACCATGCGCTTTCACGGTGAGCGTTACCCGCTGGTGCCTAACAGCAACGAGGCCAATCGCGCCAAGAACCGCCGTGCGACCCTGCGTCTGGATCGTGTACCGCCGGCAGACGTACCGCAACAGGGTATGCCGGGGCCTGCTTCCACGCCGGTCGACCCGCCTGGAAGTAGCCCCTCCTGAGTGCAGTCGGCGTCGCTTGCGCAACGCAGTTTGTCGCGCCCCTGTAAATTGCAGCGTGAGGCCAGTAGAATCACGGGTTTTACCGTACAACCCGTGGAGTGATGGCATGGCGGACGTCAAAAAGGTAGTACTGGCCTATTCCGGTGGCCTGGACACCTCGGTGATCCTCAAGTGGCTGCAAGATACCTACAACTGTGAAGTGGTGACCTTCACCGCTGACCTCGGTCAGGGCGAAGAGGTCGAGCCGGCCCGTGTCAAGGCCCAGGCCCTAGGCGTCAAGGAAATTTACATCGACGACCTGCGCGAAGAGTTCGTCCGTGATTTCGTCTACCCGATGTTCCGTGCCAACACCGTTTACGAAGGCGAGTACTTGCTGGGTACCTCCATCGCTCGTCCGCTGATCGCCAAGCGCCTGATCGAAATCGCCAACGAGACCGGCGCCGACGCCATCTCCCACGGCGCGACCGGCAAGGGCAATGACCAGGTGCGTTTCGAGCTGGGCGCCTATGCGCTGAAGCCGGGTGTGAAAGTCATCGCCCCGTGGCGCGAGTGGGACCTGCTGTCGCGCGAGAAGCTGATGGACTACGCCGAGAAGCACGCCATCCCGATCGAGCGTCACGGTAAGAAGAAGTCGCCGTACTCCATGGATGCCAACCTGCTGCACATCTCCTATGAAGGTGGCGTGCTGGAAGACACCTGGACCGAGCACGAAGAAGACATGTGGCGTTGGACCAAGTCGCCGGAAGCGGCGCCGGACACCCCGACCTACATCGAGCTGACCTACAAGGCCGGTGACATCGTCGCCATCGACGGCAAGGCCATGACCCCGGCCCAGGTGCTGGCCGAGCTGAATCGCATCGGTGGCGAGAACGGCATCGGCCGTCTGGACATCGTCGAGAACCGTTTCGTTGGCATGAAGTCCCGCGGCTGCTACGAAACCCCCGGCGGCACCATCATGCTCAAGGCCCACCGCGCCATCGAGTCCATCACTCTGGACCGCGAAGTGGCTCACCTGAAAGACGAGCTGATGCCTAAATATGCCAGCCTGATCTACAACGGTTTCTGGTGGAGCCCGGAGCGTCTGATGCTGCAACAGATGATCGACGCCTC
>CAZIZA010000478.1:0-1669 GCA_964543555.1 uncultured Pseudomonas sp.
TTCGGCCTGGCCAAGCAGATCGACGTCGAACGCAAGGAGGCGCAGGCCTATATCGATCGTTACTTCGCCCGCTATCCCGGCGTGCTCACCTATATGGAAAGCACCCGCGCGCAGGCTGCCGAGCAGGGCTACGTGGAGACGGTCTATGGTCGTCGCCTGTACCTGCCGGAGATTCATGCGCAGAACCAGGCCATGCGCAAGGGCGCCGAACGCGCCGCGATCAACGCGCCGATGCAGGGCACTGCTGCCGACATCATCAAGCGTGCCATGATCAAAGTGGACAGCTGGCTGCAGGACAGCGGCATTGATGCACGCATCATCATGCAGGTGCACGATGAACTGGTGCTGGAGGTGCGCGAAGACCTTATCGATGAGGTCAGCGCCCAACTCAAGGGGCTGATGAGCGGCGCAGCGGAGCTGGACGTGCCACTGCTGGTTGAAGTGGGCGTGGGTGCCAACTGGGATGAGGCACACTGATGAGGCCATTGCTGCAGCGTAACGCTGCAGCCGCTCTAGCATAGGGATTCGGGTAATTAACCGGCTTTTTCTTATTGCGAATGGTTTTTAAAAAAATCCTGAACTTTCTGCCAAGCCACCCGGTCAGAGTTCATGAATGGCCGTTAAGCCCTTCAATGCTCCTTTGTTGTGTTAAGTGTTGGCAGACATCTGAACCCCGCCCTAGCGGTTCAGACCTTGAACCCCGAACTTCCCCTCCCCATATGAAGCTCGGGGTTTTTTTTGCCTATAGAAAAAGCCGCGAGCGGCGATCTGATGACCCTCTCCCTCCGGGAGACGACTGCATGGATGCAGGAGGTAGGGCGACGCAGGACGCCAAAGCCGAGGGTGCCCGAAGTGCGGGAGAGGGCTTCTTTGATGCCTCTCTACGGAAACTCTGAAATAGCCGTCATTCCCGCACAGGCGGGCATCCAGAATCTGCGCAGTCCCTGGGCTCCCGCCTTCGCGGGAGTGACGATAAATGGCTTTTTCAGAACATCCCTAAGTCAATACGGGCATTGAATCATCTTTTCCGTGAGCCGCAGCGCACCCTGCTTCAGGCTTCTTCGGCGCTTTCCTCATCCGCTTCCGGCAACAGATCCAGCCAGCCGGCCAGTACCATCTGCGCCTCTTCCACGCCCATACGCTTGGGCGCCGAAAACAGCTGAATGCTGATGCCCTCGCCCCATTGCTTGCGAATATCCTGGCGCACCTTGAGCAATGCGGTCTTCGCAGCGCCAAAGGCCAGCTTGTCGGCCTTGGTCAGCAGAATATGCAGCGGCATGCCACTGGCTACTGACCAGTCCAGCATCATGCAGTCGAACTCGGTCAGCGGGTGACGGATATCCATCATCAGTACCAGGCCACACAAGCTCTCGCGGCTGCCCAAATACGCTTCCAGATGTTTCTGCCAGTGCTGCTTGAGCGGGATTGGCACCTTGGCATAGCCATAACCGGGCAGGTCGACCAGGCGGCGTTCGTCATCCAGGCGGAAGAAATTGAGCAACTGCGTGCGACCTGGCGTCTTCGAGGTACGCGCCAGGCTGGCGTGAGTCAGGGTGTTGAGTGCGCTCGACTTGCCGGCGTTGGAGCGGCCGGCGAAAGCGACCTCCAGGCCGCTGTCCTCGGGGCATTGATCGACCTTGGCAGCGCTGATGAGGAAGCTGGCCTGCTG
>CAZIZA010000479.1:0-1661 GCA_964543555.1 uncultured Pseudomonas sp.
GGCTGATCGGTACGCCCCCAGCCCGGATCATTCTGCTCGCGCCCGGCACCGAGAATCACGATGGCGTCAGCACGCTGCGCCAGCGTCGCCCACTGCTGCGGCTCCAACACGCTTTCTCGCTCCAGCCAGGCCGCACTCCACTGCATCACCGCAGGCAGGCTCATCAACCACAAAGCAGCGAACCCTGCGGTAAAACAGGTCGTTGCCAACCGCGGAAAGCGGCGACGCAGCCACCAGCCCAGCAACATCAGAAGAAGCAGGATGCCTGGCGGCATCAGCAGCTGTTTTAGGGTGTAGCGAACCAGCATCAGGCACCTCCGGGGCGCCCAAGCCTAGCGCGGATTACCGCTACGAAACAGCTTCGAGCCACAGGCCTGGCATGCCTGCGCATCCTGCCCACGATGCCAGCTGACTGACGTACCGCAGAGCGCACAACAGAGCGCCTGACGACGTTTCATCAAGGGCTTGAGCTTACCCAGCGACCTGCTGCCAGCGGACTTGGTGCTGCGCAATGGCTGACGCTGAATCAACGCCAACTCTTCAGCCGCCGCATGCCAGCCACGCAACCAGTGCAGGTCACGATTGAGATAGGCGCGTATCAGTTCCAACTCGGCCGGGCTGAGCCCATCCAGCTCCAGCTCGCGCAACGGTTCGGCATGCAGGCGGCTGGCTGTATCGGCCTCTTCCAATGCCAGGGCAAGACGCTGCAACAGACGCTCGTAAAGACCGCCACTTCGTTCCTCTTGCCGTGCAACAGCCATCTGACACCTCGCCACATCCGACATTTGCGGATCTTCAATAAAGCTTAGCGAAGGCACTGCAGGCAGCGATGTGCCGCGACAAACGGCGTGCGAGGCACAATCTGGGTTTCCCTCGATAGACGGCGCTCATGTATGCTACGACGTTTTCCGCAAGCCCCATTCTTTCAGCGCCAGAGCCATGCACGAACAGTACTCGCCCCGTGAAATAGAAGCCGCCGCGCAGTCCCACTGGGACGCGCAGAAATCCTTCGTCGTCAGCGAACAGCCTGGCAAGGACACCTTCTACTGCCTGTCGATGTTCCCCTACCCCAGCGGCAAGCTACACATGGGGCACGTGCGCAACTACACCATCGGTGACGTGATCGCCCGCTACCAGCGCATGCAGGGCAAGAATGTGCTGCAGCCGATGGGCTGGGACGCTTTCGGCATGCCGGCGGAAAACGCCGCGATGAAAAACCAGGTGGCGCCAGCCAAGTGGACCTACGAGAACATCGCCTACATGAAGTCCCAGCTCAAATCGCTGGGTCTGGCCATCGACTGGACGCGCGAAGTCACCACCTGCAAGCCGGATTACTACCGCTGGGAGCAGTGGCTGTTCACCCGCCTGTTCGAGAAGGGCGTGATCTACCGCAAGAACGGCACCGTCAACTGGGACCCGGTTGACCAGACCGTACTGGCCAACGAGCAGGTCATCGATGGCCGTGGCTGGCGTTCGGGCGCGCTGATCGAGAAGCGCGAAATCCCGATGTACTACTTCAAGATCACCGCTTATGCCGAAGAGCTGCTGAGCAGCCTGGATGAGCTGGATGGCTGGCCTGAGCAGGTCAAGACCATGCAGCGCAACTGGATCGGCAAGAGCTTCGGTGCCGACATCGTGTTCGACTACGACGTCGCCAGCAT
>CAZIZA010000480.1:0-1660 GCA_964543555.1 uncultured Pseudomonas sp.
AACGGCTACCACGGCTCCACCGTGGCCGGCGCCAGCCTCGGCGGCATGAAGTTCATGCACGAGCAGGGCGATCTGCCGATCCCGGGCATCGCCCATATCCCGCAGCCGTACTGGTTCGGTGAAGGCGGCGATATGACCCCGGACGCCTTCGGCATCTGGGCGGCCGATCAGCTGGAGAAGAAGATTCTCGAACTGGGCGAGGAGAATGTCGCGGCCTTTATCGCCGAGCCGATTCAGGGCGCGGGCGGCGTGATCATTCCGCCGGAAACCTACTGGCCTCGCATCAAGGAAATCCTCGCCAAGTACGACATTCTCTTCGTCGCCGACGAGGTGATCTGCGGTTTCGGCCGTACCGGCGAGTGGTTCGGCAGCCAGTATTACGGTCTCAAGCCTGATCTGATGACCATCGCCAAGGGGCTGACCTCGGGTTACGTGCCGATGGGCGGGCTGATCGTCAGCGACAAGGTGTTCGAGGTGATCGAAGCACACGGCGACTTCAACCATGGCTTCACCTATTCCGGGCATCCGGTGGCGGCGGCGGTGGGGCTGGAGAACCTGCGCATTCTCAAGGAAGAAGGCATCGTCGAGCGGGTCAAGGCAGAAACCTCGCCCTACCTGCAAAAGCGCCTGCGTGAGCTGGCGGATCACCCGTTGGTGGGCGAAGTGCGTGGCGTTGGCATGCTCGGCGCCATCGAGCTGGTACAGGACAAGGCCACGCGCAAGCGCTTCTCCGGGGATGTGGGCGTGGGCATGGTCTGTCGTGGCCACTGCTTCAACAACGGCCTGATCATGCGCGCGGTGGGTGACACCATGATCATCGCGCCGCCGCTGGTGATCAGCCAGGTGGAAGTGGATGAGCTGGTAGAGAAAGCGCGCAAGTGCCTGGATCTGACCTGGGAGCAGGTGCGTAGCTTGGCGTAATCTTGCGGTACGGTGGGAGCGGCTTCAGCCGCGACAGAAACAACCCGCAGCTAAAAGCCGCCCCACAAAGATCGAAACCCCGCGACCGTTACCGGTGGCGGGGTTTCGTTTTTTCAGTCGCTTACTTGAGGCTGTTCTTCAGCGTCTGCGCGGCCTGATCCAGGGCAGTGCGTACCGCTGGCACTTCAGCCACGACATTGAGCAGGCCGTAGTCGTGGATCATGCCGTTGTAGCGCACGGCGGTCACTGGCACACCAGCGGCGTTCAGGCGACGGGCGTAGGCTTCGCCTTCGTCGCGCAACACGTCCATCTCGGCGGTCTGCACCAGGGCCGGTGGCAGGCCTTTGAGCTGTTCCAGGCTGGCACGCAGTGGCGAGGCATAAATCTCGTTACGCTGCTTCGCGTCGGTGGTGTAGTTGTCCCAGAACCATTCCATCATGCCGCGGGTCAGGAAGTGGCCTTCGGCGAACTGGTTGTACGACGCATTGTTGAAGTTGGCATCGGTCACTGGCCACAGCAGCACCTGGGCGCGCAGTTTCGGCGTACCGGCTTCCTTGGCCTTGATGGCCACCACGGCCGCCATGTTGCCGCCAACACTGTTGCCGGCCACGGCCAGACGCGAACCGTCGACACCGATCTGACTGCCGTTGTCGGCGACCCATTTGGTCGCGGCATAGGCCTGGTTGATCGCGGTCGGGTACTTGGCTTCCGGCGACGGCGTGTAGTCGACGTAGATTGC
>CAZIZA010000481.1:0-1658 GCA_964543555.1 uncultured Pseudomonas sp.
TCCGCGTGCGCAACCTCGGCAGCCAGAAGGTGATCGAGGCGCAGGTGGTGGAAGATGGGGTGGTGACCAGTACCTTCAGGTAGGGGCCATGCCACGTGGGAGACGCTTGCGCGGCGAGTGTGTCTGGTAGATGGCTCCCACGCTCTGCGTGGCAGCCCCTGTGAGGGCGCTCTGCGCCAGGTCACGGTGTACATCTGTCTTGCGGCAGACGCAGAGCGTCTGAGGCTGCGTTTCCACGCGGAGCGTGGGAACGATCACCTGCCAGCAGCATCAGCCGGGGCTAGATAGCTCCCACGCTCTGCGTGGTAGCTCCTGTGAGGGCGCTCTGCGCCAGGTCACGGTGTGCGTCTGTCTTGCGGCAGACGCGGAGCGTCTGAGGCTGCGTTTCCACGCGGAGCGTAGGAACGATCACCCGTCACCGTCATCAGGCGGGTTGTACCCGCCCTACGTCCAACCTTCCAGGCGCATGGTCGCGCGCACCAGGCGCTGCTCTTCCAGCTCGATCTCCTGCAGGTTGTCGCGGATGCTGTTGATGTGATCGCGCGCAGCGCGCTGGGCCTGTTCCGGCAGGCGTTCGATTACCGCGTGGTACAGCCGCGAATGCTGGCGGTCGATCTGGCGTTTCTGCGCCGGGCGATGGTAGAGGTTGTTCACCGAGGCGAACACAGTGCTGAGCATCAGGTCGGTCAGCGACTGCAAGGTGTGCACCAGCACCGGGTTGTGCGAGGCCTCGCAGATGGCCAGGTGGAAGGCATGGTCGAGGCGCGCATGCTCGCGGGGATCGACTGGCTGCTCCTGGGCATGAGCGGCGAGCATTTCCTCATAGCGCCGGGTGAGCAGGACGAAATCCGCGTCGGTGCCACGCAGCGCTGCCAGCCGCGCCGACTCGCCTTCGAGCAGGCCGCGCACTTCCAGCAGGTCATACAGGGTGCGCGGTTGCGAGTTGAACAGGTGCATCAGCGGGCTGGCGTCACGCTCGCCACTGAGCTTGGCCACCCGTGAATCGCGACCCTGGGCGGTGTCGATGATGCCGCGCCCGCGCAGTACCTTGAGCCCTTCACGCAGCGCCGAACGGGAGATGCCCAGCTTTTCGCACAGGCGCCGCTCCGAAGGCAACGGCTGACCCACCTTGAGTACGCCATCGACGATCAGTCGCTCGATCCGCTCGGCCACCACGTCACTGACTTGTCGCCGTGCGACGCCCTGCTGCCCGTCCATTCGCCACCTCCGCAGAACTGGTCGTACCAATTTTTAAAGACCACCTTAGATCTTCTGGAGGTCAGCATGCAAGCCACGCCGAATAAGACCTTAGGCCTATCCCGAGCGAAAGCCTGACGAAAGAAACTGGTCCTACCAGCAGCAAAGAGAATGGACGTAAGAAAGCAGGCAACCTAAACATGCAGCCAAGGTCGCGGCATGACCGCCAATAACAACAACGTCCACGATTGAGCCTGCCATGAGCATTCTGTACGACGAGCGCGTCGACGGCGCGCTACCCGAGGTCGACAAGACCGCCCTGCTGGCCGAGTTGCGCCAGCGCCTGCCCGATCTCGACATCCTGCATACCCAGGAAGACCTCAAGCCTTACGAGTGCGACGGGCTTTCCGCCTATCGCACCACGCCCATGCTGGTGGTGCTGCCCGAGCGCATCGAGCAGG
>CAZIZA010000482.1:0-1644 GCA_964543555.1 uncultured Pseudomonas sp.
GCGCAGAACATGGTGTGGGAGGACATCCCGCTGGTCGAGCGTCTGTCCGTGTCGCTGGGCTACAAATTGGTCGGCCTGGTCAACGAAGCCGCCGGCGCACCGCTGACCCAGCGCGTGCGCGGTGTACGTCAGACGCTCTCGGAAAGTCTGGGCTTCCTGCTGCCGGAAGTGCATATCCGTGACAGCCTGCGCCTGAAAGCATCGCAGTACAGCATCCAGATCAATGGCGAGAAGATCGACAGCGCCGAACTGCATGCCGATCGCATGATGGCCATCCCGTCACCGGAGCTCTATGGCGAGATCGACGGCATTCTCGGTGTCGACCCGGCCTATCGCATGCAGGTGGTGTGGATCCAGCCGGAAGACAAGGCGCGTGCGCTGAATCTCGGCTACCAGGTCATCGACTGTGCCAGCGTCATCGCCACACACCTGAACAAGGTGATCCGTGAGCACCTACCCGATGTGTTCAAGCACGACGATGTCGACCATCTGATGCAGCGCCTGCAACTGCAGGCGCCGAAGCTGGCCGAGAGTCTGAAGAACCAGCTCAGCTACACCCAGCAGCACCGCGTCTACCGCCAGTTGCTGCAGGAACAGGTGCCGCTCAAGGACATCGTCACCATCGCCACCACCCTGCTGGAAGCCAGCGAGTCGACCAAGGATCCGGTGCTGCTGGCGTCCGACGTGCGCTACGCGCTGCGCCGCAGCATCGTCGGCATGATCGCCGGCGAGCGCCAGGAGCTGTCGGTGTTCATTCTCGAGAATGCGCTGGAAAACACCCTGCTCAATGCGCTGGCCATCGCCCAACAGGCCGGCCCGGTGAGCCTGGATAACATCCCGGTAGAACCCAGCCTGCTCAATCAGCTGCAGAACACCATGCCGGTGGTGAAGGAGAAACTGCGCAAGGACGGCCATCCACCGATCCTTACCGTGATGCCGCAACTACGCCCGCTGCTGGCACGTTATGCGCGTGTGTTCAGCCCCGGTCTGCATGTACTGTCGCAGAACGAGATACCGGATCGAGTGGGCGTCAATATTCTCGGCACTCTGGGCTGATTGGTAACAGTTTCAACATGCTGGTGGATGCGGTGTTCGCATCCACCCCGCTGGCTTCATAAGAAGATCGTCACACCCGAGCGATCTTTCTTCACCCCCCGCTCCATTCCCGCCTAAGTCTTTGCCTTACGCAGCTTGCGCATGCCTTCGATCAGTCGAACGTACTCGGCCGTCTCCTCCTGCAAGGCCAGCCCCACTTCGAAGAAGCCCGTGCGGGTATTTTCCTGCGACCACTGGCAGATCATGTTCACATCCACCTGGCGCATCTCTCCCTCACGATCACGCATGCGCACACGTAGCTTCAGCTCACTTCCAGGCTCCACCGGCGTATCGCTCAGCAGTTTCATCCCGCACTCGGAAACATCACCCGCATAACCGATCAGCGTGTCGTTATCTCGATCACTGATCTTGATACGGAAGGTGGAGCGAAAGGTGATACGACTCGATTGACGCATAGGAGAATGCCTTAGTGCTCACCACGTCTGGTTGGATCGCAAGGATCAGGAGTTATCAATCGAGATCATTCTGCAGGAAGTCGCGCATTGATGGCCTGTGATTCATCAGAACAAGACGACCATAGCGAGCAGA
>CAZIZA010000483.1:0-1605 GCA_964543555.1 uncultured Pseudomonas sp.
TTGATCACCATCGGGCCGTCCCAGAAGTCGCGGATCCATTCCAGATCCTTCCAGGAGATCGACGGATCGAAGTTGGCGCCTAGCCAGCCGATGTAGTCGGCCAGGCCAGTCGGGTTGCCGCGGTAAGCGGAGATATTGCCCAGGTCATGCGGCTTGCCCATCAGACCGACGTCCCAGGCCCACTGCGGGTGAGTCATCGCTTGCAGCATGCGGCGCAGTGCAGCGTTCGGGCCACTCATGCCGGAGTGCGCGTCACGGTAGCGGGCGCCGGGCACGGGCATGTCGACGGTGAACACCAGCGTCGAGCAGCCGGCGGCCTTGGCGCGCTCCAAGGCGTTCTTCATGAAGCCGCGATCTTTCAGCACGTAGAGCTGGAACCACATCGGTCGGTCGATGGCCGGTGCCACTTCCTCGATCGGGCACACCGACACGGTGGACAGGGTGAAGGGAATACCCTTGGCCGCTGCTGCCTTGGCCGCCTGAACTTCGCCACGGCGAGCGAACATGCCGGTCAGGCCAACCGGTGCCAAGCCGACCGGCATCGACATCTTCTCGCCGAACAGCTCGGTGGACAGGTCCAGCTCGGACATGTTCTTCAGCACGCGCTGGCGCAGTTCGATGTCCGACAGATCAGCGACATTGCGGCGCAGCGTGTGCTCGGCGTAAGCGCCGCCATCGGCGTAGTGGAACAGGAAGGGCGGCAGCCTGCGTTGAGCGGCAGCGCGGTAGTCGGTCGAGGCAGAAATGATCATGGGCTCATCCTGTTGCTTAAAAGGGGAAGCGTAGCCTGATGGCCAATGCCCCGACGATGTCGGGGCGGGCACTATCGGTGCATCAGCGAGTCATCAGCGGATCGCTGACGCCCAGTACGTAGATCGCGACCATCGCGATGATGCCGGTGAACAGCAGGTAGTACAGCGTCGGCCAGATGGTTTTGCGCAGGGTACTGCCTTCGCGGCCGAGCAGGCCAACGGTGGCCGAGGCGGCGACCACGTTATGGATCGCCACCATGTTGCCGGCGGCGGCACCTACGGCCTGGACCGCGACGATCAGCGCGCTGGAAATACCCAGGCTGCTGGCCACGCCGAACTGGAACTGGCTGAACATCATGTTGCTGACGGTGTTGGAGCCAGCGATAAAGGCGCCCAGGGCACCGATGCTCGGGGCCAGTAGCGGATAGATGCCGCCCACGCTGTCGGCCACCCAGCGCGCCATGAGGATCGGCATGCTGGCCAGTTCCGCACCATTCACGCCGGAGTTGATCAGGATGCGCACCATCGGCACGGTGAACAGCAGCACGAAGCCGGCGCTGAGCAATACGCTGGATGACTCTTTCACCGCCTTGCCCAGGTCACGCGCCTTCATGCCATGCAGGAAGAACGTGACCAGCACCACGGCGACCAGAATGCCGCCCGGCAGGTACAGGGGTTGGAAGTTGGCGCTGACGCCGGCTTCGCCGAGCAGGTCGGGGAAGTTCACCACCACGGCCTTCAGCGCGTTGCCTACTTCCGGGAACACACGGCTGATCACCAGCAGGGCGCCGACCAGCACATAGGGCAGCCAGGCGCGCAGTGCGCTCATCGGTTTGGCGGTCAGTTCGTCCAG
>CAZIZA010000484.1:0-1596 GCA_964543555.1 uncultured Pseudomonas sp.
CCTACAACTTCCTGTTCATTCCGCCGACCCTGACCCTGCGCATCCAGCGTCAGGAAGACGTGCTGACCCTGCTGTTCTTCCTGCTCATGGCCGGGCTGACCGGCAACCTGGCCAGCCGTCAGCGCCGCCAGGTGCAGGCGCTGCGCCAGGCGCAGGGCGAAACCACCGCGCTGCTGGAGCTGTCGCGCAAACTCACCGTCGCCGCCGACCGCCAGGCCGTGCTGGCCGTGGCCGAGCAGCAACTGGGCGGCTGGGCG
The DNA here is from genome assembly GCA_964543555.1 of uncultured Pseudomonas sp. GTDB lineage: Bacteria > Pseudomonadota > Gammaproteobacteria > Pseudomonadales > Pseudomonadaceae > Aquipseudomonas. Next base: position 258 of record CAZIZA010000484.1, read on the forward strand.
GGCATGCAACTGACCCTGTTGTCGCGTAGCACCGATGGGCAGTGGCGTCACGAGGGCGGCCCGCAGGCCGAGCTGGCCGATACCGAGCGCGCCGCCGCCGACTGGGCCTGGCAGCACGAACAGCCCGCTGGCCTTGGCACCGACACCCTGCCCAGCAGTCGCTGGTGGTGGTGGCCGCTGTGTGGCGAGGAGGGGCCACTGCTGCTGATCGGCCTACAACACGTCGACGACGCGCCGCTGGCGGACGAGCGCCGGCGCCTGGTCGCCGCTCTGGGCCAGCCGCTGGCGCAGGCTCTGGCTCGCGCGCAACTGGCCGAGGAGCTGGAGGCGGCGCGCCTGCACGGGCAGACCGAGGAGTTACGCAGCGCGCTGCTGGCCTCGGTGTCGCACGACCTGCGCACGCCGCTGACCGCCATGCGCGGCTCCATCGACAGTCTGCTGGCGTTGGGTGATGCCATTCCCGCGGCGGATCGCAACGAGCTGCTGGAGGGCACCCGCGACGAGGCTGAGCGCCTCGACCGCTATATCCAGAACCTGCTCGACATGACCCGCCTCGGCCACGGTGGGCTCAAGCTGGCGCGCGACTGGGTGGCGCCCAGCGATATCGTCGCCAGCGCGTTGCAGCGCCTGCGCGCGGTGCTCGCGCCGCTGCAGGTCGAATGTGTGCTGCCGCCCGAGCCACCGCTGCTGCGGGTGCATGCGGCGCTGATCGAGCAGGCGCTGGTCAACGTGCTGGAAAACGCCGCGCGCTTCTCGCCGCCCGGTGGCCGCCTGCGCGTGGCGCTGGAATACGACGAACAGGAGCTGCGCTTCATCGTCGCCGACCAGGGCCCTGGCATTCCCGAGGCGGAACGGGCGAAGATCTTCGACATGTTCTATACCGCAGCGCGGGGGGATCGCGGCGGCCAGGGCACCGGCCTGGGCCTGGTGATCTGCCAGGGCATGGTCGGCGCCCACGGCGGCCGCGTCACGGTCGGCGAAGGCCTCGATGGCTGTGGCGCCAGCCTGATCCTGCACCTGCCATTGACCGCACAGCCGCACGCCGAGGACGACTGATGAGCCAGGGGCCGAGTATTCTGCTGATCGACGACGAAGCGCAGATTCGCAAGTTCCTGCGCATTGCCCTCAGTGCCCAGGGCTACCGGGTGCTGGAAGCGGCCAATGGCGAAGACGGCCTGGCCCAGGCGGCGCTGCACAGCCCCGATCTCGTCGTGCTCGACCTCGGCCTGCCCGACCTCGACGGCCAGCAGGTGCTGCGCGGCCTGCGCGAGTGGAGCCAGGTGCCGGTGCTGGTGCTCTCGGTACGCGCCAGCGAGGGCGAGAAGGTGCTGGCGCTGGA
>CAZIZA010000485.1:0-1592 GCA_964543555.1 uncultured Pseudomonas sp.
TTTAACTGCGATTTCATAAAAGACTTTCTGTTATCGATTGCCTAGCTAACTTCCCCGTTAGCTGGGTCGAACAGAATTTCGCGTGCAGGAGTTCAGGCGTCAATGAGGCGCAGGTAGCGCATTATTGGCGCGCGAAGATCCCCGTCCGCAAAATTCCACCTGTCTTGGCCGGTATCCGGGCTAGTAAATATCAGAATCTGGCCTTCCCATGCGATTGACGCGCACAGTGGCTTTGTCAGATTCCTGACGCCTCTCAAATGAATAAAAGACGTATTTACCTACCGTTGCGGGGGCAGCACACGTTTAGTGTTTCCCGTTTAACTCTGTTGCATTGCAACAAAGCACCACGACCCCGCAATTCTAGCTGATTTGGTGGGGCTTAAGCCCAAAACCCCCATTCAAAAAGGTAAAAAAGCCTACAATATGAGGTCTAGGAGCAAGTATTAATGACCGTATTAGATAAGCATCCCGAAAAAAACCTGATTCGCCTACAGTTGAGCCAAAACTCGGTCTTAAAAAGCTTAGATCCGGCTGCAATGGCCGAGTTAGAGCGTCATTTGGAGATCTCTGACCTCAAAAAGTCTGAAATTCTGCTTCACCAGGGCGACCATCAGATGGAGCAATACTTCGTTCTGGATGGCATTCTGAAGCGTATTGTTTCTAGCGCGGATGCAAAAGAAATGATTTTGCGTTTCGCCATCGAAAAAGATATCGAAACTAGCTATGCTGCATGGCGCCTGAAGACGGCTGCCCCCTACAGCATTGCCTCTGTGACCAAGGCCCGCGTAGCTCGGATGCCACTAAAGAAATGGGCGGAATTCTTGGACCAGCACAAGATTCTGAAAGAGAGTTTTGAGTTTGAAGTTATGCGCCTTATGAGTGAAATCATGGCCCATACGATCACTTTGCACATGCTCGATGCCCCAGGTCGGGTAGAGCGTTTCCTGCGTAAATACGAGGATTTATTTGAGCTCCTCCCTAAAAAAGAGCTAGCGGCTTACCTTAACCTCTCCCCGGAGACCTTGAGTCGCCTTAAAACAAAGCATAAAGAGCTTTTTGTTTAAAGAGTCACCCATCTGTAATTACAGGATTTAGAGGGAAATTGACCGAAGTCAATGATGAACCCCCTCCCCAAGCCTAATATTCATCTCAGCCTAAGCGGGGTCAAAAAACCCGCAGTGTGATTAATAACTAAATTGGAGACATTAGCGAAAGCTAAATTGCATTAGCCCTTATCGGGCAAATTGTGATTCTTAAAAAATTTCTATGACAACAGATAATCAAAACACACAGTTAACAGATGGCTTCCATCTCGTGATTGACGCCTTAAAGGCAAATGATCTCAATACGATTTTCGGCTTAGTTGGCATTCCAATTACCGATTTATGTCGTTTGGCTCAAGCAGAGGGAATGCGTTTTATTGGTTTCCGCCATGAGCAGCACGCAGGTAATGCTGCGGCGATTGCTGGATACATGACGCAAAAGCCAGGCATCTGCATGACTGTCTCTGCTCCTGGTTTCTTGAACGGTTTAACAGCGCTTGCTAATGCAACTGTGAACTGCTTCCCAATGATTTTGATCTCTGGTTCAAG
>CAZIZA010000486.1:0-1572 GCA_964543555.1 uncultured Pseudomonas sp.
TCCATCTGCGCCATCAGCGCCTTGCGCCGACGGGCATATTCGGACTTGGGGATGCTGATCAAGGCAGACTCCGGCAAACAATCAGTGCAGGGAGGGTTTGGCGGCTGGCGCCGCAGGCTTGGCGCATTCGGCAAACAGCAGCAACGGCGCCACACGCAGGTACTCCATCACCTCCATGTAGTCGCTCTCGCCATCTTCGGATTCTTCCAGAGCGCTCTGCACCTGGGCGATGGCGGAGAGATCCTGCAACACTTCCATGGCCTCGGCGCTCAGTGCGCCGTCACGGGCAGTCAGACCGAAGCCGGCGAGAAAGCCCTGGCACCATTGACCCAGTGCGGCCGCGCGCTGGGCCAGTGGCGTTTCGTCATCGGGCAATAGCAGCACTACGGTGATGTCCTCACTGCACAGTTCACCCTTGACCATTTCCTGCAGGCCGACCAGTGCCTGACGCACGTTGTCCTGCGGCTCGCCGCCGAGCAGGTCTGCAGCATCTAGCAGCCAGGTATCGGCATCGAAGCCGGCACCCGCACAGCTGCGCCCCAGCAGCAGACCATGCAGTTCGGCAGGGGAAACGGGGTGCCCGGCGCTGCTGAGCAAAGCGGCGAAGGCGGCGTAGGGAGAGCTTGGAATCGACATAGATAGCTAGGCGCCACGCGGCGCAATCTCTAGAATGGAGGCCTCGTATCCTAGCACCGGCAGACGCGCCAAGACCATCCGAGGCGCCGGTGTGATGACATCATCTGCATCACACCGCTGCCATCCGTGGTTTGACCCGCAAGCGGGACAGGCCTATATAGTCCAGCCATTCCCTCCCATAGCGAGAGCCCATGGAAGACGCCGATTTGCACGCATTGACCGCCAAGCTGGAGCTGCTGATCCAGCGTGTCGAGCAGCTTAAGGCTCACAACCGACTCCTGCTGGCGAATGAACAGGCCTGGCGCGAGGAACGCGCTCATCTGATCGAAAAGAACGAATTGGCCCGGCACAAGGTCGAATCGATGATTTCGCGCCTCAAAGCCCTGGAGCAGGACTCATGACCCAGTCGAACACCGTGACCGTCCACATTCTGGACAAAGAATATTGCATCGCCTGCCCGCAGGATGAACGCGCCAACCTGGAAAGTGCTGCCCGCTATCTGGACGGCAAGATGCGAGAGATCCGCACCAGCGGCAAAGTGATCGGCGCCGATCGCGTCGCGGTAATGGCCGCTCTGAACATCACCCACGACCTGCTGCACAAACAGCAGCGCCTGGACCAGGACGCCAGTTCCACGCGCCAGCAAGTGCGTGATCTGCTCGACCGCGTCGATCAGGCGCTGGCCGACGACCCGACGACCTGAGTACGCATGCCTGCCACTTCGTCGCAGGCCGCCCCGCACGCCCTCTGTTCGGGTATACTAGGCGCAACTTCCTGGGGTGTGCGCCAGTCGGTGATGTCCCTGAGCCGATACGCACAACCACGGGGGTTGCATGTTGGGGCCGGTGTGCATGTCCGCCTGACGGAAAGCCTTAACGCCTCCTGCAACCTCCACCTTGAACTTTCGGGTTCAAGGGCTAAACCGACAGCGGCACG
>CAZIZA010000487.1:0-1570 GCA_964543555.1 uncultured Pseudomonas sp.
TGACCGCTTTTCAATAATTGCGTGGCAGCGCGCATCAGGCTGGTCACATCGACGCCATAATGATTGGCGAAATTATCGTCCTCGGCAGCCAGCAGGGCGCTGATGAATTCCTTGGGTATCTCGTCGAAGCGAATGGGTGAGCGGCGCATCTCGCCAAACTCGGCAATCAGCTTGGCATCGCTGCTGTAGACGCGCAGGGGTATCTGAAGCTGAACCTGGCGCAGCGACTCGACGGACGGCAGGGTCGGGCTAAGATAAAGAAACGCACCGCTGAAACTGAGCAATAGCCCACAAAACACAGCAACGCTGGACCACCAGATGAACTTTAGCAGGCGTATCAAAATGTTCGGAATTCCAAGTAAAAGAATGAGTTAAGCCTGGAGCGAGGCGAAAAGGGAAAAACTGATCATATTATAAGCGGTTTTTTTCCCATGGAGCCATTTGCGCTTCTGTCAAGACTGATATTTAATGTGGAAAAACATAAATAGTCCGTAAGTCGCGGATGCCAATAGGAAAACGGTCGTGCTAGGGCTCTTCACTAAGAAAGCGAATACGCTGCTGGGGATCGATATCAGCTCGACTTCGGTCAAGCTCCTCGAACTGAGTCGCTCGGGAAGCCGCTACAAAGTAGAGGCTTATGCCGTCGAGCCGCTTCCGCCAAATGCAGTGGTTGAGAAGAACATTGCCGAGCTGGAGGGAGTCGGTCAGGCGCTTTCTCGCGTGTTGGCCAAAGCCAAGAGTGGGGTCAAGACGGCGGCTGTCGCCGTAGCCGGTTCTGCTGTAATCACCAAAAGCATCGAGATGGAAGCCGGGCTTTCCGAAGACGAACTGGAAAATCAGCTCAAGATCGAGGCGGATCAGTACATTCCCTATCCGTTAGAAGAAGTGGCAATCGACTTCGAAGTGCAGGGGCCGGCGCAGCGTAACCCCGAGCGTGTCGAGGTCTTGCTGGCGGCATGTCGCAAGGAAAACGTCGAGGTGCGCGAGGCTGCCCTGGCGCTCGCAGGTCTGACCGCAAAGGTTGTCGACGTTGAGGCTTATGCCCTCGAGCGCGCCTACGATCTGCTGGAGGCGCAGTTGGGCGCTGGCCATGATGAGCTGACGGTCGCGGTGGTGGACATCGGCGCGACCATGACCACGCTCAGCGTTCTGCACAACGGCCGTACCATCTACACCCGTGAACAGCTTTTTGGTGGCAGGCAACTGACGGAAGAGATTCAACGTCGTTACGGCCTGTCCGTTGAGGAAGCGGGCCTTGCCAAGAAGCAGGGCGGTCTTCCGGATGACTACGATAGCGAAGTCCTACTGCCGTTCAAGGAAGCTGTCGTGCAGCAGGTTTCGCGCTCGCTGCAGTTCTTTTTCGCGACGGGGCAGTTCAACGATGTTGATTACATCCTCCTGGCCGGCGGCACCGCGTCCATCCCCGATCTTGATCGGCTGATCCAGCAGAAGATTGGTACGCAGACGCTCGTGGCCAATCCTTTCGCCGACATGGCGCTCAGTAGCAAGGTCAACGCCGGTGCGCTGGCCAGTGATGCGCCGGCACTGATGATTGCCTGTGGTCTGGCGA
>CAZIZA010000488.1:0-1569 GCA_964543555.1 uncultured Pseudomonas sp.
ACTACCCCGCCCTGAAGGGCGGAGCTTGAGGGGAGAAATCTCTTCAAGCCAGGTTGACCAGGGAAAGCGGTAGCCAACCCGCTACGTTCATGACAGGTCGTTCCGACGCACCAGCCCATGCTTCCTCAGTGGGCTGCTCTGCAAGGCTGGGATCATGCTGGCGAAAGGTAAAGCGCCGAAGGTCCTGGCCGCCGTGCTTTGCCGCACGGGAGCCGGCAATGGACATTCCCGAGGGGAGCCCTGTCGCAAGACAGGCGTCACCAGGCCCGTAAGGGCAGAAAGGTTTTGTGTGTCAGTGTTCGTCTTGGATCGTCGGGGGCAACCCCTGATGCCGTGCAGCGAAAAGCGGGCCAGGCTGCTGCTGGAGCGCGGCAGGGCTCGCCTTCACCGCGTCGTCCCCTTCGTCATTCGTCTCATCGACCGTGAATTGGATACCTGCGACCTGCAGCCATTACGCGTCAAACTCGATCCGGGCAGCCGCACCACGGGACTGGCCCTGGTGCGCGACACCGAATCGGTCGAGCCCGACACCGGCGAAGTCCTCCCCGGCGCTGCCGTGCTGCAGCTGCTCGAACTCACGCACCGGGGTCATGCCATCTCGGAAGCCCTCACGGCTCGACGCGCCATGCGCCGTCGTCGTCGCGGCAACCTGCGCTACCGCGCCCCGCGATTCCTCAACCGCCGCAAGGCCAAGGGCTGGCTGCCGCCGTCGCTGCAACACCGGGTCAACACCAGCCTGGCCTGGGTCCAGCGGCTCCAGCGCTGGGCACCCGTCACTGCCCTGTCGAGCGAACTCGTGCGCTTTGATCCACAGGCCCTCCAGAACCCCGAAATAGCCGGCGTCGAGTATCAGCAAGGCACGCTCGCCGGCTACGAAACCCGGGAATACCTGCTCGAAAAGTGGAACCGCACTTGCGCCTACTGCGGTGCCCAGAACGTCCCGTTGCAAATCGAGCACATCCAGCCTCGCGCCCGGGGCGGCTCCGACCGCGTGAGCAACCTCACGCTGGCCTGCGCCTGCTGCAACCAGAAGAAGGGCGCCCAGCCGGTCGAATCGTTCCTGGCACAAGACCCGCAGCGCCTGCGCCGCATCCTGGCGCAAGCCCGACAACCGCTGAAGGATGCCGCCGCCGTCAACGCCACCCGGTGGGCACTGGCCCAAGCCCTCAAGGCGACCGGCCTGCCCGTCGAACTGGCCTCGGGCGGACGCACCAAGTTCAACCGCACCCGGCTCGGTATCCCCAAGACCCATGCCCTCGATGCCGTTTGCGTCGGATCACTGGCCGCCATCGCCCATTGGCAGCGACCCACGCTCATGATCAAAGCCACCGGACGCGGCAGCTACCAACGCACCCGTCTCAACAAATACGGCTTCCCCCGTGGCTACCTGATGCGAACCAAGCGCGTCAAAGGCTTCGGCACTGGCGATCTCGTCAAGGCCACCGTGCCCACTGGCAAGAAAGTCGGTTGCTATACCGGACGAGTCGCCGTCCGCGCCACCGGCAGCTTCAACATCCAGACCGGCTCCGAAGTCGTCCAAGGCATCTCGCACCGCCATTGCCGCCTCAT
>CAZIZA010000489.1:0-1558 GCA_964543555.1 uncultured Pseudomonas sp.
GGTGCCCCGCCCTTGATGCCGTGGCAGAAGTTCGCCGAGTGGATCGGCATGGGCGACGAACCCATCGTGGTACGCACCTGGGTAGAACGTAACTACCTGCCTTCGCAGAAGGTCGGCAAACGCACCATGGTCAACGTGGCGTTGCTGACCCGCCAGCTACTGGAACAGGAGTGGACGCTGTGAGCCGAACAGACCCGCAATTCAAGCTGCGCGTACCGCCCGAGCTGCGCGCCAAGATCGAACAGTCCGCCTTTGCCTCGCGCCGTTCGATGAACTCGGAAGTCGTCATTCGCCTGGAAGCGAGCTACGCCCAGGACAAAGCCGCCAAGGAGGGCACCCATGAGCAAGCCTGACGAAAGCCTCGACCTGTGCAGCCTCAAGACCTTTGCCGAACTGAGCGGCGTGTCAGTGGAAGAGGTGGCCGATTGGGCCACTACCGGCACCATACCGACCCTCAAGCTTGCTGACTTCCGCATGGTCAATCTGGCTCGCCTGCGTGCCGATCTGACCAAGGGCAAAACCGAGTTCAAGGAAGGGGACTACGCCCATGCCTAAGCAACCTTTCCAGCTCGACCCGGTTACCGCTGTTGGCTTCCTGGGGCAGACCGTACTCATGGAACTGTACTGGGAAGATGAAGGCGAACGCCGGTGGCGCTGCTACCACGTCATAGGTCTGGTACTGCCAGTGCCTGGCGTGTTTGAAGACGGCTACTTCCTCACCATGCCATTCGAGGGCGGCCACGACTACCCGCTGGAAGTGCACTTCCACCTGATCCAGACCGCCCGAGTCATTCACGGTCGCGGTCACACCACTGCCAAGGTGCTGGAGCGCCTGCATCTCCCGCAACTGATCCAAGCCCAGCAACCCACGGAAGGAGAGCGCCACCATGGCTAAGCGCGGATTGACCCTGGATACGCCCACGGCTCTGAGCTACGTCGGGCAAACCGTCCTGCTGGAACTGAGGTGGGAAGGGGATACGGAATCCTTCTGGCAGTGCGCCGATATCGTCGGCGTGCTGATCCCTCGGGACAGCATGCAAGGCGCTCCCTGCTTCCTCGCCGTCGAGGTCAGCTCCAGCACGGGCAACCCGAACGAGTTCTACTTCGACGACATTTGCACTATCAGGGCGATGCGGTACCGCGACCGGCGTGGTTCCGGCAACGTACTGGGCCGCATGACCCTGACCCATTCCGCCGATGCTGCCGGGTCAGGGGCCGCGCTCCCGGCTCGTCGGAACAGCTCCACCGTTCCGGCGAACGGAAGCACGGGCGCAGCGAACCCTTGACCTCACGCCATGAAAACAAGCCTGACCACGGGAGAGTGGGGCAGCTTCACCGCCCCGCGCTCCCGAGCCCTCGGCGGCAAGAGCGGGATTACAAGGGCAGCGCCCTTGGTGTTGATCTTCTCCGGCCGCACACGCCAAACCTTACCGCCTGATCCAGGGCGTACTCGCCAGCACCTCCTGCCACCTGCGCCTGACACCTTGCCGGGCTTCCTCGCGCTGATCCTCTACCTGCTGCTGTCCGCCTGGGGGAATAGCTGGGTCTCCATGATGAG
>CAZIZA010000490.1:0-1338 GCA_964543555.1 uncultured Pseudomonas sp.
AGCTGTGATCAGAGCCAGTGGGCTTCTAGTGGGCTCACCCAGTGGCGTGCGAGAGGGAACACTCGATGGCTGTGAAGTAGGCGAGGCCGACGGCACTAATACAGATGGCATGGTGACAGCTGACTGCTGTGAAGGCTTTGAAGATGGTTGGTATGCAGCAGTGTTTGTCGATGTTACGGTAGTTGAAGGGGTACATGTAAGCATCGTCGACTCTGAGGGACTCCCCGTAGGTGGCTCTGTAAACCTGACTGTTGGCGATACAGTTCCGTCTCCAGTCGTGGGAACACTCGTCGCCGGACTGCTCACTGTGGGCTTGGCTACGCTCGGAAGATATGTTGGCGCGGGGACTGGGGTTGCAGGTGGGGCATGGGAAGGATTTACCATTAGCTGGACGCTGGGTGGGTTGGATGGCTGGAAGCTAGGTTGGTTGGATGGTTGGACGCTGGGTTGGTTGACTGGCTGGACGCTGGGTTGATTGGATGGCTGAGAAGTGGGCGAGTCTGAAGTGCTCATACGTGGTACCGTCGTTGGAGTCGCTGAAAAGATGGCAACTGGCACTGCTTGTTGCGTTGGTGTGGCGGTTTTGGTGGATGATGGATGCGCCGTCACGGTTGTCTCAGTGATCCACGGAACTAAGCTACGAATGGCTTCTGTGGGGATTGATGTCGGTCGATGACCAGGTTCTGCCGCCATGGACGGGCCAATGCTGAATTGGACCGGCACAAGCGAAGGGGTCAAGGAAGGTGCTGCAATAGTGGGTTTGAAGGAAGGAAACTGCCCAGTGTCGTCAACCATTCTGGTGGGCATCCCGCTCTTATTGCTGTCAGTCGATATCGATGGCTGGACACTTGCAATCAGAGAGGGCACAACAGTAACCACCAGGAACGGTGCCAACGTGAAGACCGAATTGGTAGGTGCCCCGGTAGCCACAGTAATGGGTTGCATGCTCGGCGCAGACGAAGGGCGGCTACTTGGTGCGATGGATGGCGTCGCGCTGGGCTGCGATGACGGTCCTGTGCTCGGTTGCACGCTGGGTCGCGTCGTTGGCTGCGTTGTGGGCCCAGATGATGGGCGGTGCGTCGGACTCACTGTGGGTCTCGTCGAGGGCTGAAGCGATGGCATCGCGCTGGGTTGAACTGTCGGAGGTGCAGTGGGCTGCAATGACGGTATCGTGCTGGGACTGTGGCTGGGCTGAGTCGTGGGAGCACTTGAAGGCTGAGTGCTTGGACGCGACGATGGCTGGCAGGTGGGCGTATTTGTGGGCTGCATGCTCGGCGCAGACAAAGGGCGGCTACTTGGTGCGATGGATGGCGTCGCGCTGGGCTGCGATGACGGTCC
>CAZIZA010000490.1:1438-1549 GCA_964543555.1 uncultured Pseudomonas sp.
ACGCGACGATGGCTGGCAGGTGGGCGTATTTGTGGGCTGCATGCTCGGCGCAGACGAAGGGCGGCTACTTGGTGCGATGGATGGCGTCGCGCTGGGCTGCGATGACGGTCC
>CAZIZA010000491.1:0-1513 GCA_964543555.1 uncultured Pseudomonas sp.
GGCGATGGCCTTCCTTCACGGCGCGAGTCGGGTCGCGCAGCAGGATACGCAGGCGTGCTCGTGGGCTGCTCAGCAAGAACCGGGTACAGGCCTGCTGCACACTGCTGTGGTGATAGAGCCAGGGCTCCAGGTCATCGCTGTACAGGCACAGGCTGCGCTGGGCCTGCTGGATCAACGCCAGGATGTGGGCGCGAGCCTGCTGTGGCTGGCTGAAGCGCTCCAGGCGCTCGTGCTGGCCGAGTGTGAACGGGGCCGGCTCCCATTGCGCCGCATCTGGCGTGATGGGGGCGGGGTTGTGCACGACAAAACGCCCCGGCGACTCGAATTCGATGGCCGCCTGTTCAATGGGATCTGGCGTATCGATCGGTTCGACCGGGGTGTTTTTGTCGTTCATCTTGCTCTCTACTGGCTGGTGCGCACCATATCCACGTGCGGTATGCCAGCGTCGAGGTACTCGTCGCTGACAATCCTGAAGCCTAGCCTTTCATAGAACGGCGTCGCGTGCACCTGAGCGGTGAGCATTTGCTGATGCAGGCCGCGTTTTTCCGCTTCGGCGATCACCGCCTGCATCAGTTTCTCGCCGACCTTGAGGCCGCGCCAATCCTTGAGCACCGACACGCGACCGATATGGCCGTCGGGCAGCAGACGTGCGGTGCCAACCGGGTAATCACCTTCCTCGGCGAGAAAATGCACGGCGTCGGTATCTTCGGCGTCCCACTCCAGTTCCGGCGGCACCGATTGCTCGGCGACGAACACGCTGTCGCGGATACGACGAAGCTCGGCATTGTCCCTATGCCAGTCCGCGACACGGACAGTGATGTCACTCATCGGCAAATCCCAGGCTGCCTTGTTTGACCAGTTCCCACAGCAGAGTACGCCCCTCGTCGTCGGCCAGCCAGGCGCCGAGGTTTTCCACATGTAACGCATCGGCGCTGCAGATCAGCTTCAGCAGCTCACGCAGGCGGGCCGAAACCAGGCGGCTCTGGCCACTGGCGAAGAGCACCAGGTCCTCACCGACTTCCGACCAGGCCATGCGCGCGCTGGGGTTGCGGATGACAATGGCGCCATCTTCCAGGGCGCCGAGGAAGTCGTCCTCCTCGATTTCGATGCCGGCGACCAGTTCCGGGTACTTGGGCTCGGTCATGAACTGGCCGAACCAGGTCATCAGCAGGCGTTCGTCACTCATGTGCTCGTTGAGCAGGGCCTTGAGGCGCTCTAGAGCGTCGCGCTGGATCTGGTTGGGATCCTCGCTCGGCTGGATGTCGGCATCGCTGTAACGCTCTTCGTCGGGCAGGAACTGGCCGAGAAAGTCGGTGAAATGGGTCAGTACTTCGGCGGCGCTCGGCGCGCGGAAGCCCACGGAATAGGTCATGCAATCATCCTCAGCGGTGCCACAGTGGGCGAGGCGTGGCGGCAGGTAGAGCATGTCGCCGGGTGCCAGCACCCATTCAACGGGTGGTTCGAATTGCGCCAGGATCTTCAGAACGGCGTGGGTGAGCAGCGGGCTGTCGGA
>CAZIZA010000492.1:0-1508 GCA_964543555.1 uncultured Pseudomonas sp.
AGAGGATGCCGATGAAGAAGCTGTTCTTGATCGCCAGTATCCACTTCGGATCGTTGAATATCTCCCGGTACCAGCGCAGCGAATAGGCCTCGGGGTCGAGGGTGAGCATGCCTTCGGTGAAACTGAAGAACGGCTCGGCGTTGAACGACAGCGGCACGATCACCAGGATCGGCAGGATCAGGAACAGCAGCACCAACCAGGAGCTGGCCTTGAGCAGCCAGTGTCCGAGGTGGTGCCAGAAGCCGTAGTAGGCGGGGATCTTCATCGTCTCATCATCCCAACTTGATGTTGCTGGCGCCGACGAAACGGTCGTACACCCAGTACAGCAGCAGGATCAGCCCGAGCAGCAGCGAGCCCAGCGCAGCGGCCAGCTCCCAGTTGTTCGAACGCTGCATATGGAAGGCGATGATGTTGCTGATCATCTGCCCGTCGGTGCCACCGACCAGTGCCGGGGTGATGTAGTAGCCGACCGAGATGATGAACACCAGCAACGCTCCGGCGCTGAGCCCTGGCAAGGTCATCGGGAAGTAGATACGGGCGAACGCCGGGATCGGTTTTTCGCCCAGGCTGAGCGCGGCGCGCATATAGCTGGGGTCGATGCCGCGCATCACGCTGTACAGCGGCAGGATCATGAACGGCAGCAGGATATGGGTCATCGCCACCACGGTGGCGAACGAGGTGTAGAGCATCTCGAAGGGCTGACTGATCAGGCCAATGCCCATGAGGAAGGAGTTGATCACGCCGTTGGTCTGCAGCAGCGCGATCCATGAGGTGGTGCGCACCAGCAGCGAGGTCCAGAACGGCAGCAGCACCAGCACCAGCAGGAGATTGGCGCGGTTCGACGGCAAGCCGGCGAGGTAGTAGGCCAGCGGGTAGCCAAGCAGGGCGCAGAGCAAGGTGATGACCAGCGCCATATTCAGCGTCTTGGAATACAGCTGCAGGTAGATCTGTGTGTCCTGGCGCGCCTGGATACCCTCGTCGGGATGCAGTTCCAGATCCAGCGCGGTCAGGTAGTAATCATAGGTGTAGACCTTGCCGGAACGCTCGATGGCGTACCACAGCTCGGGTTTGCTCCAGTTGCGATGGGCATCGAGCAGGGTTTGCACACCCTGGGCCTGCAGCGCTTGTGCATCCAGCCTGCCGATACGTCGCGCGGTGGCTTTGACCACGCTGGACATGCCGGTATAGGCGCGGTTGAACTCCTCGGACAGCTTGCCGGACAGGCGCTGCTCGTTGAGCGTGTGCAGTTCGCCGACGAATACCTGCAGGGTCTTTTCGTCCGGCAGTTGTTTGTGATCCTCCCAGCGCTCGAGCTCGGCCAGGGTCTGCGGGATCAGTTCGGCCACGGTCGGGTGATACACGCTGCGCCAGAGCATGCTGCCAATCGGGGCAACGAAGGTGACGAGGATAAACAGCAGCAGTGGCACCACGAAGAGAAAGGCGGCTAGGCGTTTCTTGCGACGGGCGCTGGCGGCTTGGCCGGCTTCGCTGGTGGTCAGGGATGACAA
>CAZIZA010000493.1:0-1493 GCA_964543555.1 uncultured Pseudomonas sp.
TGGGCGACGAAGGTGTGTTGCGCAGTGGTTCCGCACAGTTTGATGTGGCCGACACCCTCAAAATCAAAGCCGATGTGTTTGGTCACCATGGCACCTTGGCAAAAGGCACATTGGCCGTGGGTGACACGGTGGAGGCCGAAGTGAACATGGCCGTTCGCGCAGCCACTGTGCGCAACCACTCAGCCACACACTTGATGCACAAAGCCTTGCGCGAAGTGTTGGGTGACCATGTGCAACAAAAAGGCAGTTTGGTGAATGCTGAACGCACCCGTTTTGACTTTGCACACAATGCTCCCGTGAGCGACGAGCAAGTGCGTGCCATCGAAGCCAAAGTGAATGCCGAAATTTTGGCCAACGCACAAGCGCAAGCGCGTGTGATGGACATCGAGTCCGCACAAAAAACCGGTGCCATGATGTTGTTCGGTGAAAAGTATGGTGACACCGTGCGCGTGCTCGACATCGGTTCGAGCCGCGAGTTGTGCGGTGGCACGCATGTGCAACGCACCGGTGACATTGGTTTGTTCAAAGTGGTGGCTGAAAGCGGTGTGGCCGCGGGTGTGCGCCGCATCGAGGCTGTGACCGGCGACAACGCTTTGGCGTATTTGCAATCGCTTGAAAACACCGTGTCGCAAGCAGCAGGTTCGCTCAAAGCATCGCCCAATGAATTGAACACACGCATTGCGCAAGTGCTTGATCAAGTCAAAGCGCTCGAAAAAGAAGTGTCAGCCCTCAAAGGCAAATTGGCCTCAAGCCAAGGCGATGAGTTGATGACGCAAGCGGTCGATGTGAAAGGCCTCAAAGTGTTGGCCGCCAAGCTCGAAGGGGCTGACGCCAAAACTTTGCGCGACACCATGGACAAGCTCAAAGACAAACTCAAAACCGCCGCCATCGTGTTGGCTGCGGTCGATGGCGACAAAGTGCAAATCGCTGCAGGTGTGACAGCCGACAGCGTGGGCAAAGTCAAAGCCGGTGAGTTGGTCAACTTCGTGGCCCAACAAGTCGGTGGCAAAGGCGGCGGCAAACCCGACATGGCCATGGCCGGCGGCACCGATGCGTCAGGCTTGCCCAAAGCATTGGCGAGTGTGCAGGCTTGGGTGGCTGAGCGGGTGTGATGAAGGGTGCGCTGCGCATACCTCGCGCACCACGCACATCACGCAAAGCGAACACCGCAAGGTGCTGAGCGATGTGCGCTCAGCCGTCGCTGATCTTCAGGCGTTGCTGACTCACAAAGCTGCGCGTTTGCCCCGTGATCGGGTCGATGAATGACACACTCTTCGCCAGTAATTGCAAAGCTTGCGAGTGATCGTCTTCTTCATGCGGACCACGCAGCACCTGTGGGTAAAACTGATCACCCACAATCGGCAAGCCTAACGCATTCATGTGCACACGCAGCTGATGGCGCTGACCCGTGACGGGCGTTAACCGATACAAACCCAAAGCACCTTCTTGCTTGACCAACGCCACATGCGTTTCGCTGTTGGGTTCACCCGCCA
>CAZIZA010000494.1:0-1477 GCA_964543555.1 uncultured Pseudomonas sp.
ATCAATTGCTCTCGAAAGATGAACTTTCTCGAACAAGGCGAATACTAATAGAGAAAGAGCCACTTTCCAAGTGAAAAATCACTTTTTTCACTCGAGAATGTTGTTTTTTTCGAGGGCGTGATGCAGCGCCTCTCCTCTGAAAACAGCGCATGATCATCGAAGCTATGGATTGCGCGTTTTTTTGCAGTCACGCAAAGCAGCCTTTGCAGGGCGCTTTTTATAAAAATCTTTTCC
This sequence comes from uncultured Pseudomonas sp., assembly GCA_964543555.1. Taxonomy (GTDB): domain Bacteria; phylum Pseudomonadota; class Gammaproteobacteria; order Pseudomonadales; family Pseudomonadaceae; genus Aquipseudomonas. The sequence goes on from CAZIZA010000494.1 coordinate 235, forward strand.
GCAATACGAAAAATTAAAATGCTGCGTCGCAATATTTTTTCTTGATATGAGAAATATAATTTTGTATTGAGAAAATAATTTCATAAGTCGTTGAAATTAAACAATAAAAATATATTCTTATATAAGACATAAGAGGTTGATTTGGTCTTATATAAGACTTATAGTCAAGCCATCGATGTGAACAGATGAAGCCATCCCCGCATCGTCAGATTTGCCTTTAACTACCTCTGGAGTGAAACATGCCTCAATCACTGAACGAACAACTCAGCCGCGAACAACAAATTGCCGCCCTCGAAAAAGACTGGGCCACCAACCCCCGCTGGAAGGGTGTCAAGCGCGGTTACTCAGCCGCTGATGTGGTGCGTTTGCGCGGCAGTATGCCCATCGAACACACCTTGGCCAAGCGCGGTGCAGAAAAGCTCTGGGACAAAATCAACGGTGGCGCTAAGAAGGGCTATGTGAACGCATTCGGCGCGATCAGCGCAGGCCAAGCCATGCAACAAGCCAAAGCCGGTTTGGAAGCAGTGTACTTGTCAGGCTGGCAAGTGGCAGCAGATGGCAACACCTCTGAAACCATGTACCCCGACCAATCGTTGTACGCTTACGATTCAGTGCCCACCATGGTGCGTCGCATCAACAACACCTTCAAGCGCGCCGACGAAATTCAATGGGGCCGTGGTGTGAACCCAGGCGACAAAGAATTCATCGACTACTTCTTGCCCATCGTGGCCGATGCTGAAGCTGGTTTCGGTGGTGTGTTGAACGCCTTTGAATTGATGAAAAACATGATCAGCGCTGGCGCTGCTGGTGTTCACTTTGAAGACCAATTGGCTGCAGTGAAAAAGTGCGGTCACATGGGCGGCAAAGTGTTGGTGCCCACACAAGAGGCCTGCGAGAAATTGATCGCTGCGCGTTTTGCAGCTGACGTCATGGGCGTATCCACCATCGTGTTGGCTCGTACCGATGCAGAAGCTGCCAACTTGATCACTTCAGATCACGATGCCAACGACAAACCTTTCTTAACAGGCGAGCGCACACAAGAAGGTTTCTACCGCGTCAAAAACGGTTTGGAACAAGCCATCAGCCGTGGCGTGGCTTATGCACCTTACGCCGATTTGGTGTGGTGCGAAACCGGCACACCTGACCTCGGCTTTGCACGCGAATTCGCGCAAGCTGTGCACGCTGCCAGCCCAGGCAAGTTGTTGTCTTACAACTGCTCACCTTCTTTCAACTGGAAGAAAAA
>CAZIZA010000495.1:0-1472 GCA_964543555.1 uncultured Pseudomonas sp.
GTCGTCACCCTCAAGCCGCGCTACGGCAACTACATCGGCGGTGAGTTCGTCGCCCCGCTCAGTGGTCAATACTTCAGCAATACCAGCCCGGTCGATGGCTCGGTGATCGGCGAATTCCCCCGTTCCAACGCTGCCGATATCGACAAGGCGCTGGATTCCGCCCATGCCGCCGCCGATGCCTGGGGCAAGACCTCGGTGCAGGAGCGTTCGCACATCCTGCTGAAGATCGCCGACCGCATCGAAGCCAACCTCGAACTGCTGGCCGTGGCCGAAACCTGGGACAACGGCAAGGCCGTGCGTGAAACCCTCAACGCCGACGTGCCGCTGGCCGCCGATCACTTCCGCTACTTCGCCGGCTGCATCCGCGCCCAGGAAGGCAGCACCGCCGAGATCAACGACGGCACCGTGGCCTATCACTTCCACGAACCGCTGGGTGTGGTCGGGCAGATCATCCCGTGGAACTTCCCGCTGCTGATGGCCGCCTGGAAGCTCGCCCCGGCCCTGGCCGCCGGCAACGCCGTCGTGCTCAAGCCCGCCGAGCAGACCCCGCTGTCGATCACCCTGCTGGTGGAAATCATCGGCGACCTGCTGCCGCCGGGCGTGCTCAATATCGTCCAGGGTTTTGGCCGCGAGGCCGGTGAAGCGCTGGCCACCAGCAAGCGCATCGCCAAGATCGCTTTCACCGGCTCCACCCCGGTCGGCTCGCACATCATGAAATGCGCCGCCGAGAACATCATCCCGAGCACCGTCGAACTGGGCGGCAAATCGCCGAACATCTTCTTCGCCGACATCATGAACGCCGAGCCGGCCTTCATCGAGAAGGCCGCCGAAGGTCTGGTGCTGGGCTTCTTCAACCAGGGCGAAGTGTGCACCTGCCCGTCGCGCGCGCTGGTACAGGAGTCGATCTACGACGCGTTCATGGTCGAGGTGATGAAGAAGGTCAAACAGATCAAGCGCGGCAACCCGCTGGACACCGAGACCATGGTCGGCGCCCAGGCTTCGCAGCAGCAATTCGACAAGATCCTCAGCTACCTCGAAATCGCCCAGCAGGAGGGCGCGCAGGTGCTCACCGGCGGCGCGGCCGAGCGTCTGGACGGTGACCTGGCCAGCGGTTACTACATCCAGCCGACCCTGCTCAAGGGCACCAACAAGATGCGCGTGTTCCAGGAAGAAATCTTCGGCCCGGTGATCGGTGTGACCACCTTCAAGGACGAAGCCGAAGCCCTGGCGATTGCCAACGACACCGAGTTCGGCCTGGGTGCCGGCGTGTGGAGCCGCGACATGAACGTCGCCTACCGCATGGGTCGCGCGATCAAGGCCGGCCGCGTATGGACCAACTGCTACCACCTGTACCCGGCGCATGCCGCCTTCGGTGGCTACAAGAAGTCCGGGGTCGGGCGTGAAACCCACAAGATGATGCTCGACCACTACCAGCAGACCAAGAACCTGCTGGTCAGCTACGACATCAATCC
>CAZIZA010000496.1:0-1458 GCA_964543555.1 uncultured Pseudomonas sp.
AAGCACTGCTGCGTGAGCTGCTGCGCGGTGGTCAGGTGTACTACCTGCACAACGATGTAAAGACCATCGAGAAGTGCGCCGCCGATCTGGCTGCACTGGTGCCCGAAGCACGCATTGCCATCGGCCACGGGCAGATGAACGAGCGCGAACTGGAACGGGTGATGAGCGACTTCTACCACAAGCGCTTCAATGTGCTGGTGGCCTCGACCATCATCGAGACCGGTATCGACGTGCCCAGCGCCAACACCATCATCATCGAGCGCGCCGACAAGTTCGGCCTGGCCCAGCTGCACCAGTTGCGCGGCCGCGTCGGTCGCAGCCACCACCAGGCCTATGCCTATCTGCTCACGCCGCCACGCAAGAGCATGACCGAAGACGCCCAGAAGCGTCTGGAGGCGATTGCCGGCGCGCAGGATCTCGGCGCCGGCTTCATCCTCGCCACTCACGACCTGGAAATCCGTGGTGCCGGCGAGTTGCTCGGCGACGGTCAGAGCGGGCAGATCCAGGCCGTCGGCTTCACCCTGTACATGGAAATGCTCGAGCGCGCGGTCAAGGCCATTCAGAAAGGCGAGCAGCCCAACCTCGACCAACCGCTGGGCGGCGGCCCCGAGATCAACCTGCGCGTACCGGCGCTGATCCCCGAGGACTACCTGCCCGACGTGCATGCCCGCCTGATCCTCTACAAGCGCATCGCCTCGGCCATTGACGAGGATGGGCTGAAAGAGCTGCAGGTGGAGATGATCGACCGCTTCGGCCTGCTGCCTGAGCCGACCAAGCACCTGATGCGCCTGACCCTGCTCAAGCTGCAGGCGGAAAAGCTCGGCATCACCAAGGTCGACGCTGGCCCGCAGGGCGGGCGTATCGAGTTCGCCGCAGAAACCTGCGTCGACCCACTGACGTTGATCAAGCTGATCCAGACCCAGCCGAAACGCTACAAGTTCGAAGGCGCCACCGTCTTCAAGATCCAGGTACCCATGGAGCGCGCGGAAGAGCGCTTCAACACCCTGGAAGCCCTGTTCGAGCGCCTCGCGCCCACCACCTGAAGGACTCTCATATGATGCGCCCACTGCACCTGATCGCCCTGCTGCTCTGCCTGCTCGCCCCAAGCGCCTTCGCCGAACGCCTGTACCAGGTTGAACTGCTGGTGTTCCGTCAGGCCGGGGATGCGGTCATCGCGCCGAAGATCGCGCCGGATGACTGGGCAGGCACCGCACTGCCGATCGCAGGCATCGAGCGCCCTACCAGCCTCGACAATGAAGCCGCCAAACTCAATCCGGGCAATGGCTATCAGGTCCTGCTGCACAAGGCCTGGAGCCAGACACTGGGCACCACAGCGAGTCGCGTCGCAGTCAGCAGTGGCGAGGCGCACCTCGGCCACTACCCGGTCGAAGGCACCCTCGCCTTCACCCAGGATCGCTTCGCCGATCTGGACCTGGAACTGTGGATCAACCGCTTCAG
>CAZIZA010000497.1:0-1438 GCA_964543555.1 uncultured Pseudomonas sp.
TCCATGATCGATACATAGGCTGAGCCACGAGTTTGTCGTGACGCCGGCAGATGATCAAACTTTTCAATTTCTGGAAATGAAATATCTACTTGAGAAATGCCTGTCTTACGTCTCTCTGCAATTAAATCAGATAGGCGATGTAATGTTTGAGGGCCAAAGACCACATCAACATATGGTGCGCGGCTGACAATTTGCTGACCTTCTTGGCTTGCTACACAACCACCAACACCTATCAATAGGTTGGGTTTTACTTTCTTAAGTTCACGAAGTCGACCTAAGTCCGAAAATACTTTGTCTTCGGCTTTTTCCCGAATAGAGCAAGTATTAAGAAGGACAACATCGGCATCTTCTGGCCGGTCTGTCATGACCATGCCTTCATCGGCATGTAAAAGGTCGGCCATCTTACCCGAGTCGTACTCGTTCATTTGACAGCCGAATGTTTTGATATAGAGCTTTTTCATATGCCGTTCTCAGGTTTATAGCTGGGGGCGAAGCTCAGATTTTACTGCCTAAGTGTTATACAGACCTTAGATGAGTCGATAAGCCAAGATTGCCACTATCGTGGGTGGAATGGCGGCGATTAATAAATAGAGTGCTGAGACGGCACCATTTGGGAAATGTTGTCGCAGGATGGCAATGCCGGCTGGGTTAGGTGCATTGGCAATTACGGTTAGACCTCCGCCCGCTACTGCACCCCCTACTAAAGCAAGCTTGAATTCTGGCGATGTCCCAGTGACCAATGAGCCTAGATAAGTCAGTGCTGCATTATCAGTAAAGGCAGTGAGAACTAGGCTGCCATAGAACACCGCGGTAGGGCTCATCATTTCAAGGGTTGGTTGTAGCCACCAACCTTGTAGTGAGCCTAGTACGACTAAGCCGCCCAAGAAGAAGCCGACCAGTAAAGCTTCTTTCAGAATTAATGGGTTTTGATGTTTTGGATAAGCAGTGGTGTAGCCGATAAAGAACAACAAAATCCAGGTAAAAATAATCGGATCGTGTGCAAACATCACAACACCGCACAGGAAGAGTAGGTGCATCAAAATTACTGCCAATGGAATTTTGACTTCTTTCTTATTTGTATCAGGTTCAATCAGTTGGCGATGAAATAAAAGTGTGACTGCAAGAGCGTTAATAAAAATAGCTATGCAGGACTCAATACCAAAGTTGGCAAACATAAAAGCTGAACTCCATCCCCAAGTAGAGGCCACCATCAATACCGGTGGTGCAGCAAAGTTGGTGAGTGTTCCGCCGATAGAGATATTGACGAAGAGAACACCAAGCGTTCCAAACAAGAGGGTTGTTGAGCATTTATGGCGATAGACCAAATCACGCAGCAGAAAGGCCGCCAGGGTCATCGCAGCTGGCTCGGTGATGACAGAGCCTAGAAGAGGGGTGATTGCTAGAGTGAGAAAATATAAAGCGGGAGCATTTCTAATAC
>CAZIZA010000498.1:0-1423 GCA_964543555.1 uncultured Pseudomonas sp.
TCAATCTCATCAGCAACAACAGGCACCCCACGCGTGATGAGCTCGCAGCCCTCAGCCGTGACGATGGCGTCGTCCTCAATGCGAATACCTAGATTCCAAAACGCCTCGGGCACGCCCTCTGCAGGGCGCACATACAAGCCTGGCTCGATGGTCAACACCATCCCCGGCTGCAAGATGCGGCTGGGTCGATTGACGATCGTCTCCCCCGACAGTGGGTCTTTACGCTCGTTCACTTGGCCCAGCTCGGTGGGCTCCACATAGCTGCCGCAGTCGTGCACATCCATGCCGAGCCAATGACCGGTGCGGTGCATGTAAAACTGAAAGTAAGCGCGTTTGTCGATCACGTCTTGCGCGTTGCCGTGTTTGTCTTTGCTGAGCAATCCTAGGTCTAACAAGCCCTGCGCCAGCACCTTGACTGTGGCGTCGTGCGGGTCGTTGAAACGTGCGCCCGCCTTTGTCGCCGCCACCGCAGCATCTTGGCTGGCGAGCACCAGGTTGTACAAATCGCGCTGCGCCCCAGTGAACTTGCCATTGGCAGGGAAGGTGCGAGTGATGTCCGAGGCATACCCATCCAACTCGCAGCCCGCATCAATCAACACCAACTCGCCATTGCGCACAGGCGCGGCGTCAGCACGGTAGTGCAGCACGCATGCGTTCGCGCCCGCCGCCACGATGGAGGTGTAGGCGGGGAACTGCGAGCCGTGCATGCGGAACTCGTGCAACAGCTCGGCGTCTAGGTGGTACTCGCGCACGTCTTGGCCCGCGCGCAACATGCGTGCGCTGGTTTGCATGGCGCGGATGTGGGCTTGTGCGCTGATCTGCGCGGCGCGGCGCATGACGTCTTGTTCGTGCGCGTCTTTGATGAGGCGCATTTCGTCCAACGGCCCGCACACATCGCGCTGCTGCGTTGGGCACAAGGCGCCAAAGCGCACACGGGCGCGCACGGCGTTGAGCCAGCCGTCCACGCGGGTTTCCAAACCTTTGTGCGTGGCAAACGGGTACCAAACTGTGTGTTGGTTCTCCAGCAATTTGGGCAGCAACTTGTCGAGCTCTGCCACCGAGTGTGCGGCGTTCACGCCTAGCGCATCCACTGCAGCCTCTGGTCCTAAGCGGAAGCCGTCCCAAATTTCGCGCTCCACATCTTTGGGTTGGCAAAACACGGTGCTGTGGCCTGACGCATCCAGCACCAACCACGCATTGGGCTCGGTGAAGCCGGTTAAGTAATAAAAGTAGCTGTCATGGCGATAGGGAAAATCGCTGTCGCGGTTGCGCTGCTGTTCGGGCGCAGTAGGAATGAGGGCCACGCCGCCTTCGCCTTGTGCATTGCAAAGCTGAGCGGCCAAACGTGCGCGACGCGCGGCGTAAATGTGGGCGTGTGCAATGGCTGCTGTCATGTCAAACCTTTTCAAACGGCGTTGAGTTG
>CAZIZA010000499.1:0-1416 GCA_964543555.1 uncultured Pseudomonas sp.
TTGCCAACATCAAAGAATAAATAAAGGCTCATGATTGAATCCGCAATGAAACATCGCCCGCATGAATGGCGATCGTTTTATTTTCTTGTTGCAATAGTAAAGCCCCAGATTCATCCACACCTTTTGTGATGCCGTAAATAGCATCTTTACCGGCGCCTGAAACGCAAACAGCTTGATCTCGATAGGCATCCCACTTCATCCATGATTCCATGCATGGTTTAAATCCATGTAGATCGAATTCGGCGAGATGTTGCTCAAGCGAGGCGATTAATTTCAACCAAAGGTATTCAACATCTGGCATGGAGTCTGTAAGCTGACTAAGAGAGCTTGCTTTAAGTCCATTGTCCAGACTAGCCTCAATTTTTTCTGAATTACGCAAGTTGATGCCAACCCCAATAATCATCCAAGTTGAATCACCGGCTTTTGCTTGACCACCTTCAATCAGAATGCCAGCGAGTTTGGCGTTATTGAGTAATAAATCATTTGGCCACTTTAGGCGAAGACCTAATTCGTGAAGTTTTGATTCATTAAGGTCACAAGCTTCTGCAATCCCAGATATGACAGCCAGGCCAACCAACAAACTCAAACCACTCAGTTCTGCTGGAGTTCTTTTAAACGGAAAGGCTAAAGAAAAGCAAAGAGAGTCTTCGGGATTGGCTAGCCATGATCGACCGGCCCTTCCTTTGCCTGCTGTTTGTTTGTGGGCAATGCGCGCTACTGGGTCGATTAACTCTCCGGCGCGCCAACGCTCCAAAAGATCATCATTGGTCGATCTAGTCTCGATAACTCGCTCAAGTATGCAATTTGCAGTCATTCCGCCATTGTAGAAAGGTCTGACCTAGAATTGTGGGATGGATCAAAAAGATCAACGACCGCGGAAGTTGGTATGGCCTTTACAGGCTATGCCATTGGCTAGGGCTATGAGCTTAAGTTACGCGCTCCTGATTATCTATGTGAGCCTTAACCCCTTTGACTTTGATTTCCGCAACGGAATATATGCTTGGGCCTGGTTGGATGCCCCTTTGCCTCGTTTTATTACTTTGTTTGATGTGGCGGTCAATATCCTTGCTTATATTCCCCTTGGGTTTTTGGTGATGTTTGCTGCCTACCCACGTTGGCGTAATTTTGTAGCCCTGGCTATCGCTATAGGCTTAAGTGCCGCACTTGCCTTAGGGGTAGAAACCTTGCAGTCTTGGCTGCCCACACGTATCCCCAGTCAGATGGATTGGTGGGCGAATGTCTTGGGGGGTTTATTGGGTGGCTTATTAGCCATTCCGCTAGGTCCGCAGTGGCTCTCCGGTAGTGCCATTCGCCGTCGTTTTGATCAATGGTTTGGCTTGAATTGGGCTGCGTGCGCATTATTTTTATTGTTTCCATGGTCGCAAATTTATCCTCAAAGCTCTTGGCTCGGAACGG
>CAZIZA010000500.1:0-1413 GCA_964543555.1 uncultured Pseudomonas sp.
GGCTTTAATCCAGCAACCATAGCTGCAACCTTAGTCTCCAAAAATGGGAGCCGCATTCTTCAGACAGAACTATCTGCCCTGGAATCCGAGGGCCAAGGAAAAATTCTTTCCAATCCCCGAATCATGACAGGCGACCAAGTAAAGGCCACGATTGAACAAGGTACTGAACTCCCCTATCAAACCTCCAATCAAAATGGCAGCAAATTGCAATTTAGAAAGGCCAATTTAAAACTTGAAGTTCTTCCCAAAATTCATCCAGATGGAAAGATTTCAATGCTAGTGGGTATCAACAAAGACACGGTAGGCATGAAAACAGAGCAGGGCTATGCGATTGATACCAAAAGTCTCAGTTCCGAGGTCACTGTTGAGAATGGTGGAACAGCGATCATTGGCGGCATATTCCAAACCACCGAGCGAGAGGATGAAGTCAAAATCCCTTTATTAGGGGATATACCGCTAATTAGCCATTTTTTCCGCCATAAATCCAAATTACAAGACAAAACTGAATTGTTAGTCTTTTTAACTCCGACCGTTCTCGACAAACCCTAATAAAATCGAAGGGTGAACTCTTCGACAAATAATATCTTTCTGATCGGCCTCATGGGTGCCGGGAAGTCGACCGTCGGTAAAGTTTTAGCAAAAAAATTAGGGCGGCGATTTCTAGATGCCGATCACGTCATCGAAGAGCGCTGTGGCGTAAAAATTCCTGTCATATTTGAAATGGAAGGCGAAGAAGGTTTTCGCAAACGCGAGGCTCAAGCCATTCGCGAAATCACCTCTGAAAAAGATATCATTTTGGCAACTGGTGGAGGCGCTATTCTCTTGCCAGAAAATCGCCAAGCACTCAGTGAGCATGGAACTGTTATCTACTTACACGCCAATCCGATTGAACTCTGGCATCGCACTAAAGGTGGCGAAGGTCGCCCACTTCTTAAAAATGGTGACGCCAAAAAAATACTAGAGAACTTGTACGCTATTCGCGACCCTCTCTATCGTGAAATTGCTGACCATGTAATTGAAACTGGTAAACCGAGTGTTAATCAGCTGGTTAACACCTTAATCATGCAACTTGAACTCTCCGTATAAATACATTGGCAATATGATGAAAACACTTGAAGTTGATCTAGGTAATCGCAGTTATCCAATTTATATTGGTACAGACCTCATTGATCAGCCAAACTTATTTAGCGCCTGCGAAAAAGCAACCTCAATCTATATCGTCAGTAACACTGCAGTTGCCCCGCTCTATGCTGAGCGCCTGACAAAGACCCTAAATACTTTTGGAAAGCCTGTTAGAACGATCGTCTTGCCTGATGGCGAGTCATACAAAGACTGGAAAAACCTTCAGCTTATTTTTGATGATCTCTTGAAGTTTGGTGCTGATCGCCAAACCATGTTGGTTGCTTTGGGCGG
>CAZIZA010000501.1:0-1410 GCA_964543555.1 uncultured Pseudomonas sp.
GGCCAAAGGCCTGCTCGGCTCGCGCCAGCAGGGCATCCTGCGCCTCACCTTCCGGTAACAATGCAGCCTGGAACAGCAGCGGCAGGGTCTCCTCCACCGTCAGTTTTGAAAGCAGTTGCTGCGCCAGCTCGGGGCGACCCCAGCTCAACAGTTCGCTGGTGAGGAAGCAGAGGTTGGTGCCACGCCCGTTGCAAAGACGGATCAGCGCGTCACGATCGGCGGTCTGCTCGCTCGCCAGCCAGCGCAAGAAGGCCAGCTGATAGTGAAGTGGATAACGAACGCGCTGCTCGTCGATATAGGCGATGGCCGCCTCCTGCTCACCAGACTCCAGCAGCGCCAACCCCTTGAGGGCGATAGCGCCGTAGTGGGTACCGTTGACGGCGAGGCTGCGCTCAACAAATTGCAGCGCTTGCGAGGCGTCGCGGCGCACCATGGCGATACGGGCCAGCCCGAGGAAACCGCCATCGCGGCAGTTGCCGCTCCAGGTCGCCTTGTAGAAGTCATCAAAGGCTGCATCGAACTGGCCGAGACGCTCCTCGATATGGCCGCGCAGCAAGCTGGCCTTGCCACACTGGGGGTTCTTGTTGAGGCGATGGGCACGGGTTAGCGCCTGATTGACGTAGACCAACGCCAGCTCATAGTTGGCGCGGTTGTACTCCAGCATCGCCAGCGCAAGGTTGCAGCGATAGTCTCCGCCATCCAGCTCCAGCGCCCGCTGGTAGTAATCAAAGGGCGAGCGGCTGGCGTGCAGATACTGCTCAAGATGCTGGCCGATAAAGTAGAGCTCGTCGACTGAGTCGAGATTGACGGCGGGCTCCGGCGCGGTGGCGGGATCCGGCAAGGCTTCGCCAGCTGGCTGATGCTCGAGATAGCTCAGGATCGTCTGGCCCTGCTCATCCAGCAGGCGTACCTGTAAACGTCCCTCGCTGGTGATGGCCTGCGGCTCAAGCCAGGCCTGACCCGGCTGCAGCTCCAGAGGTTGCGTAAACAGCACTCCCCCCTCGTCACTTACCTCGAACCGGGCCCCGCAAAGCGGCGCCACCGCATAGACCCCGCAGACGAGGCCGCCATCGCTGCGCTCCAGCTTGATGGCGGCGTGGGTGTTGGCATTTTGCAGAGTGCCTAGGGTGTTGTAGGGCAGAAAGTTTTGCACGAACACTTTCTCTTCCCCGGCATCCAGCCAGGTGAAGTCTGGCTGGTTGTCGGTATAAACCCCGGTCATCAGCTCGATGTAGGGGCCGTTGTCATCGGTCAGGTTGCGATCCCAGGCCAGACCGAAGTCACAGTTGCCCCAGCTCCACTGCTTCTTGCCCGGCGAAACGTGGTGATCCGCCACGTGCAACAGGCCGCCCTGTTCGTCATGGCAGTAGGCGCCGACGAAGTCGTAGTCAGACTTGTCCGCCATATAGG
>CAZIZA010000502.1:0-1402 GCA_964543555.1 uncultured Pseudomonas sp.
GCAGGATACGCCACTCCCTCTATCCCTCCGTACACCAGAAATGACCATAACTCGGCTATTGGTTCATATAATCTGTCAGCCTCCCGTATTGACGTGCAAGACACCTTCTCATCTGATTTATGGCAAGCAGGCATTTATCTTAATCACCCATTTGGTCAGGCTCACATTAGAGGATTGGTTGGTTATACGCATGGAGATATTGATTATGCTTCTTCTACATTGCAGGCAGATATATTCAGCGGGCAAGTTCGTTTAGCTAGAAGCTGGCATCTTGAGAATGGATTTGATATATCACCCTCATTAGGAATTGATGGGATCGATATCAATGTCGATGCTGGGGATGAGAGGGGGCGTAATCTTGGTCTGGAAGTCCCTGCACAGCACAAAGCTAACCTGTTGGCTAGATTTGACAGCAACGTTACCCGGACTTGGGTTCGCAATGATAGTTCGTGGGTGGTTGGGGTTGGTGGCGGAATTAATCAATCGCTTGGCCCAACAAAAAACACGATGGAGTTTAATTTCAATAGCATTCCTGACAAGACATTTTTAATTAGTGGTGTTGAGGATGATAGAACAATTGTTTTTGTTAAAACGGGGGTGGTGGCAAAAATTGGGGATAGACTTCAATTGGATGGAAGTTATCAGCTTGAACTTGGAGAACATACGAGTGGAAGCAGTTTTAATGCACAGATTAAACTAATATTTTAGTGAGGCATAGGACGGTTCTGTTGCATTAAGGAGGGGGGCTGGAAAACTGCCCCCTTCCTTAATGCAACAGAACCAAATTTATTTATAAAAATTATATTAAAATGGGCGCACATAAGGAGGTACTTGGCCAGTTACAATAACCTCCCCGCTGGCATTATAAAACTGATAAAACAGATAGCCATTTTTTTTGATTTTTAATGAGGTTTTCTCATTATCCATAACAATATCAGGGCCAATTAACACTTCAAATTCACCCTGCACATACTTGACCCCCGGTAATGAATCGATTTCAATACTTGGGCCAACAATATAATTTGCATTATTAGCGCTTACGGCATCATGCGCTGCTCCTCTTGCAATAAATAAACCGTCAATTTCATTATCTATTTCAACTTTCTCTCCATGCTTAATGGTAATAACCTCTTGAGGGTATTGAGATAATGCCATCTGATAGCTCTCGTCACTTTCGTTTTTAATGTTATAAGCATTAGCAAATAAAGAAACGAAAAACAAAGAAAAAGTTAAGTTCGAACTCATATGTCATCCTTAAAAAGTAGTAATTTTCCGTACAAGAAGACAACATCATACACGATAGCCCCCAATCGCCAAACATTGATGATCGTAGCAATATACCTTTTTGGGTTCTGTTGCATTAAGGGAAAGAGCGCGAGAAAGTTTGCGGCGCCTATTTTTT
>CAZIZA010000503.1:0-1395 GCA_964543555.1 uncultured Pseudomonas sp.
TGGACGCCCTTCTAAGAGTCAAGTCGTTATTTGAGTGCTGTTGATCAACCGGTTTTGATTGCGTAACAACGTATAGACTTCACGCGAGATATAACGTTTTAGGCAACGTAGCGCTTCCATTTTTGAGTGACCCTCAGCTACCCGTTTGGCCACATATTCTTGTGTTTTCGTATCGGTGCGCAATCGTCCTATAGCGATAATATGCAGAGCACTATTGGCGGCACGATCACCACCACGATTCAGTCTGTGACGGTTTGTTTTACCGGAAGATACGGGGACTGGGCTGACGCCACATAAAGCCGCAAAGCCAGACTCAGAGGTCAGGCGCTGAGGATTATCACCAGCAGTGATCAGCAGTTGAGAAGCACATTCGTACCCTACAGCTTTTCGCCTGATAAGCTCTGGCGCTAGCTCATCGACAATCGACGTTATCATAACGTCCAGATCGGCTATTTCGTCATGTAACTCCAGATATCTTCGAGCCAGTGATTTCAGTGCAATACGATAGGCATCCTGAACATTGCGGTAGGCGGTAACATCGGGTCGCCACGAGGCCAGTGTGCGGATCAAATGCATCCTCGTGAGATGACGGATCTGGTCACGTAACTCATCAGGAGCTGACACGATATTCATCTGGATCATTTGTAGTGCAATGCGTCGGGCTGCAACAGCTGTTTTACGGCAGACTTTCAGGACGCGAAGCGCTTCAATCATTCCGCTACGTGTTTTGGGCGTGACGGTGCGTATGCGGGAGAAAGCGGCGTGGGCAGCACTTTCGGCATCGATCGTATCGCTTTTACCACGTTTACGACGTTCCATTTTATCCGGTGCGGTGACCTCCAGTACCTCGATCTCTGAACTCTGGAGGTAGCGCAGCAAGCCTGCGCCATAGGAGCCAGTACATTCAACTCCGATGCGCTCAATCGTACCAAAAGATGCCATCCAGGCCAGCATTTGTCGGTATCCTTGGCGTGTTGCCGCGAAGAACTCACTCCCCAGAACTCGGTTGTTTTGATCAACTACAGCCGCGACATGTAAATCTTTATGCGTATCAACGCCCCCAACAACGGACGGTGATTGAGCGGATTTTGTCTTTGCCATAAGTCATTTCCTGCTTCGGAAACTATCCGTCATTTCTCCTGACGATAACCCGGACAGGACAGTAAAGAGACAAGCCGTCAGGCCCTTCTTGAGTCACGCGCATCGGTGAGGAGATGCCTCGCATGAAATACTTCCCGGTAACCGACGGGTCCAGGGAAAGACACATTTCTGGTCGTTCAGAGTGAGGGTCAGGAAACCGGGGAGTCTTCACTGCATCAGTGATCTTACCAGTCAGGCAAAACAGCAAGCATGGCGATGAAAACTGACAGTGACATTATTACTGTCAGAGTGAAA
>CAZIZA010000504.1:0-1395 GCA_964543555.1 uncultured Pseudomonas sp.
CGTGTCCGAAATGGACTGGACCAACAAGAACATCCACCCGTCGAAAGTCGTTAACGTCGGCGACGAATTGGAAGTCAAGGTTATGGACATCGACGAAGAGCGTCGTCGTATCTCCCTGGGTATCAAGCAGTGCAAGACCAACCCGTGGGAAGACTTCTCCGGTCAGTTCAACAAGGGTGACAAGATCTCCGGCACCATCAAGTCGATCACCGATTTCGGTATCTTCATTGGCCTGGACGGCGGCATCGACGGCCTGGTTCACCTGTCCGTCATCTCCTGGAACGAAGCTGGCGAAGAAGCCGTGCGTCGCTTCAAGAAGGGCGACGAGCTGGAAACCGTCATCCTGTCGGTTGACCCGGAGCGCGAGCGCATCTCCCTGGGCATTAAGCAGCTGGAAGACGATCCGTTCAGCAACTACGTCTCCATCAACGACAAGGGCACCATCGTCCGTGGCGTTGTGAAAGAAGTAGACGCCAAGGGCGCCATCATCGACCTGGGCAACGAGATCGAAGCTACCCTGAAAGCCTCTGAAATCAGCCGTGACCGCGTTGAAGACGCGCGCAACGTTCTGAAAGAAGGCGACGAAGTAGAAGCCAAGATCATCAGCGTTGACCGCAAGTCCCGCGTCATCAGCCTGTCCGTCAAGTCGAAAGACGTTGAAGACGAGAAGGATGCGATGAAGGAACTGCGCAACAAGCAAGACGTTGAAAGCACCGGCCCGACCACCATTGGTGATCTGATCCGTGCTCAGATGGAAAATCAGAACTAAGTTCGGGTAATTCATCAAGAAAAGGCGACCTTCGGGTCGCCTTTTTTGTTTCCGTATTTCCTGGAGTGTCATCGGTTTCGGGGAGGGCGATGGGGGTCCGAAGTCGTCGCCAGACCAGTAAAGCCGTGGGCGTCGACATGGATGGCGTTTGCCAGGCGCAGGGAGAGTTTGCAGTTCGAGGCTGCTGTCGATCCTTTTGGCAATGCCGAGCCGCGACCACCTGCTATCCCGCATCTTATGGCGCAGCTGCCAGGGGTTCTGGTCGTGTGATTTGACTCGGAATGCAGTCCCTGGCTTGCTGGTCCGTGGTGCTCGGTAGCCTCTGGGGCAAAGTTGAGCGGGGTGATGCGGTGAGGGGTGGTGCTTGATGTGGGCGCGTGTATGGGGTTTGTATGCCCAGGGCTCTATCTTTCCTCGACGATAAGCGCGGGCATGAGCGACCGGTAGGTGTTTGCAGAAATAAACAGGCAGAAACAAGAAAGCCCGCACGTGGCGGGCTTTCTTGAGGGTTCAGTAACAGCTATGTACTGCTGTGAACTGTTATTTGGTCGGAGAGACAGGATTCGAACCTGCGACCTTCTCGTCCCGAACGAGACGCGCTACCAAGCTGCGCTACACTCCGAATG
>CAZIZA010000505.1:0-1388 GCA_964543555.1 uncultured Pseudomonas sp.
GCAAAACCGTGGTTTTGGCTGGTGATGGACACACGACCGCTGTCGAGGTCTTTCACGGGATGGTTGGCACCGTGATGGCCAAACTTCATCTTGAAAGTTTTGGCACCACTGGCCAAGGCCATGATTTGATGGCCTAAGCAAATGCCAAATGTCGGAATGCCTGTTTCAATCAATTCAGCGGCGGCTTTGATCGCGTAGTCGCATGGCTCTGGGTCACCCGGGCCGTTCGACAAGAAAATGCCGTCGGGCTTGAATTTCAAAACATCCGCTGCAGGTGTTTTCGCTGGCACCACGGTCACCTTGCAACCGCGCTCGGCCAACATGCGCAAAATGTTTTTCTTCACACCGAAGTCATACGCAACCACATGAAATTTGGGGGCGCTTTGTGTGCCATAACCCTTGCCCAATTGCCATTCGGTTTGGGTCCACTCATAGGTTTTAGCAACCGTCACTTTTTGCGCCAAATCGAGGCCGGCCATTTTGGGCGCGCCTTTGGCTGCGGCAATCGCTTGGTCAACCACGGCTTGCGTGACTGCTTGGCCTTTGGCCAAACCAACGATGGCACCATTTTGTGCACCGTGCGTGCGCAAGATGCGTGTGAGCTTGCGGGTGTCGATGTTGGCAATGGCCACGGTACCGCTGTCGATCAGGTAAGACGACAGGGTTTGGTTTGAACGGAAGTTACTGGCGATGAGCGGTAAGTCTTTGATGATCAAACCAGCGGCATAGACTTTGTCAGCTTCGATGTCCTCGGTGTTGACGCCATAGTTGCCGATGTGCGGATAGGTCAAAGTGACGATCTGCTGGCAGTAGCTGGGGTCGGTGAGGATTTCTTGGTAGCCAGTGAGTGAGGTGTTGAACACCACTTCACCAACGGTAGAGCCTGTGGCTCCGATCGAGTTGCCGATAAAGACCGTGCCGTCTGCAAGCGCCAAGATGGCGGGCGGGAAAGTTCCCTGAAGAGACAAAAGCACTGGGTTCTCCGGAATAGTTCGGGTACGCCTCAGCACTCAGAAGAGAAAAGTTCTCTTTTTGGCTGCTTTGTTCGAGGAATTTGCCTGGTTTGAAGCTAAGACGTACAGGTTGATGCGGGAAAGCCTCTCATTATATCCGAGCCGCTGGTTTACCCGAGTTTCAGAGGGAAAACGCCTTCAATATTGCAAGGTTTGCAGTCTCAAAAGCGTATCAACTTAGCTGCACACTTCCCCGTGCAAATTGGCGTCACAACGCTGCTGTGGCACTTGCATGCAAGCAAATGGCCGCCGCCACCGCCACATTGAGTGACTCTTCGCCCCCTGGCTGAGCAATGCGCACCGCCACTTGGGCTTTGGCTGCCAAGTCGGGCGACACGCCCTGCCCTTCGTGCCCCAAAATCCAAGCGCATGGCA
>CAZIZA010000506.1:0-1386 GCA_964543555.1 uncultured Pseudomonas sp.
TCACCGTTGTATTCGCCGCCCAGCACCTTGTTGCCGGTTTCCTTCTCGAAGGGTTCGTAGAACGCCTTGACCTGCGCCGCCTTGTTCGCGCCGCCGAAGGATACCGCTGTCAGGTCCACCGCCAGTGCCGGCATGGCACAGCTAACGCCCAGGGCCAACGCCGCGAGCTTCAGGGATTTCGTCATTCTTATCAGCTCCTCTGTGTTACGGGGTAAAGGTGAAGCACTGCGCGAAAGGCTCACTCGACGTGGAGTGGATCCAGCGCGCGGACATGCTCGACAGACCAGCCGAGCGGAACCAGGTCACCAACCGCCAGCGCCGGATCGAGCTCGGCCACGGGTTGCTTGACGTAGAAATCGGACTTGCCGCAGACCTCCATGCGGATACGCACGTGGTCGCCCAGGTAGATGAACTCGGCGATACGCCCGGAGAAACGGTTCGGACAGGCCTCGCTGTGGCCGTTGAGGCGAATGCGCTCGGGGCGGATCGACAGGCTCACGGCCTCGCCGACGGCACCGACGTTGACCGCCGTGGCGCGTACTTCCTCACCCCGCGCCAGGCGCACCACGCACTGCTCGCCATCGCGGCTGACCAGCTCGCCAGCCAGGCGATTGTTCTCGCCGATGAACTGGGCAACGAAGGTGTTGTGCGGCGCTTCGTAGAGTTCGCGCGGCGGCGCGATCTGCTGGATCTCGCCCTGATGGAACACGGCCACGCGGTCGGACATGGTCAGCGCCTCGCCCTGATCGTGGGTCACGTAGACCACGGTCACGCCCAGGCGCTGGTGCAGGTGCTTGATCTCCATCTGCATGTGCTCGCGCAGTTGCTTGTCCAGCGCGCCGAGCGGTTCGTCCATCAGCACCAGTTGCGGCTCGAACACCAGCGCCCGGGCCAGGGCCACACGCTGCTGCTGACCACCGGAGAGCTGGCCCGGATAGCGGTTGCGGAACGTGTCGAGCTGCACCATCGACAGCGCGCGCTTGACGCGCTCGCTGATGTCGGTGCGCGACATGCCGCGCACGCTCAGCGGGAAGGCCAGGTTCTCGGCCACGGTCATGTGCGGGAACAGCGCGTAGTTCTGGAACACCATGCCGATGTCGCGCTTGTGCGGCGGCAGTTTGTTCAGCGAGCGGCCATCGAGGAGGATCTCGCCAGCGGTCGGCGTCTCGAACCCGGCCAGCATCATCAGGCTGGTGGTCTTGCCGGAACCGGACGGGCCGAGCAGGGTCAGAAACTCACCCTTGCGGATATCTAGGTTGAGGTCTTTGACGATCAGCGTTTCGCCGTCATAGCTCTTCTGCACGCCACGGAAGCTCACCAGTACATCGTTTGCCATCACACCACACCCTTGTTCTTGTCTCAGGCCGATGAGCCAAGATTAGGTCG
>CAZIZA010000507.1:0-1385 GCA_964543555.1 uncultured Pseudomonas sp.
GCAGGTGATAACGCATATTAGGCCGTATTTGAGGGCGCCAGGTTCCGTTGGCGCTGGGCGAAAGTCCGGTGGTCAGCGCCGGACTCGGTTCACTTGCACTATGGAGGTAGCATGAAGGCATTGCAAGGCGTCGAAGGTCATGCACAGTGGCTGGAGCAACCGCTACAGGTCTGTGATGCAGGGCAGATTCGGGTGAAAGTAGCGGCTGCCGGACTCAATCGGGCTGATCTGTTGCAGCGTGCCGGGCTCTATCCACCACCGCCCGGTGCCAGTCAGGTATTGGGGCTGGAATGTTCCGGGGTGGTGGTCGAAGTCGGCGCCGGCAGTGCCTGGCAGGTTGGCGATCGCGTCTGCTGCCTGCTTGCGGGCGGCGGCATGGCCGAGGAGGTGGTGCTCGATGCTCGCCACGCCATGCCGGTGCCCGAGGGGCTGAGCCTGGTCGAGGCGGCTGTGGTGCCTGAGGTTTATGCGACCGCCTGGCTCAACCTGTTCCAGCTTGGTGGCTTGCGCCCCGGTGAGAAAGTCCTGCTGCATGCCGGCGCCAGTGGTGTTGGCTCGGCTGCCATTCAGCTGTGCAAGGCATTCGGCAGCCCGTGTTGGGTCAGTGTGGGTTCCGCCGAGCGTCTGGCGTACTGTGAAGCGCTAGGGGCACAGGGCGGGGTTCTGCGTGGTGAGAACCTGCAGGCGCTGCATGATTTCGGGCCATTCGATGTGATTCTCGATCCGGTCGGTGGGCAGTACGCGGCCCTCAATCTGGCCTTGTTGGCGCCGGATGGTCGCTGGATCAACATTGGTCTCATGGGCGGGCGTGAGGCATCACTGGACCTGGCGCAGGTACTGGGTAAGCGTATTCAGTTGACCGGTTCGACCCTGCGTAATCGTGACGACCAGTTCAAGGCTGATCTGTTGCACGATCTGCAGCAGCAGGTCTGGCCGCTGTTCGCAGAAGGGCGCCTGAGGCCGCAACTTGAGCGCAGTTTTGCCATCGAAGACAGTGAAGCGGCGTTTCAGACACTCGCCAGTAACCAGGTCGCAGGTAAACTGGCGCTGCTGATTGACCCCAGCCTGGTTTGAGCCAGTGCTGCAGCCCGCGCCCGACGTGGGCTGAGGCATCGATTGGTGCATTCAATCGATATCATGGTCGTAATCAATAAGCTTTTTTTCGTTAGGTGGCTAATATGGCCACCGTAAATTCTTAACCCTCACAGTAACTCACAAGGAGTCAGATATGTCCCTTATCAATACTCAGGTTCAGCCGTTCAAGGTCAACGCTTTCCACGCCGGCGAGTTCATCGAAGTCACCGAGCAGTCCCTGAAGGGCAAGTGGTCCGTGCTGATCTTCATGCCGGCCGCCTTCACCTTCAACTGCCCGACCGAGATCGAGG
>CAZIZA010000508.1:0-1380 GCA_964543555.1 uncultured Pseudomonas sp.
TAATGCCAGTCAGTTAAGCCCGACCGGGGCCTGCTGATCCAGTAAAAAGGGAACGTGTTCAACACGTTCCCTTTTTTGCTGAATGAGCCTGCTTCAAAGCGCGCTGCGCGAAACCCTGCCCCGAGTGCCTGAGCGACTCGATGCCCTGGCTTCCTTGATCGACCCGACCTGGATAGAGCAGGCCTTGCAGGCCAGCGGCAAGGCCTCCATCAGGCGGCGCAAGCTGCCGGCCGAACACGCGATCTGGCTCGTCATCGGCCTGGCGCTGTTTCGCAATCTGCCGCTGTGGCAGGTGGTGCAACAACTGGCGCTGAGCCTGGATGCCCAATCGCTGCCCGCGCCCAGTGCCAGCGTACAGGCCCGCCAGCGCCTGGGTGAAGAACCGCTGGCCTACCTGTTCGGACTGCTTGCCCGGGCTTGGCGTCCTGCCCCCGACCCCACCGAGTTGCGCGTGCTCGCTGTCGATGGCGTGGTCTGGAGCGCGCCGGACACGCCCGAGAACCGCGAGGACCTGGGCAGTGGCAGCACCCAATATGGGCCGCTGCCCTGGCCGCAGATTCGCGCCGTATGCCTGATGGACACGCTCAGTCACGAAATGCTCGATGCCAAGATGGGTGGCATGGATTGCGGCGAGCTGACGCTGGCCACCCAGCTCCAGGGGCTGGATCACTCGCTGACGCTGTTCGATCGCGCCTACTTCTCTGCGGCGTTCCTGCTGGGATGGCAATCCCAAGGTGATGAGCGTCACTGGCTCATGCGCGCCAAGGACAACTTGCGCCATGAAATCGTCGCCACCCTGGCCCCGGGCGACTGGCTCATCCGCATGCCCGTCTCACCGCGTGCCCGTCAGTTGCATCCTGAGCTGCCCTCACACTGGCAAGCGCGCCTGATCGAAGTCAGTGTTGCCGGTACACGCCGGCGCTTCATCACCTCGCAGCAGGACGCCTTGAGACATCCGGCGGCTGCGTTGGCGCAACTGTACTGCCAACGCTGGGAGATCGAGCTGGGATTCCGGGAGATCAAGCAGTCGCTGCAGGACGCGCAACCGGTGCTGCGCAGCAAGCAGCCCGCGCTGGTGCGTCAGGAGCTCTGGGGTGTCTTGATTGCCTACACGCTGCTGCGTCGCTGGATGCGCGAGATGGCCCGCCAGGCACAGGTCGAACCTCGACGCATCAGCTTTCACACGGCCATGTACGCCATCGTCAACCTGCTGTGCTTTGCCTCCATCGCGTCGGCCGCGACATTGCCGCACCAACTCTGTCGCCTGCTCGAACAGGCCCATCTCTTTGTGCTGCCGCCTCGCCGTCCCGATCGCCGCGTCCCTCGCGTCGTCAAGAACCGGGCTCACAAGTTCCCAACGAAAAATGCCAGTCAGCGTTA
>CAZIZA010000509.1:0-1373 GCA_964543555.1 uncultured Pseudomonas sp.
CCCACCTTGTCAAGGTGGTGCTCTAACCAACTGAGCTATGTGCCTTCGATGGGTGCGCATTCTACGCAGATCTTTTCGGCCGTCAACAGGTTTTTTCGCTAACTTACTGAAATAGGCCAATTTTTTATCGAAACCAGATTGTTGAATATTTTGCACGGGCACTAGCCGGCTATTTTCAACTCAGGTAGCATCGAATCACTCGTAAAAAATAAAGAACAGAGGTTCAAGATGGCGCACACGGCATATCCACAATCCTATTACGCCGCTTCAGCCAACCCCGTGCCACAACGCCCTGCCCTGCAAGGCGAGGCGGAGACCGATGTATGCATCATCGGAGCGGGTTACACCGGCTTGTCCACTGCACTGTTTCTGCTGGAGAACGGTTTCAAGGTGAGTATCGTCGAGGCGGCCAAGGTTGGCTTTGGCGCTTCCGGCCGCAACGGCGGACAGATCGTCAACAGCTACAGCCGCGACATCGACGTGATCGAACGTACGGTCGGCCCCAAGCAGGCGCAACTGCTCGGGCAGATGGCGTTCGAGGGCGGCCGCATCATTCGTGAACGCATCGCCAAGTACGACATCCAGTGCGACCTGAAGGATGGCGGCGTATTCGCCGCGCTGACCAGCAAGCAGATGGGCCACCTGGAATCGCAGAAGAAGCTGTGGGAGCGCTACGGCCATAGCCAGCTGGAGCTGATGGACGCCAAGCGCATCCGCGAAGTGGTTGCGACCGAGAACTATGTCGGCGGCATGCTGGACATGAGCGGTGGCCATATCCACCCACTGAACCTCGCGCTGGGTGAAGCCGCTGCAGTGGAATCGCTGGGCGGGGTGATCTACGAACAGTCCCCGGCCACGCGCATCGAGCGCGGCGCCAACCCGGTGGTGCACACTCCGGAAGGCCGTATCAAAGCCAAATTCGTCGTGGTCGCCGGCAACGCCTACCTGGGCAACCTGGTGCCGGAGCTGGCGTCCAAGTCGATGCCGTGCGGTACTCAAGTCATCACCACCGAGCCGCTGTCCGATGAAGTCGCTGCCAGCCTGCTGCCGCAGGATTACTGCGTGGAAGACTGCAACTACCTGCTCGACTACTACCGCCTTACCGGCGACAAGCGCCTGATCTACGGCGGTGGCGTGGTCTATGGCGCGCGCGACCCGGCCAATATCGAAGCGATCATCCGCCCGAAGATGCTCAAGACCTTCCCGCAACTGAAGAGCGTGAAGATCGACTTCGCCTGGACCGGCAATTTCCTGCTGACGCTGTCACGCCTGCCGCAGGTCGGTCGCATCGGCGACAACATCTACTACTCGCAAGGCTGCAGTGGCCATGGCGTGACCTATACGCACCTGGCGGGCAAGGTTCTGGCCGAAGC
>CAZIZA010000510.1:0-1351 GCA_964543555.1 uncultured Pseudomonas sp.
TGCCGTTGAAAAGTTTGAGCGTGAAGCGCCGACACTTTCAGAGTCACAACGTGTGTCACGCCAAAAGCAGTTGGGTGAGCAAGACCGCGACTTCCAACGCAAGCGCCGTGAGTTCCAAGAAGAACTGAACGCGCGCAAAAACGAAGAGTTCCAATTGGTCTTGGAGCGCGCCAACCGTGTGATCAAACAAGTCGCTGAAGCCGAGAAATACGATCTCGTGTTGCAAGAGGCGGTTTACATCAACCCCAAGCACGACATCACCGACAAAGTGCTGAAGGTCATCAACTCGGCCAAGTGATCGGTCGTGGCATTGCGTCTCGGCCAAATTGTTGACAGCCTAGGCGGGCGCCTTGTTGGCGACGCCAACCTTGAAATACATCGACTCGCGCCGCTCGACACTGCGCAAAGCGACGCGCTGAGTTTCCTCAACAACCCACAATACCAATCGCAACTGACCACAACCCAAGCGGGTTGCGTGATAGTGTCTCCCGCATTTGAAGCCCAAGCATCCGCGCGAGGCGCGTGCATTGTGGCGGACAACCCCTACCACTATTTCGCCAAATTGACGCAGTTGTGGCGGCAACACATTCAAACGCATTCTGAGCCTCTCATTCACCCCAGTGCGGTAATTCACCCTGAAGCACACATCGATGCCACTGCGCGCATTGGCCCTTTGTGTGTGGTCGAGCGAGGTGCCAAGGTGGGGGCTAACACTTGGTTGAAATCGCATGTCACGCTCGGTGAAGATTGCACCCTTGGCGCACGCTGCATCGTGCATGCGGGCGTGGTGATTGGTGCCGATGGATTTGGTTTTGCGTTGTTTGAAGGCCGCTGGGAAAAAATAGAGCAACTCGGTGCCGTGCGCATTGGCAACGATGTTGAAATCGGCGCTAACACCTGCATTGACCGTGGCGCATTGGATGACACCGTCATCGAAGACGGCGTCAAGCTCGACAACTTGGTGCAAATTGGGCACAACGTGCATGTCGGCGCCAACACGGCCATGGCGGGTTGCGCGGGTGTGGCGGGCAGTGCCCGCATTGGTGCGAACTGCACAGTTGGCGGTGGCGCTGTGGTGTTGGGCCATTTGCAATTGGCCGATGGTGTGCATATTTCTGCTGCGTCGGTGGTGATGCGCTCGATCCGTCAACCCGGCCAATACAGTGGCGTGTTTCCTATCGACGACAATGCGTCATGGGAAAAAAATGCGGCCACGCTGCGCCAACTGCACCGTTTGCGCGACCGCATCAAATCGCTTGAATCTGATTTTGAAAGTCAAAAAAAATGAGCATGGATATCCATCAAATCTTGAAACAGTTGCCACACCGTTATCCCATCTTGTTGGTCGATC
>CAZIZA010000511.1:0-1349 GCA_964543555.1 uncultured Pseudomonas sp.
TCCATCTTCTTCGCCGTCACCATCGCTCGCGGAATCAAGGGGTCTTGATATGCCACTACTGCTACCACTGCTCGCCACCTTCCTCGGCTCCATCGTCTCCGGCCTGGTCTTCCGGGCGCTGGCATCCCTCGGCTTTGCTTACGTCGCCTATGTCGGTATCGGTCGCCTGATCGACACCGTCGACGGCTATATCAAAGGCCTGTTCAGCGCCATTCCCGCACCGGTTGCCGCCATCCTCGGCATGGCCAAGATCGACGTGGCCATCAACATCATCATCGCCGCCGTCATCGCTCGCCTGATGCTGGCCGGTATGGATCGCATCACCGGCACCATCACCGGCCTCGCCCTGCTCAACAAGGCGGGTGGCTGATGTTCGTCCTGCGCACGGGTCTTCAGGGCAACGGCAAGACCCTCAACACCATCAAGGAAGTAGACGCCAAAGCCGCAAAAGAAGGCCGCCCGGTCTACTACCACAACATCCGTGGCTTCAATCCAAACGCTGAAGTGCTGGAAGCGGTTTGGCAGGAATTCGACGAGCCGCAGAAATGGCACGAGCTGCCGCAGAACGCCATCATCGTCATCGACGAAGCACAGACCTTCTTCCGTGTGCGCCCGGCCGGCTCTGCCGTACCCGCCTACGCCAGCGCCCTGGAAACCATGCGCCACCGGGGCCATGAACTGCACTGCATCACCCAGAACCCCGGCCTGCTCGATACCCACTTCCGCAAGCTCTGCAACTCGCACATCCACTACGTGCGAGGCCACAAAGGCCAGATCATCAAGCGCTGGGAGTTCGAGCGCGTAAACATGGACGTCGAGAAGAAGAACGACTTCAGCGACGGCCAGGCCACCCGCGTCCTGCTCGATAAGAAGTTCTTCGGTGTGTACCAATCCGTCGCTGAAGGCTCTGAACACCACATGAAGTTCAAGCCGCCTCGTGCGCTGTTCGTTCTGATCATCTGCCTCCTGGGCATCGGCTACTTCGGCTATGGCATCTATGAGCGGCGCATTGCACCGCCCAAGCCGACACCCGAGCAGGCAGCAGACGCGCGCACAGCCACACCAGCAGGATCGCCCGTCACCCAGCAACCGCCACAGGAAGGTCCCGAGCCGCTTTCGACAGAGGATTACGTCTCCCTGCGGGTGCCACGTATTCCAGACGTCCCCAGCTCGGCGCCCATCTACGACGAAATCACCCGACCTGTGACCTATCCGCAGCTCTCCTGCCTGTACACCGCCGATCCCGACCTGCTGGCCAGGAACCACAAGCGCTTCACCCTCGGCCATCTGGATAACAAGGTTTACGGGTGTCGCTGCAACACCCAGCAAGGCACCCGAGCGGTGGTGTC
>CAZIZA010000512.1:0-1340 GCA_964543555.1 uncultured Pseudomonas sp.
ATCATTTTCCCTGAGATTGAGTACGACAAAGTCGACGCACTGCGCGGCCTCAACATCAGCATCACCACAACGGCCAAGACCGACGAAGAATGCAAAGCTTTGTTGTCTGGTTTCCGTTTCCCGTTCAAGAACTGAGGTGTCACGTGGCTAAAGTAGCTTTGATCGAGCGCGAGCTCAAGCGTGAAAAACTGGTGGCTAAGTACGCTAAAAAATATGCGGAATTGAAGGCCATCGCCACCGACGCAAAACGTAGCGATGAAGAGCGCGCAGCTGCCCGTTTGGGTCTGCAAAAACTTCCCCGCAACGCCAATCCCACCCGTCAGCGCAACCGTTGTGAAATCACCGGTCGTCCTCGCGGCACATTCCGCCAATTCGGCCTCGGCCGCGCCAAGATCCGTGAACTTGCTTTCGAAGGCAACATTCCCGGCATCACCAAGGCCAGCTGGTAATCGGGCAGGAGATTCAATATGAGCATGAGTGATCCAATCGCCGATTTGCTGACCCGCATTCGCAATGCGCAAATGGTGGCCAAGCCCACCGTTTTGGTGCCTTCATCCAAAGTGAAGGTTGCCATCGCGCAAGTGTTGAAAGACGAAGGTTACATCGACGGCTTCCAAGTCAAAACCACTGACGGCAAATCAGAACTCGAGATTTCTCTCAAGTACTACGCTGGTCGTCCTGTGATTGAACGTATCGAACGTGTCAGCCGCCCTGGCTTGCGCGTTTACAAAGGCTGCGACGCTATCCCCCACGTGATGAACGGTTTGGGTGTGGCGATCGTGACAACGCCAAAAGGCGTGATGACAGATCGCAAAGCACGCGCTACCGGTGTCGGTGGTGAAGTGTTGTGCTACGTCGCTTAATGCAGTAAGGAGATACACAATGTCCCGCGTTGCAAAAATGCCCGTAGCCGTCCCACAAGGTGTGGACGTGACGATCAATGCCTCACAGATCAGCGTGAAAGGTGCTGGCGGTACGCTGTCAGTCGCTGCCCACGCATTGGTCAAAGTAACCAACGAAGCTGGCAAAGTGACTTTCACCCCAGCCGATGACTCTCGCGAAGCCAACGCCATGAGCGGCACGCTGCGCCAGTTGGTCAACAACATGGTGATCGGTGTTTCCAAAGGCTTCGAGAAAAAATTGACACTGGTTGGTGTGGGTTACAAAGCCCAAGCCACTGGCGCCAAGCTCAACTTGGCGGTGGGTTTCTCTCACCCCGTGAACAAAGACATGCCCGCTGGCATCAAGGTGGAAACACCTGCGCCAACTGAAATCATCATCAAGGGTGCTGACCGCCAACGCGTGGGTCAAGTGGCCGCTGAGATTCGTGCAATTCGTCC
>CAZIZA010000513.1:0-1334 GCA_964543555.1 uncultured Pseudomonas sp.
ATCTGGCGCACTCGGCGGGATTCGAACCCACGACCCCTGCCTTCGGAGGGCAGTACTCTATCCAGCTGAGCTACGAGTGCGTTGCGGGGCGCAATGATACGCATCTGGGGGCTTAGCGTCCATCGTGCATGAGTGTGCGTTATTCCGAACGGACTTTACACTTTCGAGGTGGTTAAAAGCCCCTTGAGCAAGTTTTTTGTCATTCTTTCGTCGATTTAACCCCTTCGGCTATTGCCCTTTACCTGTCGCGCTCCTAGGATTCGTTTGAGATTTCAAACGCAGTGTTCGGCCATTCCGAACCCTTCGCCAATCAGCGGCTCTTAACTTTTTACCAGGCCCATGCCGTGCTATTCGCGCGGCGTGGTTCGTGTCCATGACTCCACCCCCGACGCCAGGGCGTCGGAATCCGAAGGAGACTGCCATGCAACTGAAAGACGCCCAACTGTTCCGCCAGCAGGCCTATATCGATGGCCAGTGGCTGGATGCCGACAGCGGCCAGACCATCGCCGTGAACAACCCGGCGACTGGCGAGATTATCGGCCACGTGCCGAAGATGGGCCGTGCGGAAACCCGCCGTGCCATCGAGGCCGCCGAGAAGGCGCTGCCGGCCTGGCGTGCGCTGACCGCCAAGGAGCGCGCCAACAAGCTGCGTCGCTGGTTCGAGCTGCTGATGGAAAACCAGGACGACCTGGGTCGCCTGATGACCCTGGAGCAAGGCAAGCCGCTCGCCGAAGCCAAGGGTGAGATCGCCTACGCCGCCTCCTTCATCGAGTGGTTCGCCGAAGAAGCCAAGCGCGTCTACGGTGACGTGATTCCGGGCCACCAGCCGGACAAGCGCCTGATCGTGATCAAGCAGCCGATCGGCGTGACCGCCGCCATCACCCCGTGGAACTTCCCGGCCGCGATGATCACCCGCAAGGCCGGCCCGGCTCTGGCCGCCGGTTGCACCATGGTGATCAAGCCGGCTTCGCAAACCCCGTTCTCCGCCCTGGCGCTGGTCGAGCTGGCCGAGCGCGCCGGCATCCCCAAAGGCGTGCTGAGCGTGGTCACCGGCAGCGCTGGCGAAGTGGGCGGCGAGCTGACCAGCAACCCGATCGTACGCAAGCTGTCCTTCACCGGCTCGACCGAAATTGGTCGTCAACTGATGGCCGAGTGCGCCCAGGACATCAAGAAGGTGTCGCTGGAGCTGGGCGGCAACGCGCCGTTCATCGTCTTTGATGACGCCGACCTGGATGCCGCCGTCGAAGGCGCGCTGATCTCCAAGTACCGCAACAACGGTCAGACCTGCGTCTGCGCCAACCGCCTCTATGTGCAGGACGGTGTCTACGACGCCT
>CAZIZA010000514.1:0-1328 GCA_964543555.1 uncultured Pseudomonas sp.
TTGACTGCAGCCTCACCATCGCCTTTGCTGCGCTGATACA
Source organism: uncultured Pseudomonas sp. (assembly GCA_964543555.1). Taxonomy (GTDB): domain Bacteria; phylum Pseudomonadota; class Gammaproteobacteria; order Pseudomonadales; family Pseudomonadaceae; genus Aquipseudomonas. The sequence goes on from CAZIZA010000514.1 coordinate 41, forward strand.
TCGAAGGGCCATTAGAATCTGCGCCTAGTGCGCTCATGTGCAAATAGCGCTTTAAGCCATGTAACTGCATCGCAGTAATAATATTTTTTGGCAAATCTACATGAGCCGCCTTAAATACTTTTCCATAAGGCTGGGCTGGTTTGTCATGTAAGACACCGACCAAATTGATCACCGCTCCATTTTTATCAATGCGCTTACAAAGACTTTGCAGTTCATCAAAATCATGAATATCAGCATCTTCAACGTGGACCTTAGGCAGCATTCGTAATTCACGTGCGGCAGCCAAGTGGCCCGTTGGGATCAATACAGAATAGCCTGCCAACTGGAGTTGCGCCGCAATCACTCGCCCTACAAATCCATTGCCGCCAATTAGAAGGATGTCGTATTTCATATGAGGCTCTCTTTGCCTGGAGGGGCAATTATTGTTTAAGGAAGCTCGGATTGAGTTGCAGCCTTCGGCGTAATTACACCCAATCGTTGCTTTAAAGATTGTGTTTGACCATTCATTACAGACGAATAGTAATTTGCATTCGAGAGCACGTTCTTTACATACACGCGTGTTTCCGTAAATGGAATGGTTTCTGCAAAAATTGCACCTTCGGTTGGGCCTGTTAATTTTTCGCGCCAAGCTTTTGAGCGAGAAGGTCCTGCGTTATAGGCTGCTGAGGCCAGAACCCAAGAACCATCTAGATCAACGAGAATCATATTTAAATAATTACTACCCAATGTCAAATTGGTATTAGTGTCGCTCAGCTTATCGTTGGTGTAATTTGTCATGCCAATTTTTTTAGCGACGTACTTAGCAGTATTAGGCATCACCTGCATCAAGCCGGATGCACCGACAGAGGATGAGGCATTCATAATGAAGCGCGACTCCTGACGAATCAAGCCATATGCCCAAGCAAGATTCAGATCAATTTGGCGTGCAATGGGGGATAGCTCTTCTTTAAATGGAGTTGGGTAACGCAAACTAAAGTCATGCTCTTGTTTTGTGCGGTCAGCAGTATTGACGACACGGTCATATAAGTGAATACGCTTCGCATACTCAGCCGCAGCCAATAACTGCTTATCAGTCATATTGCGCAATTCCCAATTCCACTCGCGATTACCTTCAAAGCGCAAGTTCATGGCATATAAGCGCTCACCACGAATAAACCCTTTACGGCTCGCCATTGCGTCAATCTCTTGCTCAGTTACCTTGGTCTTGGCGGGCGCATGATTGGATTTGCCCAACTCTTCACGCGCCAGTTGACCATAAAAGTTGTATTGATCGGCAATCAACTCAAAA
>CAZIZA010000515.1:0-1324 GCA_964543555.1 uncultured Pseudomonas sp.
CAGACCTGCGTCTGCGCCAACCGCCTCTATGTGCAGGACGGTGTCTACGACGCCTTCGCCGAGAAGCTGGTCGCCGCCGTGTCCAGGCTGAAGATCGGCAACGGTCTGGAAGATGGCACCACCACCGGCCCGCTGATCGACAGCAAGGCCGTGGCCAAGGTGCAGGAGCACATCGAGGACGCCGTGGGCAAGGGCGCCAAGCTGGCCCTGGGCGGTAAGCCGCACGCCCTCGGTGGTACCTTCTTCGAGCCGACCATTCTGCTCGACGTGCCGAAAACCGCTGCCGTGGCCAAGGAAGAGACCTTCGGCCCGCTGGCGCCGCTGTTCCGCTTCAAGGACGAGGCAGAAGTGATCGCCATGGCCAACGATACCGAGTTCGGCCTGGCCTCCTACTTCTACGCCCGTGACCTGGGCCGCGTGTTCCGCGTGGCCGAAGCGCTGGAGTACGGCATGGTGGGTATCAATACCGGCCTGATCTCCAACGAAGTCGCGCCGTTCGGCGGCGTGAAGGCCTCCGGCCTGGGCCGCGAAGGTTCCAAGTACGGGATCGAGGACTACCTCGAGATCAAGTACATGTGCCTGGGCGGCATCTAGTCGCTGCTGCACTCGGCCGGACGGCGTTGGCGCAAACGGGAAAATGCTCATTGGCTATAGCCAACTCCGCTTTTCCCGCTTGTGCCGCCTGGCCCGGCCATCGCTCGCGACGCGCCTAACGTGTTGATCCGGGACGTAGCGAGCCAGAATTTCCCCCGCCTCCGGCGGCCCGACGCAGTCGATCATCGTATGCTGCGGCGAACCACCTCCAGAGGCATTTCCTTGCAACCGAGCCGCCCGATGACGGCCATGAGGACACCATGAGCAAGACCAACGAATCCCTGCTGCAACGCCGCCAGGCCGCCGTACCGCGCGGCGTCGGCCAGATCCACCCGATCGTCGCCGAGCGCGCCGAGAACGCCACCGTGTGGGACGTCGAAGGCCGCGAGTACATCGACTTCGCCGGCGGCATCGCCGTGCTGAACACCGGCCACCTGCACCCGAAAGTGGTCGCCGCCGTTCAGGAGCAACTGACCAAGCTGACCCACACCTGCTTCCAGGTGCTGGCGTACGAGCCCTACATCGAGCTGTGCGAAGAAATCGCCAAGCGCGTACCGGGCGACTTCGCCAAGAAGACCCTGCTGGTCACCTCCGGCTCCGAAGCCGTCGAGAACGCAGTGAAGATCGCCCGTGCTGCCACCGGTCGTGCCGGCGTTATCGCCTTCACCGGCGCCTACCACGGCCGCACCATGATGACCCTGTCGCTGACCGGCAAGGTCGTGCCGTACTC
>CAZIZA010000516.1:0-1319 GCA_964543555.1 uncultured Pseudomonas sp.
GGTAACTTGACAGACTCTCGACATGCCTCAGCCCTCTAAAACCACATGCCCAACCCGGCATGGGTTGGCCGCTTAAACTCAATGTCATTGGCGCTCGGCGCCGCGTTTCTCGAGGGTCTTACCGGGCGCACTGGATAGCGCAAGAACCGGGCCCCTAGAAAAGAGCGCTGCTTTATACCAGAAACCCTATGGAGCAACAAGGAAAAACGCAGGATGAAACACTGAACCTGGCACCCAGGCTGGCCAGGAGCCAGAGCGCCGGGGTTTGATCAGGATTTGACCGCTCGTCGCCTCGATCAGGTATTCAGCGCCCGGCAAATCGACTAGGGTTGCAAGCTTGCCGTCAACGCCAGGAATAAGGACTTCATCATGCGCCTGTTGCTCACTGCTTTACTGTGCACCCCGATCCTGGCCCAGGCCGCCACCCTCAGCGTATGCACCGAGGCCAGCCCGGAGGGCTTCGATGTCGTGCAGTACAACTCACTGACCACCACCAATGCGGCGGCCGACATGCTGATGAACCGCCTGGTGGAGTTCGATGCCGAGCAGGGCAAGCTACTGCCGAGCCTGGCGCGCAACTGGTCGATCTCCGCCGACGGCCTGGTCTACGACTTCACGCTGCGCGACGATGTGCAATTTCACCACAGCGCCGACTTCACGCCCAGCCGCCACCTCGATGCTCAGGACGTACTGTTCAGCTTCCAGCGCATGCTCGACGAGCAGCACCCCTGGCATGCGGTGGCCGCCAGCGGTTACCCACATGCCCAGTCGATGCAGTGGCCAAGCCTGATCGCCAAGGTAGAGGCGCCGGATGCTCATAGCGTGCGCATTACCCTGAACCGCCGCGACGCCACTTTCCTCGCCACCCTGAGCATGGGCTTCGCCTCGATCTATTCCGCCGAATACGCCGACAAGCTGATGGCCGCCGGCACCCCGCAGCAGCTCAATAGCGCGCCGGTGGGCAGCGGTCCGTTCGTCTTCGAGCGTTTCCAGAAGGATGCCGTGGTGCGCTACCGCGCCAACCCGGACTACTTCGCTGGCAAGCCGGGCGTGGAGCGAGTGATCTTTGCCATCACCCCGGACAGCAACGTGCGCCTGCAGAAGCTGCGCCGCGGCGAATGCCAGATCGCCCTGTCGCCAAAACCGCAGGACGTGCAGGCCATCGCTGGCGACGCCAAGCTGAAAAGCGCACAGACCGCCGCGTTCATGACCGCCTTCGTCGGCATCAACAGTCAGCATGCGCCGCTGGACAAGCCGCAGGTGCGCCAGGCGATCAACCTGGCGTTCGACAAGGCCAGCTACGTCAAGGCCGTGTTCGA
>CAZIZA010000517.1:0-1318 GCA_964543555.1 uncultured Pseudomonas sp.
CCTGATCATGGACAAGCTCGGCGCCAACAATCGCACCCACGCCGTGGCCATCGCCGTGCAACGTGGCGTGCTGGAGATCGGTACACCACTTTAGTGTTGTCACCCGTCCCTTCCTTGTGAGCTGTGCGCCGCCAAAGAGGCCGCGCATGCTGTGCCACTGTTCAGACAAGGAGGCTTCTCGATGGGCTCGTTCGGCGAACTTCAGGCAATTAGGCCCTGCTTGCACCAGGCCAGGCCAGACCCGCAGCTGCTGGACCGTATCGCTGCCTTGCTCGCGGAGGCTGAAACGCAGTTGCTGGTGGACACGCAAAACGCCTACCTGCAGGTCGAGCAGGCCATGACGCTGCTACGCCAAGTCAACGCCAGCAAGCAGTGTGGCATTCGTCATTGCATAAACGGTCTGACACGCTGGCAGACACGACGCCTGGATCAGTACATCAGCGACAACCTGGCCGCTGCCATTCGTACCTGCGATCTGGCCGCCCAACTCAAACTGAGCAGCAGCCATTTTTCCCATGTATTCAAACAGACCTTCGGCATCACACCACTGGCCTACGTGGCACGCAAACGCATCGAAGCAGCCAGGGAGATGATGCTGGCCACCGACCAGCCATTGACGCAGATCGCCTACGCCCACGGCTTCTGCGACCAGTCGCATTTCACCCGCACCTTTCGCCGCGAGACCGGATTGAGCCCCTTGATATGGCGGCAGCGCTGCGCCTCTCGGACGCAGTCCATCGCCGAGCCGTGATCAGCCAAGCATGGTCACATGCCGTGGATGACTAGCTACCCGGTCGAGCCAGGCGCGAATGGCTGGGAAAGCTTCCAGGCTGAAGCCGCCCTCATGCGCCACATGGGTGTAGGCGTACAAGGCGATATCGGCGATGGAGTACTGCTCACCGACCAGATAAGGCGTCCGCTCCAGTTGTTTTTCCATCACCTTCAGCGCTTTGTAGCCCAACGCCAGGCAGCGTGCATGCTCATCGTGACGTGCTTCAGGCATGCCCTGGTAAAGCTGGATGAAGCGCGCCACTGCAACATAGGGCTCGTGGCTGTATTGCTCGAAGAACTGCCACTGCAGTACCTGGGTGCGTAGGCGCGGCTCGGTCGGCAGAAACTCGCTGCCATCGGCAAGGAAGTTGAGGATGGCGTTGGATTCCCACAGACAGGTGCCATCTTCCAGCTCCAGCACCGGAATCTTGCCGTTGGGATTCCTGGCCAGAAAAGCTTCGCTCTGGGTTTCGCCCTTGAGGATGTCGATGGCAATCCACTGGTACTCCTTGCCCAGCAGATGCAGCATCAGCTTGACCTTGTAGCA
>CAZIZA010000518.1:0-1308 GCA_964543555.1 uncultured Pseudomonas sp.
CGTAGCCGTAGGTGACGGTGTTAGCCAATGCCGACAGAGACATGGCTGGCAAACAAAAACCGAAGAGAACGTTGACGAACGAAATTTTTTTGAAGGACATCATGTTTTTCATGGTTGGAATGGATTGTCAGAAAAAATGAAATTCATTGTTTTTTTTGTGCTCATTTGAATTGTTATCACAAACGCCATTTAGCACTTCGATGAACTGTATACACCGGAAGTTTCTGTCATCACTAAAATCGTTCTTTTGGAGCTTTCACATGCGCCTACTTGGCAAAGCCCTTACCTTCGACGATGTGTTGTTGGTGCCAGCTTACTCTCAAGTCCTGCCCAAGGATACTTCGCTCGCCACGCGTTTCTCACGCAACATCCAACTTAATTTGCCTTTGGTGTCTGCCGCAATGGACACCGTCACCGAAGCTCGCTTAGCCATTGCCATCGCCCAAGAAGGTGGCATGGGCATCGTGCACAAAAACCTCACTGCGCAAGAGCAGGCCGCGCAGGTGGCCAAGGTCAAGCGCTACGAGAGTGGTGTGTTGCGCGACCCAGTGGTCATCACCCCCAACACCACCGTGCGACAAGTCATGGCTTTGTCTGACGAATTAGGTGTATCGGGCTTTCCTGTGTGCGAAGGCAAACAAGTGGTGGGCATCGTCACAGGCCGCGACTTGCGCTTTGAAACACGCTACGACCAAAAGGTGAGCGAGATCATGACGCCGCGCGCGCGTTTGGTGACAGTTCCTGAGGGCACCACGCCCGAGCAAGCCAAAGCTTTGCTCAACAAGCATAAGCTCGAGCGTTTGTTGGTCATCAACGACGCGTTTGAACTCAAAGGTTTGATCACGGTGAAAGACATCACCAAACAAACCAGTTTTCCCAACGCTGCACGCGATTCAGCGGGCCGTTTGCGCGTGGGCGCAGCAGTGGGCGTGGGCGAGGGTACCGAAGAACGCGTGGAGGCCTTGGTCAAAGCCGGCGTAGACGCCATCGTGGTGGACACCGCGCACGGTCACAGCTACGGCGTGATTGACCGCGTGCGTTGGGTCAAGAAAAACTACCCGCATATCGATGTCGTGGGTGGCAACATCGCCACCGGTGCCGCTGCTTTGGCTTTGGCCGAAGCGGGTGCTGACGCGGTGAAGGTGGGCATTGGCCCTGGTTCAATTTGTACCACCCGCATCGTGGCGGGTGTGGGTGTGCCCCAAATCATGGCGATCGACAATGTGGCCACCGCCCTCAAAGGCTCGGGCATACCGCTCATTGCCGATGGCGGCATTCGCTACAGCGGCGACATTGCCAAAGCCATCG
>CAZIZA010000519.1:0-1308 GCA_964543555.1 uncultured Pseudomonas sp.
CCACCGCAAGATCGTCGTGGTCGACGGTGAGATCGGCTTTCTCGGCGGGCTCAACTTCGGCATCGAATACCTCGGACAGAAGCCGCCGCTGGCGCCCTGGCGCGACACCCATGTCGAAGTGCGCGGCCCGGTGGTGGCCAGCCTGCAGGAAGCCTTCGCCGAGGACTGGTACTGGGCCTGCCAGGCGCTGCCGCCGCTGCTGCAGCCGAGCAAACAGGACGAGCCCGGCCAGCTCTGCCAGGTGATCGCCAGCGGCCCGGCCGACCCGCAGGAAACCTGTTCACTGCTGTTCGTCGAAGCGATTCACGCCGCGCGCGAGCGGGTATGGTTGAGCAGCCCCTACTTCATTCCCGACGAAGCGCTGTTCGCTGCCCTGCGCCTGGCAGTGATGCGCGGCGTTGACGTGCGCCTGCTGCTGCCATCGCGCCCCGACCATCGCATCGTTTTCGCCGCCTCCAGCCTGTACGCCTTCGAGGCGCTACGCGCTGGCGTGCGGATCTTCCGCTACCAACCGGGCTTCCTGCACCAGAAGGCGCTGCTGATCGACCATGACGCCTGCGTGCTGGGCAGCGCCAACCTGGACAACCGCTCCTTCCGCCTCAACTTCGAAGCCAACCTGCTGACCTTCCACGAAGGCTTCAACGCCCAGGTCGCTGCCATGCTGGAAGACGACTTCAGCCACTCACGCGAACTGGTCAATGCCGACCGCCGCAACCTGCACCGCCTGCAGCAACTGGGCATGCGTGTCGCAAGGCTGATCTCGCCGATTCTCTGACGATCAGCCGAGCACCTGAGCCATCGCTCGGCTGCGCTGCTCGGCCAGCACGCGCGAGCGGCGCTTCTTCGCCCAGATCACCAGCCCGGTCAGCGACAGGCCGGCCACTGCCAGACCCAGCAGCGACACCAGGATGCGCCCGGGCAGGCCGATGATGCGCCCCGAGTGCAGCGGGAACTGCGCCTGCAGGAAGATATCCCCGGCACTGCCCGTGCCAGGCACATGCGCACCGGCCAGCTCGCCACTGCGGCTGTCGACATAGATCCACGGGTTGCCCAGCCCGGCGTCGCCGTGATCATCACCGACCTCGTAGAAGCCGACGCCGTACACGCCGAACTCGGCCGAATGGAACAACCCGCCGGGGGGCGCGTCCCAGCCTAGCCGCCGCGCCTCGGCAGCGGCCACGGCGATGGCCTGGCGCCGGTCGATCTGCGGCACGATCTGCTGGTCCAGTGTGACCGGCGTGCGGCTGGCGAAGGGGCTTGGCGTCAGCGGCGAGAACAGCTCCACCAGCGGACGCACCACCTGGCGTT
>CAZIZA010000520.1:0-1305 GCA_964543555.1 uncultured Pseudomonas sp.
TTGCCGATCACCACGCCTGGACGCGCCGAGAAAATGGTGATGCGGGCGTTCTTGGCAGGACGCTCGATGAGCACGCGAGAGACAGCGGCGTTTTTCAACTTCGCTTTCAAGTATTCGCGCACTTTGATGTCTTCAGCCAGCATGCCGGCGAAGTCACGGTTGCTGGCGTACCAGCGGCTAGCCCAGTTACGGCTCACAGCAAGGCGAAAGCCCGTGGGGTGGATTTTTTGTCCCATTTCTTCCTATGCCTTTCAGTTACCAACCGTCACATACACATGGCATGTGGGCTTGCTGATGCGGTTGCCACGGCCTTTGGCGCGGGCAGTGAAACGCTTGAGTGTGGTGCCTTGTTCGACGTAGATGGTTTTCACCTTCAACTCGTCGATGTCAGCACCGTCGTTGTGTTCAGCATTAGCGATGGCAGATTCCAAAACTTTCTTGACGATGCCCGCAGCTTTTTTCTGCGTGAATGTCAGGATGTTCAGAGCCTGGTCAACTTTTTTGCCGCGGATCATGTCCGCAACCAAACGGCCTTTGTCGACCGACAAACGGACGCCCCTAAGGACTGCACGTGTTTCCATGGTCTTTCCTTATTTCTTCTGGACTTTTTTGTCCGCGGGGTGACCTTTGAAGGTGCGCGTCAAGGCGAATTCGCCGAGCTTGTGGCCCACCATCTGGTCTGTGATGTAAACAGGAACGTGTTGCTTGCCGTTGTGCACAGCGATGGTCAAGCCGATGAACTCGGGCAAGATCATGGAGCGACGCGACCAGGTTTTCACCGGCTTTTTGTCTTTTGTCGAGACTGCCTTGTCAACTTTGGCAATCAAGTGATGATCCACAAATGGACCCTTTTTAAGAGAGCGACTCATTGGCTACCCCTTACTTCTTACGACGCGACACAATCATGACTTGTGTGCGTTTGTTGTTACGGGTGCGATAACCTTTGGTCAGGTTACCCCATGGGTCAACAGCGTGACGGCCTTCGCCGGTACGACCTTCACCACCACCGTGTGGGTGATCGATCGGGTTCATAGCCACACCGCGAACGGTTGGGCGAATACCCATCCAACGCTTCACACCGGCTTTGCCCAACTGGCGCAAGCTGTGTTCTTCGTTGGCCACTTCACCAATGGTGGCGCGGCATTCGATGTGGATCTTGCGAACCTCACCTGAGCGCATACGCACCTGAGCGTAAGTGCCTTCACGTGCCAACAAGGTGGCTGAAGTACCAGCTGAGCGAGCGATTTGCGCACCAGCACCGGGCTTTAACTCGATGCAGTGAATGGTCGAACCCACTGGAATGTT
>CAZIZA010000521.1:0-1302 GCA_964543555.1 uncultured Pseudomonas sp.
GTTATCGTGGTATCGCCCAAACCAAAGGTGATCCAGCTTTGCAGGGCGGTGTGGACTACACAAACTCCAATGGTTTTTATGCCGGCGCTTGGGCTTCTACTATCAAGTGGATCAAGGATGCGGGTTCGGACGCTAAGGGACCTGTTGAATTGGACCTGTACGGTGGTTACAAATTTGAAGCAGGCGGCTTGGCTTATGACGTGGGCTACCTTCGTTATGAATATTTAAACAACACTTACACAAAAGCTGGTTATTCCAATGCCAACACTGATGAGGTTTATGGAGCGGCCACATATGGCCCAGCAACATTGAAGTATTCCTACGCGTTTTCAAACCTCTTTGGTTGGAATGACTCCAAAGGGAGCACCTATTGGGATTTGAGTGCCACCTTTGATTTGGGTAATGGCTATTCTTTGGTGCCACATGCTGGCCGTCAGGTTGTTAAAAACAATGTTGGCGCGAATTACACCGACATTGCTTTGACATTGAACAAAGACTTGGGTGATGGTTTGTCATTGAGCCTTGCAGCGATCAGCACCAACGGTAAAGGCAACACTGGCGAAGCTTATCGCGGAACAGTTTCTGACAGAAACAATGCCAAAAACACCACCGTCGTTGGTCTGAAATACAGCTTCTAAACCAAGCTAGTCGTCTTCTCTAGGAGCAACCATGAAACTCATCACCGCCATCATCAAACCCTTCAAGTTGGACGAGGTCCGCGAGGCCTTGTCTCAAATTGGGGTGCAAGGTATCACTGTCACAGAAGTCAAAGGCTTTGGCCGTCAGAAAGGGCATACCGAGTTGTATCGCGGTGCTGAGTACGTGGTTGACTTCTTGCCCAAGGTCAAGATCGAAGCTGCTGTTGACGCAGAGCATGTTGACCGTGCCATCGAAGCCATCGAAGGTGCTGCGCGCACCGGCAAGATTGGCGACGGCAAGATTTTTGTTTACGACCTCGAACAAGTGGTTCGTATCCGTACCGGTGAAACCGGCCCGGAAGCACTTTAAGAAAGAAGACCATCATGAAAAAACTGCTTGCCTCCCTCGCCCTCGGGTTTGGCCTGCTGCTTGGCGGCACGGCTGCCATGGCCCAAACCGCTCCTGCTGCAGCGCCCGTTGCTGCTGCGAAAGCTGATGCTGCACCAGCGGCTGAAGCGGCTGCCCCTGTGGCAGTGCCTAACAAAGGCGATACCGCTTGGATGACGGTGTCTACCTTGCTCGTGATTTTGATGACCATCCCTGGCCTGGCCCTGTTCTACGGTGGCTTGGTGCGCAGCAAAAACATGTTGTCTGTGTTGATGC
>CAZIZA010000522.1:0-1297 GCA_964543555.1 uncultured Pseudomonas sp.
GCCTGATCATCACGATGCTGAGCACTGAGCAACACCTCGCCCGGACCAAGCCGCGTAGTGAAAGCCTGATAACGCGCGTTACGCGCTGCCTGCTCGAGACTGGCCCCCGGCGCCACCTGCACCCTGACGATATCCAGCGCAACACCCAGCCGCGCACAAAGCTGCGCGCAATGCTCCGGCCAGTCATCGGCGACCGACTGCAGCCCATGATGGACATGAATCGCGGACAGCGGCGGTAATGACTCGTGTCGCGACCAGTCGGCAAGCAGATGCAGCAGCACGGAGGAATCCAGGCCGCCAGATAAGGCAACGCGCCATGCAGGGGCCGCACGACAAGGCTGCAAAGCCCGGCGCAAGCGAAGTTCGAGAGCAGTCATCATGCAAGCTTAAACAACAACGGGCCCGAAGGCCCGTTGATAGATGCGTAGAAAAGACTCAGGCGATGCCGTAGCTCATCAAACGCTCATAACGACGCTTGAGCAGCGCGTCGGTGTCGTGCTTCTGCAGGCTGGCCAGTTGCTTGGTCAGTTCCTGGCGGATCGACTCGGAAGCCGCAGCCGGATCGCGGTGCGCGCCACCCAGCGGCTCGGCGATGACCTGGTCAACGATGCCCAGATCCTTCAGACGCTCGGCGGTGATGCCCATGGCCTCGGCCGCATCCGGCGCCTTCTCGGCGGTACGCCAGAGAATCGAGGCGCAACCTTCCGGCGAGATTACCGAGTAGGTGGAGTACTGCAGCATGTTCAGTTGGTCGCAGACGCCGATGGCCAGCGCACCGCCGGAGCCACCCTCACCGATAACGGTGGCGATGATCGGGGTTTTCAGACGCGCCATGACGCGCAGGTTCCAGGCAATCGCTTCGCTCTGGCCACGCTCCTCGGCATCGATACCCGGGTAGGCGCCGGGGGTGTCGATGAAGGTAAGGATCGGCATCTTGAAGCGCTCGGCCATTTCCATCAATCGGCACGCCTTGCGGTAGCCTTCCGGGCGCGGCATGCCGAAGTTGCGGCGCACCTTCTCGCGCACTTCACGGCCCTTCTGGTGACCGATGATCATCACCGGTTGATCAGCCAGGCGCGCCACACCACCGACGATGGCGGCATCGTCGGAGAAGTGACGGTCACCGTGCAGCTCGTCGAACTCGGTGAAGATGTGCTGGATGTAATCCAGGGTATAGGGGCGGCGCGGGTGACGCGCAAGCTGGGCGATCTGCCAACTGGTCAGGTTGCCGAAGATGCTTTCGGTCAGGGTGCTGCTCTTGTCCTGCAGGCGGGCAATCTCATCGCCGATATTCAGC
>CAZIZA010000523.1:0-1294 GCA_964543555.1 uncultured Pseudomonas sp.
GTGGCACGGAAACCACGTGTTTTCGAAAAGTGCTCAAAACCATCCGAAACCGTGCTAAGTGTGTTGTATACGACGCCCCGGGGCACAAAAAGCGGTGATCCGTCGAAAACCGGATGAAAATTGGTGAAGTTTTCGCGAAATAAGTGCGAAACCGGATTCGTCGGATTCTGTCCCAGCTAGCATAGGCCCGCCGACCAAAACATCCGAAACGGTGAAAAAGTGTCAGGATCTGGGCCGGAAGTGCTTTTGTCGGTTACATTTGAGCCCTAGATATATCCTCCGGCGAAAACGGCATGGAAATCGGCTGATTCGGCGAGAAACAAGGTGCAAAAGTTCTGTTTTACTGCTAATTGTTCGCTGGGACGCTGGAAAAGTGAGCAACAAAATAATTTTTCCTTAAACCGGTCGTGTGTGGTATTGGTGAATGCGGAAAATTAAAAGAAAATTTTCAGTGGCAATAGCAGCCCGATCGGACGAAAATTGTGGAAATTGCGAGTGAAAACAACTTTGACAACCACGTGGTTAGGAAAAATGGTTGCATAAATTTTCCCAATTTTCCGGTAAATCTTGGTGGCAATCGACGCGGAAAATTATTAGAAAGCGAACGGTGAAAACCAGAGTGAAATCAGGGCATAAACAAAAAAGTTATGCGCGAAAAACTTTTTTAGTGCCGCCCAACTAGCACGGCCCAAGAGCAGGGCCGATCTCGCTTGGCCGAATAAAGTGCCCAATAGCGTACCCTATAGCCCTCCTTATAGGGTAGAAGGGGAAAACAGTGCTTACAGCCTGTCAACACAGGTTAGGACCAAGCTGGTGCTGTGGGGACGACGGGTGACTCTCCCTTCACCACCCCCCCTCCCTCCTACCCCCTACCCCACCCTTCAACATCTCTCCCCCACCCTCTAGCTACCCCCTTATCATAGAACGGTGGTCTGTGGCCGGTATTTTGGTGGATTTGGTAGTGGGTTGGGTATTGTTGGAGTGTTTGGTGCCCCCCCTCCACCACAACCCCATAATTCAACACCCCTTACCCTCCCTCACCCCTCCCTCACCCTCTGGTCACCCCCCTTACCACAGAACAGTGGTCTAAGACCAGTATCTTGGTGGATTGGGACGTGGGTTGGGTATTGTTGGAGTCTTGGGTGCCCCTCCCTCCATCACCCCCTCCCTCTCATGAGCCTCCTACCTCTCCCTACCTCAGAGAATAGTAAAGTACGTGGTTGGCAGAGACGGGAAGGTGCATATACACCATGAGCGTACGTCGATCGTCACGTTTGTCGTCGACGGCGACGGA
>CAZIZA010000524.1:0-1288 GCA_964543555.1 uncultured Pseudomonas sp.
CGATTACCTACGTAGATGCAGATTGGACTGGTCTGGACAGAATGCGTGAGTGGGCCGACAAGCTTGGCAACCAAGATAGCGCTAACTAAAAAATATAGGAAAAATATCATGTCATGGGCTGGAAAACTACTGCGCGTTAACTTAAGCAAGGGCACTTGCCAATCTGAACCTTTGAATATGGAGTGGGCCAAAGCGTATTTGGGTTCACGTGGTTTAGCGTCTAAGTATTTTATTGAAGAGGTTGATCCAAAAGTAGAACCACTTTCTGCAGAAAATAAAATTATTTGGGCTACCGGTCCTTTGACTGGAACTACTGCATCTACTGGTGGCCGTTACACAGTTGTAACCAAGGGCCCGTTAACAGGGGCGATCGCATGTTCTAACTCTGGTGGTTATTGGGGTGCAGAGCTGAAGATGGCTGGCTGGGATATGGTGATTTTTGAAGGAAAATCTCCTAAACCGGTATACCTTTATATAGAGAACGATAAGGCTGAATTGCTGGATGCCTCGGATCTATGGGGTAGATCAGTTTGGGAAACAGAGCCTGCCATCAAAATGAAACATCAGGACCCCCAGATTCGGGTTTCTTGTATTGGGCGCGCTGGTGAAAATCAAGTGTTATATGCGGCTATCGTGAATGACTTGCATCGTGCGGCGGGTCGTTCAGGTGTGGGCGCGGTAATGGGTAGTAAGAACTTAAAAGCTATCGCAGTCCGTGGCACCAAGGGAGTTGGCAATCTTAAAAATCCCAAAGCATTTATGGATGCTGTTGCAGCGGGTAAGGCCGTGTTAGCAGGTCATGCCGTTACCGGTCAAGGCCTCCCTACATATGGCACACAAGTATTGATGAACGTGATTAATGAGGTAGGCGCACTACCTACGCGCAATCATCAGGATGTTCAGTTTGAGGGTGCGAAAGATATTTCTGCTGAAGCGATGGCGGCGCCTCGTGAGAGTGATGGCAAAGCACATTTGGTAACTAATCAGGCTTGTTTTGCTTGCACGATTGCTTGTGGACGTATCTCAAAAATTGATGACACCCATTTCTCTATCGAAAATAAGCCACAGCATATGCATGCCTCTGGTGGCCTTGAGTACGAAGCTGCTTGGGCTCTTGGCGCAGCGAATGGCGTAAATGATCTGGAGGCATTGCAATACGCCAATCAGCTTTGCAACGAGCAAGGCTTAGACCCGATTTCATTTGGCGCCACTATTGGAGCTGTAATGGAGTTATATGAGATGGGTGTTTTAACCAAAGAGCAAATTGGCATTGAGGCTCCATTTGGAT
>CAZIZA010000525.1:0-1283 GCA_964543555.1 uncultured Pseudomonas sp.
CGCGCGGCTGGGAAGGGCGGCCAGGAGACCTGACACAAGACTTCCCTCCTCCTTCTCTCTCCTCCTCCCCCTTTCTTTTCTCCCCCTCTTCTTCCTTCTCTCTCTTTCTCTCCTTCCTCCTCTCTTCTTGCAACAGCAGCCTGGAACAGCCTGGAACAGCAGCAGCCTGGAAGGCAGCCTGAAACAGCAGCCTGAAACAAGCATGTGTGAGCGACACCATCAGAAGAACCTGGGGTTAGACAGCAGACAACAGCTGGTTCATTGCACAACAACACCCTGGTCCGTGCAGTACAGTTTGCCCAATGTTTCCATGTGACCGTGCGCAACCCGAGGGCGCAAAAACGCACAAGTCCTGAAAAAGTCAATTTGATTGAATCGGAAAAACAGTGCTTCGTTGCAAAATAAAAGTATGTGCCGCGCACTTCAAATCGCACACACATTCAGTACAAGATCTACGGCAGGAACATGTGCCGAGTCCAAGCCAGGCCCAAGGAAGTCCTGATAGAGAATAATTTGGAAGTCCCAATCGAGGACATTGGAGCAGAGGTACAGCCGTCTGGGCTTCTTGACACCAAGGGTCATGGGCCAGAGGTGAGCCACAAGCCCGGCGCGCTGAACCGCTCAACACAGACAGTACAAGTAGTCCAATCGAAGTCATGGCTCAGGAGCTCAAGTCCACCCGAACCATATCACAGACCTGTTATGGCGTCCTCCAGCTTTAGCGCGAGAGTTCAAGGAGGCCGCCGTGGCCAGCTTCTCAAGGCAGAGGCGACGGGACATCAAGCCAGGCAAAATACAGAGGGTACACAGCGAGCATTAAAAAAAAGAAAAAATCGAAAGTTGCAGTTGCGCTGAGCTGTTGCTTAGCTGCAAGATGCAAAATCCGGAAAGCGGAGGCTTAGTCTCAGCAGATCGTAAGGCAAGCTTACTCTCGTGCTTACAACACCCCGTTTCATTAAAGTCGTCTACAATGGATTTCCTTCCCGGCGCGTGTCTCGTTGCGCTGACCTATGGTGCAGGGCCGAAGCCTATCGTTACTCGCGTAACGCCCGGGTCGAAAGGTCGTCGCTTTCCAGCATGGATTCTGACTTAGAGGCGTTCAGCCATAATCCTACACATGATAGCTTCGCGGCACTGCCTGTTCAGGCAACCGCAATTACCAATTATGTGAACCAACGGTTCCTCTCGTACTGAGTTGGATTACTGTCGCGACAACGTATCATCAGTAGGGTAAAACTAACCTGTCTCACGACGGTCTAAACCCAGCTCACGTTCCCTATTAG
>CAZIZA010000526.1:0-1273 GCA_964543555.1 uncultured Pseudomonas sp.
ACGACCAGCAGCTCAGCGTGGTGCGTGACAACCTCTCGGAGACCGAGTCGATCACTCGC
The DNA here is from genome assembly GCA_964543555.1 of uncultured Pseudomonas sp. Taxonomy (GTDB): domain Bacteria; phylum Pseudomonadota; class Gammaproteobacteria; order Pseudomonadales; family Pseudomonadaceae; genus Aquipseudomonas. Next base: position 60 of record CAZIZA010000526.1, read on the forward strand.
TGCACCGACGGCCGCATGCTCTACAGCGAAAAGGAAACCGGTGTGATTCGCGAGCTGCGCGAGGACGGTCGCGACCCGGTGGTGGTCGACGGGCTGCGCAACCCGACGTTCATGCTTTGCGACGAGCAGGGGCTATGGATCAGCGAGGACTCGACCCACCGCGCCCGCCTGCTGTTGGTCGATGGCCGGGGCGAACAGACCACCGTGCTGTCGTTCCTCAAGGCGCCGCAAGCAATTCTGCCCTTGGACGATGGTCGTTACCTGATCGCCGAAGGTGGGCGTGATCGAGTGCTGGAATTGAGCGTGGTGAAATCGGCAAGCGGCCTCAAAAAAACCGAGATTGCCAGCGACCGGCAGGGCGGTTGAGGCCCGGCTGACGGCTTAACCGAGTAGACGTCCAGGGCTGAGCAGAGCCGCATTCAGGCCTGCTTCTGCCAGGCGCGGCGGCAGCGGCTGCCGGCGAATCAAGGCAGCGCAGGCCTGGCCCATGGCGGCGCTGGTCTGGATGCCATAGCCGCCTTGCGCTGCCACCCAGAAGAAGTTGTCGACCTGGGTGTCGAAGCCGCCAACCAGATCGCCATCGGCGACGAAGCTGCGCAGGCCGGCCCAGGTATGCGCCGGACGACGAATCTGCAGCGTGGTGTGGGTTTCGATCTGATGGATGCCCAGGGCGATGTCCAGCTCTTCAGGCTGCACGTCATGCGGCGCCACCGGGTCGGCATTGGCTGGCGAACCGAGCAGCAGGCCGGCATCGGGTTTGAAATAAAACGATTCGTCCAGGCTCACCAGTGCCGGCCAGTGCTGGCAGTCGATGCCTGTCGGGGCGTTGAAAGTGAAGGCGGCGCGGCGCTTGGGCTGTAACCCGATGCCGGGTACGCCGGCCAGGTGCGCGATCTCGTCGCACCAGGCACCGGCGGCATTGATCAATACGCTCGCGCGATAGCTTTGCCCGGCGCAATCCACCTGCCAGCCGTCGGCGAGGCGGCTGATGCTGATGACCTCGCGCTGGCAATGAATCTCCCCGCCCTGTTGGCGGATGCCGCGCAGATATCCCTCGTGCAGCGCTGCGGTATCGATATCAGCGGCGCTGGGGTCAAACAGTGCGCCATGCACCCGCTCACGGCGCAGCACCGGAACCAGCGCGCAGGCCTCTTCAGCACTGAGCAGGCGAGCCTCTGCAACATGCTCACGGGCCTGCTCGTACTGGCGCTGCA
>CAZIZA010000527.1:0-1267 GCA_964543555.1 uncultured Pseudomonas sp.
CCCACCACTTGGCAGAGAGCAGGCGCACCAGCACGCTCAGGATCCAGTTATCCCGCACTTCGTCGGTTTTGAACTTGGGCATCTTGCCGATAAAGCCCCACTGATCGGCCGGCTGGCGCATTAGCTCCCAGGTCTGAAGCAGATCTGGCTCGGAGCCCTCTTTGATGTCCTGTTCGATGTTCTTGTAAATGGCTGCGGTCTGGTTGGCGAACTGGTGGGCCACCTTCTTGCGGCCGTCTTCATCGCGCATCTCCCTTGGGTTGACCGGTATGGAGTGGAGCAGCTGGCGCACCCAGCGGGTGCGCTCCCGCAGCCAGATATTGGCTGCCCGGCAATGGGTAAAGCTGCAATCCTTGCGGCGCCGTGCATACTGCTTGAACAGGTCGCGGGTTAACTCGGGGGAGAGGCCATCGAGCAACTGGATAGCCCACAGCAGATCGTATTGGCCGCGTGGGCCGCCGAAAACGGCGTCAAAGTTGACGCCGGGCAGAGAGTTGCAAAGAGTGTTGACGCGCTGCAGCTGTGCTTTTCTCGACAGCGGCAGCCGGGTGGTGAGCTTGGTCATGCGTTAAGCGGATAACGTCTTGATGCGAAACAGGCATCCACTGATGCGCTGCTGGGCATGGGTTTTCATTCGACGGGTGGCCGCGCACTGACGCAGCAACAGCTTGATGCTGACGTGGGGGCGGGCAGGTAGCCGACGCGCATGGGCCAGCTCCCGCTGATAAAGACGCAGCCGCGCAGCGTCTTCCCGATAGGTCTCTTGCCAGCGATACATCTGGCTGGTCAGTTCCTGCTGCAGGTGATGGGTCACTTGATCACCTCACCTTGCCCATGCAGTGGCGCGCACTCCTGCCACCACTCGCCGATCTCTTTGGCCAGTGCGGTTTCACCTTGGCCCAGTGCCAGCCAATAGACAGAGCGCACTGCACCGAGCGCCAGCAGCTCCCGGGGGATATCCCGATCACCTCTGGCCTCACCGCCAGCGGCAATAAACTCGGCGCGGGCCGCCAGCCAGTGGGTGGTCAGCGGGTTGTGAGCTGGGAGTGGTGCGGATTCTTCATCGTCCTCGTTGCCGTCATCATCGAGCAGATCAGCCGGGTTGCTGGTCGCAACCAACTGCAGCTGGATGTACTGCTGGCCGGAGTAAACCCCGCCCAGGGCGATGCGGTTGTCTTCGGCATTGGCGGCGAACATATCGGCCAGCAGCCCCTCGACCACCTTGGGCGCCTGGCGGGCAATCTTGATGATGTCGCTCATTGGCAGG
>CAZIZA010000528.1:0-1265 GCA_964543555.1 uncultured Pseudomonas sp.
AAACGCCAGAACTCGCTCGTCGGCCACCGGCACCAGTTGCGGGTGCTGCCAACCGGCTACTTCGCCCACGCCTACGACCAGCAGGCCACCCGGCGCCAGGCTCTCGGCCAGGCGGTTGAGGATGTCGCGGCGACGCCAGCGGCGGAAATAGATCAGCAAGTTCTGACAGAAAATCACGTCCATGCCGGACATCGGCGCCTTGGCCAGTTCCAGCACATTGAGCCGGGCGCTGCATACGCGCGCCGCCAGACTCGGTACCACCTTGAAACGTCCATCGGCCTGCGCGAGAAAGTAGCGCTCGCGCAGCTCGTCACTCACCTGCTCAAGGCGCCGTGCCGAGTAGCACGCCTCTCGCGCCTTGCTCAGTGCACCCTGACTGATATCCGTACCGGTCACCGCAAAATGTTCGGGCATTTCGCTGCCCTGCAGGGCCTCGGCGGCCATGATCGCCAGCGAATAGGGCTCCTCACCACTGGAGCAACCCACGCTCCACAGCTCCCAGGGCTTGCCCAGCCCTGCCGCCAGACGCTCCTGCAGGTACTGCGAGAGCACCTCGAAGGAAGGCGGATGACGAAAGAAACGGGTTTCCTGCACGGTCAGCCGATCCAGCAGGGTCGACCACTCCACCGCGCCACGCGGGCCAGCGGTGACCTGACGGTAGTAGCTGGCGTAATCCTCGACGCCCAGTTCGCGCATGCGCGCACTCAGGTTGGTCTGCAGGAACGCGCGCCGCTGCTCGCTGATCACCACGCCGGTACGCGCCTCGAGCAACGTCTGCCAGTCGTGGAAATCGGCTTGCGACATGTCGGTCACAGGGCGTAATGCCCAAACGCCCGCTGACTGCATACCTTCGCCCTGGGTCATGGCTGTGTTGCGGAGGCTGCAGCCAGCCTCCGCGCTCCTTTATCAGGCGTCTGGCAGGGTGAAGCCGGACACCGACTTGCGCATCTCGCTGGCCATCTTGGCCAGGTTACCAATGCTCTTGGCGGTGGCGGTGGTACCCGAAGACGTCTGCGAGGTGATCTCCTGGATCACGTTCATGGTGTTGGAAATGTGGCCGGCCGACGAGGCCTGCTGGCGAGCGGCGTTGGAAATGTTCTGGATGAGGGCGGCGAGGGTTTTCGATACCTTCTCGATCTCTTCCAGTGCCACACCGGCGTCCTGCGCCAGGCGGGCACCGCGCACCACTTCGGAAGTCGTCTGCTCCATGGAGATAACGGCTTCGTTGGTGTCGGTCTGAATGGTTTTTACCAGCGCCTCGATCT
>CAZIZA010000529.1:0-1264 GCA_964543555.1 uncultured Pseudomonas sp.
TCAACCCGGCGCTGTTTCTCTTCGACACCCTCAAGCTCGAACCCGCCGCCTTCGACGAGGCCGCCACGCGCGAGCATTACGAGGTGGTGGCCGACTACCTGGGCGTCAGCGAGCGTGATGCGCAGGGGTTGAATTTCTTCCGCCATCAGCCCGTGCAGGCGCACCGTATCCAGACCGAGCGCCAACCCAACGTGGTTTTCGTCATGCTCGAATCGCTCGGCACCAGCGCCGTGGGCGCCTACGGCAACCCGCTGAACCCGACGCCCAATCTGGATCGTCTGGCCCAGCAAAGCTGGTTCTTCCGTCACTTCTACGTGCCGGTCACCGGCACCGCCAAGACGGTGTGGGCGAGCATTACCGGCATCCCCGATGTGTCGCGCCAGGAGACCGCCACGCGTAACCCGCTGATCGCCCGCCAACGCACGCTGATCAATGCGCTCGACGGCTATGAGAAGTTCTACATGATCGGCGGCAACGCCGGCTGGGCCAACATCAATGCGCTGATCCGCCAGAGCATCGATGGCGTGCAGCTCTATGAGGAGCGCGACTGGCAGTCGCCGCAGGTGGATGTCTGGGGCATCTCCGATCTGGATTTCTTCAAGGAAAGCACGCGCATCCTGGGTGCACTGCCCAAGGACCAACCGTTCTTCGCCTACCTGCAGACCTCCGGCAACCACCGTCCCTTCACCATTCCCAGGGATAACGACGGTTTCGAGGCGCTCGACCTGCCGCTGGAACAGGTGCAGCAGGCCGGCTCGCGCAGCGTCGAGCAGTACAACGCCGTGCGCCTGCTGGACTTCAACATCGGCCGCCTGATGGAACTGGCCAAGGAGCAGGGCTTCTACGACGACACCATTTTCGTCTTCTTCGGCGACCACAACACCCGCATCAGCCAGATCCCGCACATGGCGCCGGCCTTCGAGCAACTGGGGCTGGAGAGCAACAACGTGCCGCTGCTGATTCATGCGCCGAAATGGCTGGCGCCGCGCGAGTTCGACGCGGCCGTGGGCCTGGCCGACCTGCTGCCGACCGTGGCCGGCATGGTCGGCGTGCCCTTTGACAACGGCGGTCTCGGTCGTGACCTGCAACTGCCGGCGCCGGAAGGTGAGCGCGTGGTGCCGCTGGTGCTGCAGGAAGGCACCTTCCCGGTGATCGGCGCGGTGACCCGAGATTTCCTCGTGCAGATGCAGCACGACGGCAGCTCGCCGACCCTGCACGACCTGCGCTCGCCGACGCCACGCGACAACGTGGCCGAGCAGCACCC
>CAZIZA010000530.1:0-1260 GCA_964543555.1 uncultured Pseudomonas sp.
TCCGACCTGACCTTCGAAATCGAGCTGCTGGAAGTGCTGACCCGCGATGACTGATACCGCCCTCGCCACCCTGCGCGAGCACCTGCTGCAGGCGCTGGACAACCACCCTGGCACCGAGACACGCCGCCTGTTCCATGGTCGTGGCCGCTGCTGGTCGGGGCTGGAACAGATCACCGTCGACTGGCTGTCCGGCATCGTGCTGGTGATACTGTTTCGCGAGCCGTCACCGGCACTGCGACCGCTGCTCATGGAGCTGCTGCAAACGACGCAATGGCAGGCCAGTGGCGCACGCGGCCTGCTGCTGCAGCACCGCTACGTGCAGGGCAGCGAGAGCGAATGGCTAGCCGGGGAGCCACAGGCGCAATGGCCGATCATCGAGGACAGCCTGCACTACCTGCTGGATCTGGGCAGCAAGCAGAACAGCGGGCTGTTCCTCGACATGCGCCTGGGTCGCCAGTGGGTGCGCGAGCAGGCCGCCGGCAAGCGCGTGCTCAACCTGTTCGCCTACACCTGCGGCTTCTCCGTCGCGGCCATCGCCGGTGGCGCCGAGCGGGTGGTCAATCTGGATATGGCGCGCGCCGCGCTGTCACGCGGGCGCGACAACCATCGCCTGAACGGGCATGACCTCTCCCGAGTGGAGTTTCTTGGTCATGAACTGTTCAAGTCCTGGGGCAAGGTGCGCAAGAGCGGGCCGTACGATCTGGTGATCATCGACCCACCGAGCTTTCAGAAAGGCAGCTTCGCCCTCACCCAGGACTACGCCAGGATTCTCCGGCGCCTGCCAGAGCTGCTGACCGAGCACGGCGCCGTGCTGGCCTGCGTCAACGACCCCGATATCGGCCCGGACTTTCTTATCGAAGGAATGGCGGCAGAAGCGCCACAACTGCGCTTTGTCGAGCGCCTGGACAACCCGCCGGAGTTCCCCGATATCTCCCCCGAAAGCGGATTGAAGGCGCTGGTGTTTCAACGGTAGCCGGATGCAATCCGGGAAATCCTGGCGCGCTTCCCGGACGCTTTTACACCAATGGCCTCAGTCGACCAGGGTACAGGCCATCACCAGCGCATCCTCTCGCCCGCCGACTGCCGGGTAGTAATCACGGCGGCGCCCCACTTCATTGAAGCCAAAGCGCTCGTACAGGCGGTAGGCACTCTGGTTGCTGGCGCGCACTTCGAGGAAGCATTCACGTCCACCCAACTCGTAAGCCTCTTTCATCAGGTGTTCGAGCAGACGCAAGCCAAGCCCACGGCCCTGGCTTTCCG
>CAZIZA010000531.1:0-1249 GCA_964543555.1 uncultured Pseudomonas sp.
GGCACCCGCCCGTCAATGATGTGCACCGCGTTCACGCCGCTCTTGGCCGCGTCCAAGGCGCCGGCGATTTTGGGGATCATGCCGCCGCTGATGGTGCCATCGGCACACAGCTCGTCAATGCGGCGAGGGGTGAGCTCGGTCAGCAGTTCGCCGGCTTTGTCGAGCACGCCGCGGATGTTGGTGAGCATCAGCAGTTTTTCGGCTTGCAGCACGGTGGCCAATTTGGCCGCCACCACATCGGCATTGATGTTGTAGCTCTCGTTGTGTTCGCCAAACCCAATCGGGCTGACCACGGGAATGAAGGCATCGTCTTGCAAGGCTTTCACCACGCTCGGGTCAATGCTGACGATGTCACCCACCTGGCCCACATCGTATTCTTTGCTCGGGTCTTTGCTGTCATGCACCATCAACTTGCGGGCGCGAATCATGGCGCCGTCGCGGCCGGTCAGGCCCACGGCTTTGCCACCGGCTTGGTTGATCAAGCCCACGATGTCTTGTTGCACCTCGCCGCCCAACACCCACTCCACCACTTCCATGGTTTCGGCGTCGGTCACGCGCATGCCTTCGATGAACTCGCCTTTTTTGCCCAAGCGTTGCAACAAACCCTCAATTTGCGGGCCGCCGCCGTGCACCACCACGGGGTTCATGCCCACCAGTTTGAGCAACACCACATCTTCGGCAAATGCTTTTTGCAAAGCCGGGTCGGTCATGGCGTTGCCGCCGTATTTGATGACCAAGGTTTTGCCATGAAACTTGCGGATGTAGGGCAAGGCCTGGGCCAAAATTTCGGCAGATGACAGAGGGTTCATGTTCACGCTCTAGAAAAAACGATTGGGTGTAACCGTGCTGCGAACTGCAGCGCCATGAAAGGACGCAAGCGTCCTTTCATCAGAGTTTAATCAACATGCTCAGGCTGCAACTCGGTCGACGCTTGCGCCGCTTGCGGGCCCAACACGCGTTCACGCACCATCTCGCGCAAGAGTTTTTTCTCTTGAAAACTCAAAGCACGCTCTAACACGCGGCGCACACCCAGCAACAACTGGCGGTCCACTTCTTGTGGAATGCCGCGTGTGTTTTGCAACTCTTCGCGCAATTCTTCGCGCAGGTCTTCGGGTTCGTCGTCCCACCAAGTTTGAATGACTGTGTTGAGTTGTTCGCGCAATTGCTCTGGGTCCACATTGGCCACAGCGTGCATGGAGTTGCTGTGACGCGCAGCGCCACTTTCACGGGCCGCCACTTGCGCACCAAT
>CAZIZA010000532.1:0-1035 GCA_964543555.1 uncultured Pseudomonas sp.
AAGAAATGGAGCCTGCGGTTCAATTTGACTCAACACGGGAAAACTTACCAGGTCCGAACTTATCGAGGTGAGACAGATTAATAGCTCTTTCTCAAATTTAAGGGTAGTGGTGCATGGCCGTTCTTAGTTCGTGGAATGATTTGTCTGGTTAATTCCGATAACGAACGTGACTCACATATGCTAACTAGAACGCAGTCAGCGTTAATGCGTTGATGCCGATTGGAACGGGTTAGGACCTTTCGGTGGAGTATGACCTGACAGTTTCACCGGGGTGTGCGCAAGTGCACCTTTGGTACGCTGCTTAGCAGGACAATTTGTGTTTAGCAAAATGAGATCGAGCGATAACAGGTCCGTGATGCCCTTAGATGTTCTGGGCTACACGCGCGCTACAATGTGGGCAGCAGCGTGTCTCCTATTCCGAGAGGAACGGGAAATCACTCAAATGCTCACTTAGTAGGGATTATGGATTGCAATGGTCCATATGAACTCGGAACTTCTAGTAAGTGCTGGTCATTAGCCAGCGTTGATTACGTCCCTGCCCTTTGTACACACCGCCCGTCGCTACTACCGATGGATTATTTAGTGAGGTCTTTGGAGATGATCGTCCGCTGGATCCTTGCGAGCCGCGTTCTGCTTCATCGAAGCTGACCGAACTTGATGATTTAGAGGAAGTAAAAGTCGTAACAAGGTTTCCGTAGGTGAACCTGCGGAAGGATCATTAGAGGTTGGGTCGCAAGACCCAAGTCCGGGGTGGTTGGCCAACTTCAAAGTGTCCGAACCTAAGAACCTGAGGTTGAGACACAGAAAGCGATCTAGATACCTAATTGGCCAACCACAAAGAAGTCCGAACCTACGGGTTGAGACTAAGCGAGAACGAAAGTTACCACAATATAAGCAGCCAAGTGGAGAAGTCCGAACCTCCGGGTTGAGACTTAGAGAACGAAAGTTACCACAATATAAGCCAAGTGGAGAAGTCCGAGCCTCCGGGTTGAGACTTAGAGAACGAAAGTTACCACAATATAAGCCAAGTGGAGA
>CAZIZA010000532.1:1135-1248 GCA_964543555.1 uncultured Pseudomonas sp.
AGTCCGAGCCTCCGGGTTGAGACTTATAACAAGAACGAAGGTTAGACCACGGGTGTCCGATCCTCCGGGGTTGGGCACCCAGAATGTTACTCCAAGTAACATTCCGCCTTGGG
>CAZIZA010000533.1:0-1243 GCA_964543555.1 uncultured Pseudomonas sp.
TCGACCAGTCAGAAATCGCCAAATTTAGCGCCCTAGCCCATCGCTGGTGGGATCCTAATAGCGAATTCAAACCCTTGCATGCTATCAATCCTTTGCGACTAAATTGGATTAAGTCCTTTGTTGATTTGAATGGCAAGAAGGTAGTTGATATTGGTTGTGGTGGTGGCATATTGGCGGAATCGATTTCTCAATCAGGTGCAGATACAACTGGTATTGATTTATCCGAGAAGGCTCTCAAAGTAGCTGAGTTACATGCGCTTGAAGTCGGTGCAAACCTCACATATCGCTCTATCTCTGCAGAAGCACTTGCAGAAGAGCAGCCGGAGCAATACGACGTTGTGACCTGCATGGAAATGCTTGAGCACGTACCTGATCCAGCATCTGTAGTCCGTGCTTGCGCCAAACTCTGTAAACCCGGAGGCACATTATTTTTTAGCACTCTTAATCGCAGCCCTAAGTCCTACTTATTTGCGATTATTGGCGCCGAATATATTCTCAAACTACTTCCTAAAGGTACTCACGAATACGCCAAATTCATCAAACCTTCAGAGTTAGTCGCGTTTACGCGTCATGCGGGCCTTGAGATGATCGGTATCAAAGGATTGAGCTATAACCCACTGACTCAGGTATATAGCCTAGGTGATGATGTAGATGTGAACTATATGATTGCCGTCAGAAAGTAATCGATAGATGAGCAAGCTTTTCAGCCCATATGAAGGCATCTTTTTTGATCTAGATGGCACGCTAGCGGATACCGCCCCAGATCTAGTTGCAGCGACCAATAAGTTACTGGTTGCTCGTAACCTCACTCCCAAGCCATATGAGTTTTTGCGCCCCTATGCCTCAGCTGGAGCCCGCGGTTTACTGGAGGGCGCCTTTGGGATCAACCCAGATCATGAGGATTTTGCGGTTCTTCGTGATGAGTTTTTCAGTAATTATGAAAAAGCCCTGCTAGTTGATAGCAAACTATTTGATGGAATTGATCATTTGCTTGATCAAATGGATGCTGCGAGCCTGCCCTGGGGAATCATCACCAATAAAAGCGAGCGCTTTACCAACCCACTAACCGAACTTATGGGCCTACGTCAGCGCGCCGTTTCCACTGTTTCAGGCGACACCACTCCTTATTCAAAACCACATCCAGAGCCGATTCTGCACGCAGCCAGAACTAGCAACATCGATCCAAGTAAATCAATTTATGTTGGGGACGATATTAGAGACGTTTTGGCAGGCAAAGCTGCTG
>CAZIZA010000534.1:0-1233 GCA_964543555.1 uncultured Pseudomonas sp.
CCGATAGAGCCTGCATTCTTACTCGCACTGAAGACTGCACCAAACCTCTATCAAGAGGCACTAGCCAAGAATATTGTTTTAGTTTGCCCAAGCACTTTAATGGCGACACTTAGAACGGTTGCTCATCTCTGGCGACAAGATCATCAAAATCGCAATGCATTGGAGATCGCAAAACAGTGTGGCAATCTTTACGATAAATTTGTTGGCTTTGTAGATGATTTAGAAAAGCTAGGCCAACGATTAGATCAAGCACAAACAAGTTATCACGATGCGTTTAATAAACTGAAAACTGGCAAAGGCAACCTCATTCGCTCCGCTGAAAAAGTTCGTGAGCTAGGCGTCAAACCCAATAAGAGCCTGGCTTCGCCAATAATTGAATCATCTTCAGATTTTGAGTAATTCTATCTATCTGTCTCAGCGAATATTCACAAGACTTAGACAAAAAACCCCGCCTAGCTTGCACTAAGCGGGGTTTTTCTTAAGACTTACTGCTAAATCTAGTTCTAAATGAACTTTGAATTAAGCTGCTTTGCGTCTACGTGATGCAGGAGTAGCAGATTTTTTAACTTGAGCAACTTGACCTTGCACAGCTTCGATTGCTTGATCAGCAGTTTTCTCTGCGGTAGCAAAAGCTTCTTTACTAGCAGCACGGAACTGTTCAAAACCTTGTAATGCACTGCCGTATACAGCCTTGAATGAAGACAAGAAAGCATCAGAGCCTACTGGTGCATTAGCAGCTACTGTATTGATCCAATCTTGGAAGCCATCTTGCAATTGATCAATACTCTCATCAACAACATTTACGAGCTCTTTATTGCCATCACGCAATACTTTGCTTGCTTTCTTTTGGTAAGCAACGGCTTGATTACCAGCAGCCTGCAAAGAATCAGCTGTAAAGATTTCAGAAACTTGTTTTGGATCTTTTGCGGCCAATACTCGCTGAATGCTGTCTTGTGTATTTATCAATGCGTCTTTAGAAGCGGCGAAGTTCAACTCAGCTATCTTCTGAGCATTTTCCAAAGCAGCTTCGCCCAAAGAAAATGTCGCCTCGAGGCCTTTGCTATTAATTTGGGACAATTTAGCGGTGATTTGTTCTTGGTTCATATTTTCTCCAAAAAATAAGTGGTACAACTGTCAATTAAGTGCACGATTTAAGCGATTGGAACATCTCAGATACCTAAATATTGCACTGCACCATAAAACTGTAACTGAATGAAAATGACAAATCAAGAA
>CAZIZA010000535.1:0-1226 GCA_964543555.1 uncultured Pseudomonas sp.
AGCGTCAGACAGGAACGCCGCCTGACTTCATACACCAGATTTGACAATAACTCCTTCGCTTCGTAGGCCAAGTTCAGCCGGATCTCCGTTTGTCCCTGGTGAACCTCAAGTTCACACAGGGAGTCTCGTACCAGGGAGATGATCCCCAGTGCGGTGATGCACACGATCAGCAGTGACACCACGGCGGTTTTTCCAAACATACTTGCCTCCTTCGGCAGAAGAGGCCTACAATCAGTATTGTGAGATACATGACTAGGGCCTCGAATGGTTAATGAAAATTGACCTTCGGGGCTTTCGTCTATCTGGCTCTTGCTTGCGCTTGAGACAGACAGCCTCAAGCACCCGCGCCTATGATACAACCTTGACGCCCAATGTCCCAGAGAAGCCGACAAAACGACAAGCGAGCGCACCTGGCTCACATCGATGCACTGCTGCAGGAGGCCATCAGCCAATGGCAGCCCGAGCAGCCTCGCCGCTGGCTGGCCAAATATGGCGGCTGGGCGTTTGAGGGGAATAATCCCCTTGTCCTGGAGTACCGCGCTATCCGCAGGCAGGCCATGCAGCTGCTGAAGCGACGCCGCTAACGGCAAAGGCTTTTCATCAAAATCGTCATTAGATTATTCATTATCAAATTTTGATGGTTGGCGAGATGATCTGATAGCCCCGTTGCTCGCGTCGGCGACACTCCTGGTGGAAATAGTGGGTTGCCTCGTGCTCACCGGGAAAGGCTTTAACCAGTATCTTGCCCCTGGCCGTGCCCTTGCGGCCAAACACCTTGACCACCGTCCAGTCACCAAACAGGTCTTTTTGCAGCAACAGCGCGTAGTGGCGGGTATCTCGCTGGTACTGGATGAGGGTGGTGGCCATTGTCTTCTCCTGAGGCGTTGTCGGCATGGTGGCATGAGCGGTGACGGGTATCGCTCAGGTTATCCACAGAAGTGGGGGACAGGGTTGTGTGCAACAGGGGATAACCGTGTATTTCTGGTAGCGCTTGCGGTTCTCATCGCATAGTATGGTTGGTGCCGCTTGAGTCATCATGCGCTTTCCATCCTCACCTGGAAAGTTCCTCGTCACCTGACCCAAGCGGCGCTTAAGCACTGTTTTCCGTATCCTGGTTAACTCCCTTCACGCCGCGATCTCGCGGCGCTTTTTTTCTGTCTCCAACCGGGGCTGGAGTTATTGTCAAATCTGGTGTATGAAGTCAGGCGGCGTTCCTGTCTGACGCT
>CAZIZA010000536.1:0-1211 GCA_964543555.1 uncultured Pseudomonas sp.
GCACCCGCTTCGGCAACTTCCAGGACGCCAACATGCCCGGCTGCGTGCAATGCCCAAAGGGGTGGGACTGAGTCCCCGCAAACCACGCAGGGTGGGCCGGGCGGCGATCCGCGTCAGTCCACCAATAGAGCGCGTTCTGGCGGGTTGCACCCGCCCTACCACCGCCGTGACTACCGCACTGCCACACGCATCCCCAGCGAATACGGTTTGCCAGGTGGTGCGAGAAGGCAGCGAGTGAGGCCAAGGGAAGCGACATATGGCTCCCACGCTCCGCGTGGGAGCTAGCCCGCGACGCTCTGCGTGGCCAGCGGACTCAGCTGCGCTACGGCCTACCAGCGGACGCGGAGCGTCCGAGCTGCATTCCCACGCAGAGCGTGGGAACGATCAAACGATTGATCACCCGCTTCGATCATGTTCATCGGCTCTGCGAGCAGGCCGTTGCAGCCTGCCCTCACCGTTCAAGCACTCTCCAAACCCACCCGTACCACCCCACTGTCGATGGCCAAATGCACCAACTCCGCCTGCGAGGCGATCTGCAATTTGTTCTTTACCAGGGTCTGGTAGTTGGACAGGGTCTTGGCGCTGATGCACAGCTTCTCGGCAATCTGCCTCGGTGGTAGGCCGCGGGCGAGCATGACGAAGATTTCGAACTCGCGCTGAGTGAGTTCGCGCAGGCGCGGGTCGAGGCCGTCGCTGCTGGCGGGGTTGCAGGCCAGTTGGGTCGCCAACTGCTGCTCGATATAGGCGTGACCGGCGGCGGTGCGTTTGACCGCTTCCACCAGCACTTCCGGCGACGAGTTCTTGGTCAGGTAGCCGATGGCGCCGGCGTCCAGTGCCTGGCGTACCAGGGGTAATTCGTCATGCATGCTGAAGAACAGCACCCGCAGTTGTGGCAGGCGCTGACGCAGGCGGCGGGTGGTTTCCAGGCCGCTGATGCCGGGCAGGCCGATATCCATGATCACCAGGTTGGGAATCTCTTCCTGCACCCGCTGCAGAGCCTGTTCGCCATCGCAGGCCTCACGCAGTTGCACGTCCGGCAACAAGGCGCGCAGCAGGCTGGCGTAGCCCTGGCGCACCACGGCGTGATCGTCCACCAACAGCACCTTCATGGGGTTACCTCCAGAGGAATGTTCAGGCACAGCGCCCAGCCCGCTTGCGGGCGACTGTGCAGGCGCAATTCGCCGCCGAGGCTGCGGCTGCGTTCGCGCATC
>CAZIZA010000537.1:0-1203 GCA_964543555.1 uncultured Pseudomonas sp.
GGGGCGGCCGGCGTCGGCTTCGTCGTCGAAAGCCAGACTGTGGAAGTAGTCGGCCTCTGCGCAGGCTGCAAGGGCGCGGCATGAGCGACGCGCTGATCCGCCTCGACGGCATCGCTGTCAGCTTCAACGATCAGCCCGTGCTGGACGACGTGCAGCTGAGCGTACACCCCGGTGAGATCGTTACGCTGATCGGCCCCAACGGCGCCGGTAAGACCACCCTGGTACGCGTGGTGCTCGGTCTGCTGCAGCCTGAGCGAGGCAGCGTTCGCCGGGCGCCGCGCCTGCGTATTGGCTATATGCCGCAGAAACTGCATGTCGATGCCACGTTACCGCTGTCGGTACTGCGTTTCCTGCGCCTGGTGCCGGGCGTAGATCGCCAGCGCGCGCTGGCAGCGCTGGCCGAGGTCGGCGCCGAACAGGTGATCGACAGCCCGCTGCAGAGCATTTCCGGCGGCGAGATGCAGCGTGTATTGCTGGCCCGCGCGCTGCTGCGCGAACCACAATTGCTGGTGCTCGACGAGCCGGTTCAGGGTGTCGACGTGGCGGGTCAGGCCGAGCTGTACCGGCTGATCTCGCGGCTGCGCGAGCGGCACGGCTGCGGCGTGCTGATGGTCTCGCACGACCTGCATCTGGTGATGAGTGCCACCGATCAGGTGGTCTGCCTGAATCGCCATGTGTGCTGCTCGGGGCACCCGGAGCAGGTCAGCGGCGACCCAGCCTTCATCGAACTGTTCGGCCAGGACGCCAAGAGCCTGGCCGTCTATCACCATCATCATGACCACGCTCACGACCTGCATGGCGGCGTGGTCAAGCCCGGCCTGACCATTCATGGCCCGGCCCACGTCCACGGCCCGAACTGTAAACACTGATGCCTGACTTTCTTCTCAACGCCCTGCTCGCCGGCCTGGCGCTGGCCCTGGTGGCCGGCCCGCTCGGCTCCTTCGTGGTCTGGCGGCGCATGGCCTATTTCGGCGACACCCTGTCCCATGCCGCCCTGCTCGGCGTCGCGCTGGGCCTGCTGCTCGATGTCAGCCCGACCCTGACGGTGACCGTCGGCTGCGTGCTGCTGGCTGTGCTGCTGGTGACCCTGCAACAGCGCCAGCCGCTGGCCTCCGACACCTTGCTCGGCATCCTCGCCCACAGCACGTTGTCGCTGGGCCTGGTGGCGCTGAGCTTCATGCATGACGTGCGCATCGACCTGAT
>CAZIZA010000538.1:0-1199 GCA_964543555.1 uncultured Pseudomonas sp.
CCCGTTTGCGACAACATCATGTCGGTGAACTTGTCCATGCGGGTGGCCGTGGTAGGGCCTGCGGGGCCCACCACTTCGTCGCGCACAGGATCAACTGGGCCGACGTAGTAAATCACGCGGTTGGTGAAGTCCACAGGCAGTTTTTCGCCTTTGGCCAGCATGTCTTGAATGCGTTTGTGCGCCGCATCGCGACCGGTGAGCATCTTGCCGTTGAGCAACAAGGTTTGACCGGGTTTCCAGCTTGCCACTTCGTCTTTGGTGAGGGTGTTGAGGTCCACACGTTTGCTCTTTTGTGTGTCGGGTGTCCAGTTGACGTTGGGCCACAGATCGATCGAAGGCGCGTCGAGGTAAACAGGGCCCGAGCCGTCCATCACAAAGTGGGCGTGGCGGGTGGCCGCGCAGTTCGGAATCATGGCGACAGGCTTGCTCGCGGCGTGGGTGGGATACATCTTGATCTTCACATCGAGCACAGTGGTCAACCCACCCAAACCTTGCGCGCCAATGCCGAGGGCGTTGACCTTGTGATACAGCTCCAAACGCAGCTCTTCGACTTGGCTGATTTTTTCGCCTTTGCTCGATTTTTCGAGCAACTGGTACATGTCCAAATCGTCCATCAAACTTTCTTTGGCCATCAGCACGGCTTTTTCTGCGGTGCCGCCAATGCCAATGCCCAACATGCCGGGGGGGCACCAACCGGCGCCCATGGTGGGCACGGTTTTGAGCACCCAATCGACCACGCTGTCGCTGGGGTTCAACATGACCATCTTCGATTTGTTTTCGCTGCCACCGCCTTTGGCGGCCACGGTCACATCGAGTTTGTTGCCGGGCACGATTTGCGTGAAGATGACGGCGGGGGTGTTGTCCTTGGTGTTTTTGCGGGCGAATTGTGGGTCGTCCACCACCGAGGCACGCAGCATGTTGTCGGGGTGGTTGTAGCCACGGCGCACGCCTTCGTTGATGGCGTCTTCCAAACCGCCGGTGAAGCCCTCTAAGCGCACGTCCATGCCGATTTTGATGAACACGTTGACGATGCCGGTGTCTTGGCAAATAGGGCGATGGCCCAAGGCGCTCATTTTGCTGTTGGTCAAAATTTGAGCGATCGCGTCTTTGGCTGCAGGGCTTTGTTCACGCTCGTAGGCTTTGGCCAAATGGGCGATGTAGTCGGCAGGGTGGTAGTAGCTGATGTATTGCAGTGCGGC
>CAZIZA010000539.1:0-1192 GCA_964543555.1 uncultured Pseudomonas sp.
GCCTTGGGCGCGAGCACCTCGACAGGGCGCACTTCGTCATGCGCAGGCGCAACGGCGTCGATAGCAACCGGTGAAACCGCGGCGCTGTAGATAGCGCCGACCTCCCGAGCCAGGCCGGCGAGCGACAGGCAGTCACCACGGTTAGGGGTCAGGCCGATCTCGATGCTGGCATCGTCCAGTTGCAGGTAGGAGCGAATGTCGCTACCTACCGGCGCATCAGCCGCCAGTTCCATCAGGCCGCTGTTGTCTTCGCTGATCTGCAGTTCGGAAGCCGAGCACAGCATGCCCTGGGATTCCACGCCGCGCAGTTTGGCCTTCTTGATCTTGAAGTCGCCCGGCAGCTCGGCACCGATCATGGCGAACGGAATCTTGATGCCGGCGCGGGCATTGGGCGCGCCGCAAACGACCTGGAAGGTCTCAGCACCATTGCTCACCTGGCATACGCGCAGCTTGTCGGCGTCCGGGTGTTGTTCGGCGCTGAGGATCTCACCGACCACGATGCCACTGAAAGCGCCAGCCACCGGCTGTACCGCGTCGACTTCAAGGCCGACCATGGACAGGCGCGCGACCAGATCCTCACGGGATACATCGGGATTCACCCAACTGCGCAGCCACTGTTCACTGAATTTCATATTGTCTGTTCTCCTTAAACGAATTCGATCACGAGGGGCGGCTGCTAGCGAAATTGCGCGAGGAACCGCAGGTCGTTATCGAAGAACAGGCGCAAGTCATTGACGCCGTAACGCAGCATGGCCAGGCGCTCGACACCCATGCCGAAGGCGAAGCCGGAGTATTTTTCCGGGTCGATGCCGCTCATGCGCAGCACATGCGGATGCACCATGCCGCAACCCATCACTTCCAGCCAGCCGGTCTGCTTGCACACGCGGCAACCTTTGCCGGAGCACATCACGCACTGCATGTCGACTTCGGCCGACGGCTCGGTGAAGGGGAAGAAGGACGGGCGGAAACGCACACCCAGCGGCTTCTCGAAGAACACCCGGAGGAACTCTTCGATGGTGCCTTTAAGATCAGCGAAGCTGATGTCCTCGTCGACCAGCAGGCCTTCGACCTGGTGAAACATCGGCGAGTGAGTGATATCGGAGTCACAGCGATAGACGCGACCAGGGCAGACGATGCGGATCGGCGGCTGCTGCGATTCCATGGTGCGCACCTGCACCGGCGAGGTGTGGGT
>CAZIZA010000540.1:0-1182 GCA_964543555.1 uncultured Pseudomonas sp.
GGCCTGGCGGTAGGTGAACTCACGCGATACCTCCAGCTGGGTCGCCATCTCGGCCAGGCGGTGCTTGAGCACCTGGAACTTGCCCACCGGTTTGCCGAACGCCTGACGCTCGCGCGCCCATTTCATCGACTCTTCCAGGGCCAGTTGCGCGGTCATGTTGGCCATGATCGCCAGGCTAAGGCGCTCACTCTGGAAGTTGGCCATGATGCAGGCGAAGCCGGCGTTCTCCACGCCGATCAGGTTCTCCACCGGCACCTTGCAATCGTCGAAGAACAGCTCGGCAGTGTCGGACGCCCACCAGCCCATCTTCTTCAGCTTGCGCCCGACGGTGAAACCCGGAGCACCCTTCTCCACCAGCAGCAGGCTGACACCAGCAAAGCCCTCACCACCAGTACGCACCGCTACCGTGTAGTAATCGGCACGCACACCACTGGTGATGAAGGTCTTGCTGCCGTTGATGCGGTAGTGGTCGCCGTCGCGTACGGCACGGGTCTTGAGGTTGGCCACGTCGGAACCACCAGCGGGCTCGGTCACCGCCAGCGCCATGATCTTTTCGCCGGCAAGCACCTGCGGCACCACCCGCTCGCGCACGGCAGGCTTGGCCCATTTGACGATGGGCGGCAAACCGATATCCAACGAACCCAGCCCGGCCACCAGTCCGCCCGAGCCACTGCGCATCAGCTCTTCACTGGCGGCGACCTTGGCGAACACGTCGCCATCGTGACTGCCGCCGAACTGCTCCGGGTAGCCAATACCGAGAATGCCCGCCGCGCCGGCCTTGAGGTACAGCTCGCGGGGAAATTCCTCGGCCTCCTCCCACTCGTCGATATGCGGCAGGATTTCGCGCTCGACGAAGCGCCGAACGGAGTCGCGAACCAGTTGATGGGATTCATCGAAATACGACAGAGAGGCGGCCATGCGGGTACTCCCGTTATTGTTTTGGCCACCCTAACCTAGCGCTTGCTTGGTTTTCAAGCGAGCGTTTCATTTCTGCTCGCGCAGCGCCTTCCTCACTCGCTCGCCCATTTCGTAGGCCGGCCCTTCCACTGACTGGAAATTACGGGTGTAGCGCTGAGCGAAGCCATCGGTGCCCCACTCGCGGTACTGCTGCACATGCCATAACTCATGCGCCCACAGCACAGCATCCTCTGCGGCGGCATCGCTGCTGCGAAACACCACCAC
>CAZIZA010000541.1:0-1182 GCA_964543555.1 uncultured Pseudomonas sp.
CCCAAGGCTTGGCACCTTTCACAGCGGCCAGCACTTCTTTTTTCACATCTTCCATCAGCGCTTCGCGCTTGAGTGAAAGCAATTCTTTCACCGTGCGCTTGTTGATTTCTTCTTGGAACGCATTGCGCACCACACGGCTGAGTTGCACCGCACCGGCGTTTTCATCGAGACCCACATTGCGGATGTATTCCTGCGGATCGGTGATGCGCCAACGCGCATACCAGTCAATCACCACACGTTGCTTTTCAGCGGTGAGCATGGGCTCGGTGTCGGCGTTGTCCAAGGTCAACAAGCGTTTGTCGATGTAAGTCACATTTTGAAACGGTGGCGGCAACTTGACATTCAAGCCAGGTTCGGTGATCACATTTTTGATTTGACCAAACGAATACACCACACCGAACTGACGCTGATCGACCACGAAGAGCATCGAGCTCAACACCATCAAACCGACCAGTGCAGAGGAAATATAAAAACCGATTTTGTTGTTTTGCATGTTCTTCTCCCCTACTCAACGCGCATCACGGTCGCGGGTGCGGCCATCGCGGGCACGCGCATCGATCGGTGCGTTGGGTGTGCTGCCATTCAAATTACCAGAGGCCAAACCATCGTTTGCGTTGGGCGTTGTGGTCACTGCAGGCGCGTTGGCTTGACCCGTTTGCTGAATGATTTTGTCGAGTGGCAAATACAGCAGGTTCGAACCTTGGCGTGAGTCAATCAACACCTTGGTCACATTGCTGTAAATCTGTTGCATGGTGTCGATGTACAAGCGATCGCGCATGACTTGCGGTGCTTTTTGATACTCTGCATAAATCGATTTGAAGCGCTGTGCATCACCTTGCGCTTGCGCCACGATGCGAGCTTTGTAACCGTCGGCCTCTTCTTTCAAGCGCGACGCAGCACCCACCGCACGGGGCACCACATCGTTCGCATAAGCCTCGGCTTCGTTCTTGGCACGCTCGCGTTCTTGACCGGCTTTGAGCACATCGTCAAACGCCGCTTGCACTTGCTCAGGCGGACGCACACCGCCTTGTTGCAAGTTGATACCAACCACTTCAATGCCCACGTTGTAGCGGTCCAAGATGTGTTGCATCAGCGTGCGAATGCGTGGGCCAATTTGGTCACGCTCATCTGACATGGCGGCATCCATTTTCATTTTGCCCACCACTTCACGCACCGCAGTTT
>CAZIZA010000542.1:0-1180 GCA_964543555.1 uncultured Pseudomonas sp.
GTCTGCTGGATCTGACCGGTGGCGTCGACCTGATGCGCGACAAGGGTGAGCAGGTCCTGGTGCAGACCAATCGTAGCTACGTGCCGCCGTCTACCTACGACAACCAGGCCGGCTTCCTCCAGGGCGACCTGCACCTGACCGACAAACTGACGCTGATGGCCGGCGTGCGCCGCGAGCACTCGGAACTGGACGTGGATGATTTCCGCACCGTGTGGGGCACCAACAACGCGGGTGGCGTTAACGTCAGCGGCGGCAAGGTGTCGTTCGGCAAGACCCTGAGCAACTACGGCCTCACCTACCAGGCCACCGACTGGGCGCAGCTCTACGGCGGCTACTCCGAAGGCTTCGGCATGCCCGACATCGGCCGCGTGCTGCGCGGGCTCGACGAGCCGGGGCTGGACGTGGAGAACCTGCTGGAGCTGGAGCCGATCGTCACCCGTTCGCGTGAAGTGGGCCTGCGCCTGAACTTCGAGCGGGTGGACATGGAGCTGAGCTACTACGAGTCCTTCTCCAGCCTGGGTGAGCGTCTGTCGGTCAACAACGACGGCAACTACATCGCCAACCGCGAGCGCGTCGAGATCCAGGGCTATGAGCTGACCGGCAACTGGCACCTCGACGACCGCCACAGCCTGCGCGGCAGCTATGCCCATAGCCAGGGCAAGTCCGACACCGATGGCGACGGCAAGGTGGATACCCGCCTGACCGGCCTGAACATCGCGCCGGATCAGTACAGCCTGAGCTGGCAGGCCAACTGGAACGAGGACTGGTCGAGCTACCTGCAATACAACTACTACGCCAGCCGCAGCTTCGACGACCCGCGCCTGGACTTCGACGGCTATGCCCTGCTCTCCGCCAGCGTCAGTCGTCGTCTGCCGCTGGGCAGCCTGTCGCTGGGCATCGACAACCTGCTCGACGAGGATTACTTCACCTACTACTCACAATCGGCACGCATCGCCGACGACTACAACTTCAAGGGACGCGGTCGCACCTTCACCCTCGGTTACCAGGTGGAGTTCTGACGCCAGCGCCTGGCCAGGCACTCAGTTGGCGGTAAACGACACGTGTGCGTGGCGAGCTAGTCTTAACAAGACCTTTCACACCACAGGAGCCTCATCATGTCCGACCACCACACCTACAAGAAGATCGAGATCGTCGGCTCGTCGCGCACCAGCATCGAGGA
>CAZIZA010000543.1:0-1168 GCA_964543555.1 uncultured Pseudomonas sp.
TATGTCTTACCTCGTGCTCGCTCGCAAGTACCGCCCCAAAACCTTCACCGAAATGGTGGGGCAAGAGCATGTCGTGCAAGCCTTGACCAACGCATTGACCACACAGCGTTTGCACCATGCGTATTTGTTCACCGGCACACGCGGTGTGGGCAAAACCACGGTCTCGCGTGTGTTGGCCAAGTCGCTCAACTGCCAAGGTGCGGACGGGCAGGGCGGTATCACCGCTGAACCGTGTGGTGTGTGTCAGGCGTGCAGCGACATCGATGCTGGTCGCTTTGTCGATTACACCGAACTCGACGCGGCGTCGAACCGCGGTGTAGACGAAGTGCAATCGTTGCTAGAGCAAGCGGTTTACAAACCGGTGCAAGGCCGCTTCAAGGTGTTCATGATTGACGAGGTGCACATGCTCACCAACACCGCGTTCAACGCGATGTTGAAAACCTTGGAAGAGCCGCCCGAGTATTTGAAATTTGTGTTGGCCACCACCGACCCACAAAAAGTGCCAGTCACCGTGTTGTCGCGCTGTTTGCAATTCAATTTGCGCCCCATGGCTCCTGAAACGGTGTTCGAGCATTTGGGCCATGTGTTGCAACAAGAAAATATCTCTTCCGAACCCCAAGCCCTGCGTTTGTTGGCTCGCGCAGCGCGTGGCTCGATGCGTGATGCCTTGAGCTTGACCGATCAAGCCATTGCGTTTGGTGGCGGTCAGTTGCAAGAAGCTGCGGTGCGTCAAATGTTGGGCAGTGCCGATCGCTCGCATGTGTTCCGTTTGATCGAAGCCTTGGCACAAGGCGACGGCAAATCGGTGGTCGACACCTCCGAAGCTTTGCGCATGAATGGTTTGAGTGCCGCTGCCACGCTCGAAGACATGTCGATGGTGTTGCAACGCATGGCTGTGTTGCAAGCAGTGCCAAGCATGGCTGAGGCCTCTGACACCGACCCCGAGGCCGCAGAGCTCAAACGCTTGGCCGCATTGCTACCCCCCGACGAAACTCAGTTGCTCTACAGTTTGTGTTTGCACGGTCGTCAAGAACTAGGCTTGGCACCTGACGAATACGCCGCACTCACCATGGTGTTGTTGCGCTTGTTGGCGTTCAAACCACAAGCAGCGCATGTAGCCCCTTCGGCACTGGCTGAAAAAAAAACTCTGATTGAAGCGCCTGCGCAA
>CAZIZA010000544.1:0-1163 GCA_964543555.1 uncultured Pseudomonas sp.
ACCGACTACGCACCTGTGAAGCATGTGGCGCAAGCGTCGACCACGGGGCACGCGACCAACATCATTGCGGGCATTGGCATCTCGATGAAGTCCACCGCTTGGCCTGTGCTGTCGGTGTGCGTGGCGATTGTGGCGTCGTATGGTTTGGCCGGTTTGTATGGCGTGGCCACAGCGGCTACCGCCATGTTGAGCATGGCGGGCATTGTGGTGGCGCTGGACGCGTATGGCCCCATCACCGACAACGCCGGTGGCATTGCCGAAATGGCCGAATTGCCCAGCAGCGTGCGCGATGTGACCGACCCTCTCGACGCCGTGGGCAACACCACCAAAGCGGTGACCAAGGGCTATGCGATTGGTTCGGCCGGTTTGGCAGCGCTGGTGCTGTTTGCCGACTACACCCATAAGCTTGAATCTGCGGGCAAAGCGGTGAAGTTTGATTTGTCAGACCCGATGGTGATCGTCGGTTTGTTCATTGGCGGTTTGATTCCTTACCTCTTTGGCGCGATGGCGATGGAAGCGGTGGGCCGCTCAGCTGGCGCTGTGGTGGAAGAAGTGCGCCGTCAGTTCCGCGAGATTCCAGGCATCATGGAAGGCACGGGCAAGCCCGAGTACGGCCGCGCGGTGGACATGCTGACCACTGCAGCCATCAAGGAGATGATGATTCCATCGCTCTTGCCTGTGGTGGTACCCATTTTGGTGGGCGTGTTCTTGGGACCCGTGGCCTTGGGTGGCTTGTTGATGGGCACGATCGTGACCGGCCTGTTTGTGGCGATCTCGATGTGTACCGGCGGCGGCGCTTGGGACAATGCCAAGAAGTACATCGAAGACGGCCACTTTGGCGGCAAGGGCAGCGACGCTCACAAAGCCGCTGTGACGGGCGACACCGTGGGCGACCCCTACAAGGACACCGCAGGCCCTGCGGTGAACCCGCTCATCAAGATCATCAACATCGTGGCTTTGTTGATCGTGCCATTGTTGTGATGAGTCAGGGCGGGCCATACGCTGGCCGCCCTGCTCGTTCAATTGAGTTAAAAAGCCCAGCTGTTTTGGCTGGGCTTTTTTGTTTTATACGCCCTAGAAAGATGCGCCATATAGGCCTGAGGCACAATCACAACCATGTCTGAACGCGTGATTCCTTTGGTTGACCAACGCCTGCGTGCCCT
>CAZIZA010000545.1:0-1160 GCA_964543555.1 uncultured Pseudomonas sp.
CGAACCACCCTTCAAAACGGTGATCTAATGGGCAAGCTAAGTTATAGACTTTCATTAAAGGTATATAGGGGCAGAAATGATAAATTCAATACCCCCATTTTAATCGGGTTTTACAGCACCCTATTCGATCTGGGTTGGCTTAACCAAACCTTTGCGATAACGATCTAACCAATAAGCAGAAATCGTTGTTTTTACATCCGAAATTTCTCCATCCTCAACCCAGCCGATTAACTGTTCTAAGGGGGCTGCAAAGACATCTAAAAACTCTTCGTCGTCTAGATGGCTCCCTCCGGGAACTAAGTCTTCAGCGAGATAGATGTCTATAAACTCCGTAGAATAAGAAATTACCGGATGAATACGGCGAACGTAGCTCCACTTCCTAGCGGTATAGCCCGTCTCTTCCTCGAGCTCTCTTTTGGCGCAAAGAAGATGATCTTCACCAATCTCCAGCTTGCCAGCGGGAATTTCAATACATACCTTTGAAATAGGATAGCGATACTGACGCTCTAGCAATACTCTCCCATCATCTAAGATGGCAACAATAGCTACCGCACCCGGATGAGTCAAGTACTCACGAACAGCCTCTTCACCATCTGGTAAAGCAACTTTGTCACGCTTCATCTTCAGGAAAATACCGCCATAAATATCCTCTCCTGAAATGCGCTCTTCACGCAGATGGGAATCGCCTGATGGTAGGTCTTTGAATGATTTTTCAGTCAATTGCATATTCCTTTTGAAAATCGATGACTTCATCGTACAAAACAGCCGTGACACTTCAATGTCATAAACAATAAAGGCTCCCTAAGGAGCCTTTATTTACAATGGGTCTTGTATTAGGAGCCCAATAAAGTGCGACGCATGGCATCTAAGCAAAGCCCCATTAAACCAGCTGGAACAATACCGATCGCCAACACCAAAATACTATTTAAACCCAAAATTCCCTTAGCAAAACCAGAGCCGCTAACCGTGATCTCATGCTCAGGCTCATCAAAGTACATAACCTTGACTACTCTTAGGTAGTAGAAAGCACCGACCAAGGATGCAATCACTGCAATTACAGCCAAGAATGTATGCTCTGCATCAACTAAGGCCTCAAGAACACCCAACTTAGCAGCAAAGCCTACTGTTGGCGGAATACCAGCCAAGGAGAACATCATCAC
>CAZIZA010000546.1:0-1155 GCA_964543555.1 uncultured Pseudomonas sp.
GCATTGCCAATCAATTCGTCAGTGACAGAGGCAGCCATTTCAACAACGAAGTGCTTGAGTTGCTGCAACAACGCTTAATGATTCAGCACCATTTCACAGCGGCCTATGCACCTTGGTCCAATGGACAGGTTGAACGAGTTAACCGGGAGATCAGAGAGATATTGTCCGCCATGATCAGCGAGAACAAACTCAACCCCGACGCATGGATAGAACTCTTGCCGGTTGTCAACTTCGCCCTCAACAATTCGCCCTCACGCCGACTCCACGGACATGCTCCAGTGGAGGCATTCGTCGGCCATGCTCCAACATCACCATTGGATGTCATTTTTAGACCAGCAGCGAGCGAATTCAACACCATCAACGTCGACAGTGACACGTTCAAAGCCAAAATACAGCAACTTCAGGATGCATTGTTCGACATACACTCCAACATTCATGCTGCAACACCCCGCAAACGCCAACCACGTACGGGAGCGAAAGCCGTCGATTTCGATGTTGGAGATTACGTCCTTACAGCTCGCACAACACTGCGCGACAAGGACAAGACACGCACAACGTGGCAGGGACCTGCTAGAGTCACAGCAAAGGTCAACGATCGCACATTTGTTGTCACAAACCTGCTCAACAACTCAACTTCAGAAATCCACGCTGACCACATCAAGCGCTTCGCCAACAAGGATTTCGTTGTTACACCCCAAATCCGCGACTTTATTGCTCACGGAGGAGCCCTGGCGCTGGTGTCCAAGATCATCGGACACAGGCGCAAAGGCGCACAGTGGGAACTCCATGTCTGTTGGGAAGGGTATCCCGATAGTGACGCCACATGGGAGCCACTGCCCAGCTTGGTACATGACATCCCTGTCATAGCACGCAAGTACATCAACTCCATTGACATTCCCGACCATCGCAAGGATCTTCTGGCCGAACTTCAGCGCCTAGGACGAGGTCCATCTCGAAGGAAGGAAGTGTCGCGCGCGTAGCGTTTCACACGCACAACTGACTTCAAGGATTTGAATTCAAACGCCATTGTCAACGAAGCACAAGAGTCGTTGAAGATGTGTGGTTTTACTTTGTTTGTTTATTCGTTGTTGTCCGCCACATCTCACCTTTCATTGCACCGTTTCACCGTTATATCAATACTACTCGTCATCCCCC
>CAZIZA010000547.1:0-1149 GCA_964543555.1 uncultured Pseudomonas sp.
AGTACAAGTCATCCAAGCTCACGGGACCAAAGTTCTTCAGACCCGTGTCTTCAAAATATTTGTCGACCATGTCGAGTTGCTGCAGCACGCTGTAGCCCAAGATGGCTTTGGGGTTGGCGCCAAAACCGGCACTGGCAGCGCCACGGTCGGGGCCATCACAGAATTGAATGATGCCGTGACAGCGGTTGTTCGTGGCTTTGGGATTCATGCCGTCGCTCTCCATCAAGGTGAGTCGGGCAAAGTCATCGGGCGAGAAACGGTGTTGCTGCGACAGCTGCACAATTTTGTTCATCACCGCTTGTTTGTCTTGCGCGGGAATGAAACCTTTTTCAATCGCACGGTCAATGGTTTTCTCCAACACCACGTTGCCACTGCGATCCGAACGCGTGAGCAATTGCACTTGCGCGGTTCCCGCCAGAGCGGTACTGCCCATGGCGGTGTTGCTATTTAAAGTGTTCACGTTGGCTGCGGGTGTCACAGCGGGTGTGGCTGCAGCCACAGCAGCCGCTTGGTTCGCTGCAATCGCCTGCTTCACGGCGAGCGACTGTTGCAACGAGAAATTCAAACTGTCTAAGTTCAACGCCTGCCCTGGATGGATCATGTTGGCATTGACGATGTTGTTCGAGCGGGCCACGGTTTGCGCCAAGCGCATGGCTTCGTTGTTGGAGATAGTGACGCCGCGCGCCGCCATTTGCTCGCGCACGATGCCTGTCAACGTTTGCCCCGAACGCACGGTGGTGTTCCAAGGCGCTGCACTGCCCTCTGGCGCCAGCGAACCCGATTGGTTCACACTTGCCATCGCGCGCGTGAAAGCGGGTGCCGTACGCGCGTAGGCCAACTGACTCCGCGGCAGTTTGGGCATGCCGGAGACGTCTGTTGTGTTCACCTGTGGGTTGTAGGACGGGTCAAGTCGCATGGCGATGGCTCCGTTGGGACGGTCCGTTTAAAAAGTTGGCTTTGTTTTTGCATTGGGGTTTAGGTCTTAACAAATGTCAAAACTTCCACACCGACCCGTATGACTATGCAAATGCTGTGCCTAAAAAATTCTGACACCCTGCGCTTCAAGCGCCGTGTTGGATGCTTGGCTGCGGCCTTGCTAAGCCATGCCACGCTTGGGTTTGCGGCCGATTTGACAGCAGAAAATTCAGG
>CAZIZA010000548.1:0-1148 GCA_964543555.1 uncultured Pseudomonas sp.
TCAAGCAACAAAAAACCCGCCAACTTACGAGGGCGGGTTTTGCAAAGAGCTGAGGTTGAATTACTTCAACTTGGTTTCTTTGTATTCCACATGCTTGCGAGCTTTGGGATCAAATTTCATGATCGTCATTTTCTCGGGCATGGTTTTTTTGTTTTTGCTGGTCGTGTAGAAGTGACCGGTGCCGGCTGAAGATTCCAGCTTGATTTTTTCGCGTCCGCCTTTGGATGCCATGATCGTTTCCTTTCAGATGAGCTATTAAGCTTGGCCACGTGCGCGCAAATCAGCGAGCACAGAGTCAATGCCATTCTTGTCGATCAGGCGCAAAGCAGCGCTAGACACGCGCAGGCGCACCCAACGGTTTTCGCTTTCCACCCAGAAACGGCGGTATTGCAGGTTCGGCAAGAACCGGCGCTTGGTTTTGTTGTTGGCGTGGGAAACATTGTTCCCCGACATTGGGCCTTTGCCCGTTACTTCACATACGCGTGCCATGTGGACACTCCATGATTTTCTAAACGGTGACTTTTGAGGGGCAGCACTGAACGCGCTGTTCAAAAAATCACCTCACCTCGCCAGAAGGGTGGCGGTAACCCGAAATTTGCAAGCCCAGCCCCGTGCGAGCGACGGGGAAAGATTCAGCAAAGCCTGACATTGTAGCGGATTTCAGGCCGCGCTGCCAATGGCTGCCGCCGAAGACGATCAGGTGCCGAATGCGAACTTTATTGCTCTAAAAACCGCTGCGCATCAAGCGCTGCCATGCAACCGGTGCCCGCGCTGGTGATGGCTTGGCGGTACACATGGTCTTGCACATCGCCGGCGGCAAAAATGCCGGGCACCGAAGTTTGGGTGGCAAAACCTTGCAAACCGCTCTTGGTGACGATGTAGCCATCTTTCATGTCCAACTGTCCTTGGAAGATGTCGGTGTTGGGGTGGTGGCCAATGGCAATGAAGCAACCTTGCACGGTGATTTCACGGGTGCTGCCATCTGTGGTGCTTTTCAGGCGCACGCCGGTCACGCCGGACTGATCGCCCAACACTTCGTCGAGGGTGCTGTTGGTTTCCAACACGATCTTGCCGGCGGCGACTTTTTCCATCAGCTTGTCGATCATGATCGCCTCGGCCTTGAATTTGTCGCGACGGTGAATCAGATG
>CAZIZA010000549.1:0-1148 GCA_964543555.1 uncultured Pseudomonas sp.
CCATCGGCGAGTTCCAGCGCTTCAGCCCGGTGATCGAGTTCGACGTCTACCCCAACCTGGAGCTGGAAGCGACCCTCGCCAAGCGGGTCGCCAAAGGCGGCGTCGCCCGCGAGCAGGTTGAGGCAGCCCTGACTGCCGCCGAAACATGGCTGGCCAAGCGCAGCTAGTTACCGTTAACGCAGATAGAGGGCTCCAGCCCTCTTTTTTGCGCCCGAAATGGCTTGTCCCGCTGACTGGATGCCTGTAGTTGTTGAATGGATGTCAGCGCTCGATAGAAGGAATCTGCATGTATCTGCCACCTCATTTCACCACCGATGATCCCGAAGCTCTGTATCAACTGATGCAGGCACATCCGCTAGGAGCTCTGATCACCCATGGCTCACAGGGGCTGGATGCCAATCATCTGCCATTTGAGTTTGCAAAGGAAACCGGAGGGCAGGGAATCTTGCGTGCCCATGTCGCACGCAACAATCCTCTCTGGCAAGAGGTGCGGGATGGGGACAACGTGCTGGTGATCTTCAAGGCTGCGGATGCCTACATCTCTCCCAGCTGGTATCCAAGCAAGCATGATCATCACAAGCAGGTGCCAACCTGGAACTACAGTGTGGTGCATGCTCACGGTCGCATTCAGATTCGCGATGATGCCCGCTTCGTACGTCGCCTGCTGGCAAGTCTGACTCGTCATCATGAAGCCGGAGAACCGATCCCATGGAAAATGGCGGATGCGCCGAGAGAATATATGAAAACCATGGTGCAGGCCGTCGTCGGCATTGAGATCGAGATAGAGCGGCTGGTTGGCAAATTCAAACTGGGCCAGAACAAGGATGAAGCGGATCGGCAAGAAGCAGCTCACGCCTTACAAGCAAGAGGGCTGGTAGAAGTAGCCTGCGACATGGAGAACCCGCCATCACCTCGCTCATAACGTGCTAAACCACAAACAGAAACGGCAACCTCGGTTGCCGTTTTTTATTGCCTGCCACCGTTCACGCGCTGGCATTTAGCAGCTTGCCCACCCCCTCCCCCTTGCCATTGGGCAAGGTCTGTTTAAAGGCTCCGAGCAGCTGGTCGAGGTTGAGATGGCTGGCACCGAGGGAATCCTTGAGGGTATCGAGCTCGCTTTGTAGCGCATCGAGGCGGGTGCTCTGGGT
>CAZIZA010000550.1:0-1144 GCA_964543555.1 uncultured Pseudomonas sp.
CTGTGGGGCCAATCAGCAAAATGTTGCTCTTGGTCAGCTCGACATCGTCTTTCTTAGACGACTCTTTGTGCTTCAAGCGCTTGTAGTGGTTGTACACCGCCACAGCCAAGGTGCGCTTGGCCAATTCTTGACCAATCACATAGTTGTCGAGGTTGGCTTTGATTTCTGCGGGCGTGGGCAGGTCGTTGCCGTTTTCTTTGTCTTTGGCAGCTTCCAAACCAGGCAGCTCATCACGGATGATTTCATTGCATAAGTCAATGCACTCATCGCAAATGAAGACCGAGGGGCCTGCAATGAGTTTCTTGACTTCGTGCTGGCTCTTACCGCAGAAAGTGCAGTAGAGCGTTTTTTCGCCAGAAGTGCTTTTTTTATCAACCATGAGGTACTTGCTTGAGGGGTATCGTTTAGCCGCGTTTGCTGATGACTTGATCGACCAAACCATACTCTTTGGCTTCGTCTGCGCTCAAATAGTAATCGCGTTCGGTGTCGCGTTGGATTTTTTCCAACGGTTGGCCGGTTCGCTCGGCCAAGATCTTGTTCAATTGCTCGCGTGTCTTCAAGATTTCGCGTGCATGAATTTCAATCTCAGTGGCTTGACCACGTGTGCCACCCAAAGGCTGATGGATCATGACCTTGGAATTGGGCAATGAGAAACGCTTACCCTTCTCGCCTGCAGCCAACAAGAATGCGCCCATGCTTGCAGCCATGCCAATGCACAGTGTGGAGACGTGGGGCTTGATGAAGTTCATGGTGTCGTAAATCGACATACCAGCACTCACCGAACCGCCAGGAGAGTTGATGTAGAGCGAAATGTCCTTGTCTGGGTTTTCGCTCTCCAAGAACAACAACTGAGCCACTACCAAGTTGGCGGTTTGGTCATTGACTTCGCCCACCAAAAAGATCACGCGCTCTTTGAGCAAACGTGAATAGATATCGTAAGACCGCTCGCCGCGGCCCGACTGCTCAATGACCATGGGAACCATGCCCAAAGCTTGTGTATCCAGTGCGCTCATGTTGTTTCCTTGTAGGTGAATCAGCCTTGCTGACCCATCAATTCATCAAACGAAATAGCTTTGGCATTGACCTTGGCTTTAGACAAGATGAAGTCGGTCACATTGTTTTCAATGACGATGGCTTCAACTTC
>CAZIZA010000551.1:0-1143 GCA_964543555.1 uncultured Pseudomonas sp.
CGCCGGCGATCAACGCGACGATCTCTTCGTCGTCCATTGCCATGCGATAGAACGTGGCTCGAATATCCTTGGCTGCAGCCATATAGTCGCCGCTAGCGTTGGGACCTTCCGGGTTCACGTAGATCAGGCCCATGTGAGTAGCGCCGAAAGGCGCAGTCAGCTCGCGATCGTCATTGACGCGCTTAGGGTCGACCCCCAGCCAGGCGACTTCGGCGCCCCAGTTGACGTCCTGATCCGGCTCCCACACGTCTTCACGGCCACCGGCATATCCGAAGGTGCGGAACCCCATGGACTCCAGCGCAACGTTACCAGCGAGGATGTACAGGTCAGCCCAGGAAATCGACTGGCCATACTTCTGCTTGATCGGCCACAGCAGGCGACGCGACTTGTCGATGTTGACGTTATCCGGCCAGGAGTTCAGCGGAGCAAAGCGCTGCTGGCCACGACCGCCACCGCCACGGCCGTCGGTAGTGCGATAGGTACCGGCAGAGTGCCAGGCCATACGGATGAACTGCGGGCCGTAGTGCCCGAAGTCAGCGGGCCACCAATCCTGGCTGTCGGTCATGAGCTTGACCAGATCGGCCTTGAGGGCCTTGTAGTCGAGTTTCTTGAAAGCTTCGGCGTAGTTGAATTTCTCGCCCAGCGGATTGGATCGGTCCGAATGCTGATTCAGCAAGTCCACACGCAGCTGATTCGGCCACCAATCTTTGTTGGCTGTGCCGCCACCGGCCACATGGTTGAACGGACACTTACCTTGGTTCGACATGGTTCTCTCCTTCTCCTCATCGGGTCGGTCCCAACGAGTGCGACCAACGATGGAACAAGCCTAGACCGGCTTTACCAGGCAAACCAATTCATGAAGCGTAACGGCGCGATAGTTATTTTCTTTTGCGAAACGCAGCGCTTCGGCAACACCCCTGTTTGCGCAGCAGGCGCTCAAGAACGGGCTCGAAGCGCGATATTTCAGGCAACAAAAAACCGGGCACTAGGCCCGGTTTTTTGTACAACCAGCAACTTACTCGGCAGCTTCTACCGAACCGCCGACCGGACGGTCGACCAGTTCAACGTAAGCCATCGGAGCATTGTCACCAGCGCGGAAACCGCACTTGAGGATGCGCAGGTAGCCGCCGTTACGGGTGGCGT
>CAZIZA010000552.1:0-1140 GCA_964543555.1 uncultured Pseudomonas sp.
GCCCCGCTCGACGCGCTGGCCGGGTAGGCTGGCGCAGACCCTAAGGTCGGAAGGAAAGAGCATGACACCGGGCGGATAGCCCCTGCAGGCAGTTGCGTCATGTGGATACAGCATGGCGTGGCAAGCTTTCAGTAAGCTTTCCACACCATGACGTATTGATGACCCAGGCGTTTAACCAATGGTCATCAGGCTGGCGTTACCGCCAGCCGCAGCGGTGTTGACGCTCAGGGCGTGTTCCACCAGCAGGCGTTCCAGGGCGATGTCGGTCTCGCCCTTGTTCAGGCCGTGTACACCGACGATGGCGCCCTTGCGCTGCGCGGCCTGCTCGCTGACTGCGCGCAGCTGGTCGGAGTCGCCGTGGTGCAGGATGGCGTCCAGCTCCACGTCGATACTGTTCCAGTCGGTCACCAGCTGGATGTGTTTCTGCACCTCCTTCGGCAGTTCGCTGTACAGCGCGCGCTGGCTCTCCAGCCAGGTCGCCTGGCTGCCGACGGCCAGGGTGGCAGCCAGCTGAGCCAGCAGATCACCGCGCTCGTCGGCCAGGTTCAGCACATGCTCGCGCGGCAGCAGGGTGTAGCTGTTGCGCTCGCCGGTCGGGCCGGTCAGCGTGTGCGCGCTGTAGCTCTGCGAGAGGCTGCGGTACTGCTCGAACAGCGCGGCGATGGCTGGCTCCTGCTTGGTTGCCCATTCGGCGAAGGCGGCGCGCACCTTGTCCAGCTCGGTCGGAACCGGCAGGGCTTGCACCTCGGCCTGCTGCAGATACTGGGCGACGGCTTCCTGCGGGCGAGTGGACAGCAGGCGGAACAGGTACAGCGGGCCACCGGCTTTCGGGCCGGTGCCGGACAGGCCTTCACCGCCGAAGGGCTGCACGCCGACCACGGCGCCAACCATGTTGCGGTTCACATACAGGTTGCCGACCTTGGCCGTGCCGACCACCTGGGCGATGGTCTCGTCGATGCGCGTGTGCACGCCGAGGGTCAGGCCGTAGCCGCTGTCGTTGATCTGCTGCAGCAGCTTGCCCAGATCCGCGCGCTGGTAGCGCACCACATGCAGCACCGGGCCGAAGATCTCGCGCTTCATCTCGTCGAAGCTGTCCAGCTCGATCAGGGTCGGCACGACGAAGGTGCCGCGCTTGATCTC
>CAZIZA010000553.1:0-1133 GCA_964543555.1 uncultured Pseudomonas sp.
GAGCAGGCAGCGGCAAGTTGAAATACATGCGCGTTTGGTCGCTCTTGACGAGCTGCGCGAGGGCTTGTACGTTGTATTCCAAGCCGCGGTCAAAGGGGCGACCAGCAATGTTTTGCGCCACCAACCACGTCAGAATCAAACTGACGGGCCACAGCAACAGCAGTGGCGTGAGCATCCAATCTAGGATCTCGCCAAACAGCGAGTGTTGCTCGCGCCTAAACAGCTTTGCCATGCAAGTGCGGTGTATTTAGCCTGGAATCTTTTCGAGGCAATAGCCCAAGCCGCGCACGGTGGCGATGCGGATGGGGCCTTTTTCAATCTTCTTGCGCAGGCGGTGGATGTACACCTCGATGGCGTTGTTGCTCACCTCTTCGCCCCACTCGCACAGGCGCTCGACCAATTGGTCTTTGCTGACCAAGCGGCCACTGCGTTGCAATAGCACTTCGAGCAAACCGAGTTCGCGGGCAGACAGCTCCACCATCTTGCCATCGATGGTGGCGACGCGGCCGGTTTGGTCGTACACCAGTGGGCCGTGTTTGATGGAGGACGAGGTGCCGCCCATGCCGCGGCGTGTGAGTGCGCGCACACGGGCTTCTAGCTCTTGCAAGCTAAAAGGTTTTGCCATGTAGTCGTCAGCGCCGTAGTCCAAACCTTTGACGCGCTCTTCGACGCTGTCGGCAGCGGTGAGGATCAGCACGGGAATGGATGAGCCGCGTGAACGCAAACGTTTGAGCACCTCAAGGCCGTGCATTTTGGGAAGGCCTAAATCCAAGATGAGCAAGTCAAACTCGTCGGTGGTCATGAGGGCAGCGTCAGCTTCGGTGCCGCTGGCCACGTGGTCAGCGGCGGCGCCAGACGCGCGCAAGGTGCGCAGCAGGCCATCGGCCAAGACCAAGTCGTCTTCTGCAATGAGGATGCGCATATGTTGTCTCCAGCTTCTTCGCGTATTTGTGCGGTTAGGGGCTAGATTCTAGGCTGGAGTAGGCGCCTGCATAGGCTTCTAGACCCAAAGTGACCACGGTAGCGACGTCTGTGCCCACTTCTTGTTTGAATTCGGCTTCGGTTTGCGCCACCGCTTGCTCGAAGGCGCGCAACCAAGCCAGCCCTGTTTCGGTGAACACAATGCGCCGCGC
>CAZIZA010000554.1:0-1128 GCA_964543555.1 uncultured Pseudomonas sp.
CAACGACACGCTGTTACCCTCGGTACCAAGGCGTGTTATTCGGCAGAGCGTGTGACTGTGTGATGAACACAGATATAGTCGGCATCAGCAAAGGAAGTGCAACATGAAGTCCATAATGTGGTTTGTTCTGGTTATGTTCATGACATCACACGCTAAGGCCCTGGATGTCATTACCGAGGATTTACCCCCTCTTAGCTATTATCAGGATGGCGAGGTTACTG
This sequence comes from uncultured Pseudomonas sp., assembly GCA_964543555.1. Lineage (GTDB taxonomy): Bacteria > Pseudomonadota > Gammaproteobacteria > Pseudomonadales > Pseudomonadaceae > Aquipseudomonas. Next base: position 222 of record CAZIZA010000554.1, read on the forward strand.
GTTGTTCTACAGATATTGTCAGGGAAATCATGAAACGGGTTGGGGAGCGCTCGCCAGTGGAGATAAAACCCTGGGCCAGAGGTTACAAAGACGCACAAGGTGACGAAGAGGTCGCGTTATTTAGTACAGCCAAAACGCCCGAGCGGGAATCACTGTTTCAGTGGGTAGGCCCCATCTCTGATATCACCGACTCATTTTATGCGCGCAATGATTCACAACTGATGATGTCTACGCTTGAAGATGCAAGAAGTGCGTCCCAGATAGCCGTGTTGAGAGAGTCATATACCGAGCAGCAGCTAAAAAATGACGGGTTCACCAACCTCTATTCTGCCAAAACCCCCGAACTTGCCATCCGCATGGTGTTGGCAAAGCGGATCCCGTTTGTCGTTGCATCCAACCTGACCATCCCCGGCACATTGAAAAAATTGGGTAAAAATAGCAATGAGCTCATACCTGTTTTTACCATCGCTAAAACACAGACTTATATCGCCTTTTCAAAGGCAACACCTCCCGATGTAGTCAATAAGTGGCAAGCTGCGCTGGATGCAATGAAAGCAGACGGCACCTTTGCCCGTATTTATCAACGGTATTTTCCCAATGATACCCCTCCGCAATAATCAACAGGGTAACACACGGTTGTCGTGCGCGTTTTGTGAGAGCAGTTCATTGAGGTTGCTATGAATATGAAAATCATGATGCCTCGTGCAATAATGAGCATGGTTTGCTTACTGCGCTGGGGAGTTGCCCTTGAGGCTGACTTCACCACGCTAAGCTACCTGACCGATGAGAACAAGCCCTACAACTACTCGGAAAACGGGGTGATAAAAGGGGTTGGGGTGGATGCGCTCAAGGCGGTTCTGTTGCATTAAGGGAGGGGGCTGGCAAACTGCCCCTTATTTTACCAAGT
>CAZIZA010000555.1:0-1126 GCA_964543555.1 uncultured Pseudomonas sp.
CTTCTCTATACAGCTCCACTTTTTTTATTTATTAACGTCGACAATCAAACGTCCGCGTACATTGCCTGCCATTAATTCTTGAGCGTACTTAATGGATTCTTCGAGTGAAATTTCATGTGAGATTTCATCCAAAATTTTCAAATCTACCAACTTGCTCAGTTGTTCATAGGCAGCAATTCTTTTTGCGCGCGGAACAGTCACGCTATTGATGCCGTAAAGAGTAACGCCTCGCAAAATAAATGGCGCAACTGTAGATGGAAAATCCATACCTTGCGCTAATCCACAAGCTGCTACTGCACCATCACTCTTGGTCTGTGCACAAGCGTTTGCCAAGGTATGACTGCCAACGCTGTCTACTACTGCAGCCCAACGTTCTTTTGCCAATGGCTTGCCAGGTGCAGATAGGGTGGCACGGTCAATTACTTCGGCTGCGCCTAATTTTTTAAGGTAGTCCGCTTCGGCCATACGACCAGTACTAGCTACAACGGTGAAACCTAACTTACTGAGTAGGGTAATTGCGAAGCTACCGACACCTCCTGCAGCTCCTGTTACCAAAACTTCACCATCACTTGGCTTAAGTCCATGCTTTTGTAGCGCCATGACACAGAGCATCGCGGTATAGCCGGCCGTGCCAATTGCCAATGCTTGTTTGGCAGTAAATCCTTTTGGTAAGGGAATCAACCAATCGGCCTTCACACGAGCCTGCTGTCCTAGGCCGCCCCAGTGCCCTTCCCCCACGCCCCAGCCATTGAGAAGCACCATATCACCCGATTTAAAGTCGGAACTTGAGCTTTCCATCACCTCGCCAGCAAAATCAATTCCAGGCACCATCGGAAAGCTCCGAACTACTGGGCCTTTGCCGGTAATGGCTAGGCCATCCTTATAGTTCAGCGTGGAATACAGTACCTTGACACGCACATCGCCCTCTGGGAGGCTGGCCTCATCTACCTGAGCCAATTCTGCGCGATAGCCTTGATCGTCTTTATTTACCAATATTGCTTTAAACATGTCTCATCCTTTTAGATCGAGGTATTTCCCCGCAGCAATTGCTTAATAGGTTTATCCTAACGTGCATTGCTGATTATGGAGGTTTCCATGAAAAAAATTCTACTATTAACTACGATTT
>CAZIZA010000556.1:0-1116 GCA_964543555.1 uncultured Pseudomonas sp.
CGGTGGACGACTTGATGGTGGAGGGCGACCGCGTGGTCGGTGCCGTCACGCAAGCCGGCATCCGTTTCCGTGGTCGTACTGTGGTGTTGACGGCGGGCACCTTCTTGGATGGCAAGATCCATGTAGGCTTAAATAATTACTCGGGTGGCCGGGCGGGCGACCCACCCGCGGTGAGTTTGTCGGCACGCTTGAAAGAGTTGAAGCTGCCACAAGGCCGACTCAAAACCGGCACACCACCGCGCATTGACGGGCGCACCATCGACTACAGCCAATGCACCGAGCAAGCAGGCGACGGCATGCCTGGTGGCTTGCCCGGCGAAGTACCGGTGTTCAGTTTCATGGCACATGCCAAGGGCGGGGCGGCCATGCATCCGCAGCAAGTGTCGTGTTGGATCACTCATACCAATGCGCAGACGCATGACATCATCCGTTCGGGCTTTGACCGCAGCCCCATGTTCACCGGCAAGATCGAAGGTGTGGGCCCGCGCTATTGCCCCAGCGTAGAAGACAAGATCAACCGCTTTGCCGACAAAGACAGCCATCAAATCTTTTTAGAGCCAGAAGGCTTGACCACCCACGAGGTGTATCCCAACGGCATTTCAACCAGCCTGCCGTTTGACATTCAGTACGACTTGGTGCGCTCGATGAAGGGTTTGGAAAACGCGCATATTTTGCGCCCCGGCTATGCCATCGAGTACGACTACTTCGATCCGCGCGAATTGAAGCGCAGCTTTGAAACTCGTGCCATTGGCGGTTTGTTTTTTGCCGGCCAAATCAACGGCACCACCGGTTATGAAGAGGCGGCGGCGCAAGGTTTGTTTGCTGGCATCAACGCGGCATTGCAATGCCGACAGCTGAAAGGCGAGGGCAACGACTTTGGCGGCGCTTGGACGCCCGGTCGCGAACAAGCCTATTTGGGCGTGTTGGTCGATGACCTCACCACCAAGGGCGTGACCGAGCCCTACCGCATGTTCACCAGCCGCGCCGAGTTCCGTTTGCAACTGCGCGAAGACAACGCCGACATGCGCCTGACCGAAGTCGGCCGCCAACTTGGCGTGGTTGACGACGCGCGCTGGGATGCTTTCAGCCGCAAGCGCGACGCTGTTTCACGTGAAA
>CAZIZA010000557.1:0-1110 GCA_964543555.1 uncultured Pseudomonas sp.
TGGTGCTCGATGAAGGTGTGATTGTGGAAATCGTGCGCCCCGGCACAGGCGACCCCGTGCCCGAAGGTGAAGTGGGCGAGTTGGTGGTGACATCGCTCAACCCCGATTACCCGCTCATCCGTTTTGGCACTGGTGATTTATCAGCGGTGTTGTCAGGTCAATGCCCCACAGGACGCACCAACACGCGCATCAAAGGTTGGATGGGCCGTGCAGACCAAACCACCAAAGTGCGTGGCATGTTTGTGCACCCAGGCCAAGTGGCAGAAGTGGTCAAGCGTTTTCCTGAAATTCAACGCGCGCGTTTGGTGGTGACCGGTGAAATGGCCAACGACCAAATGAGCTTGAAAGTGGAAGCAAAAGAAGCAGACGGTTTGGCACAAAAAATTGGGGATGCCGTGCGCGACATCACCAAGTTGCGTGCCGATGTGAGCTTTGTGGCTGCAGGCAGTTTGCCCAATGATGGCAAGGTCATTGAAGACGCACGCAGCTACCAATAAAAACAACCGTTCACTTACAAAGCCTCTTTTTTCATAAGGGTTTGACCTGCGACAAACCCCATCAGTAATTCCCGCATTGGAAAATCCAGCGCGTGCGATTAGCATAGAACCATCGTTCTAGGAGGCATCATGAAAAAACTGTTTGTTCTGAGTACATTGGCTTTGATCGCGTCGACACAAGTCGCACAAGCCGCTGATTTCCCCATCAAAGACAAGCCCGTCACCATCGTCGTGCCGTTTGCTGCAGGTGGTCCCACCGACCGTGTGGCTCGCGATTTGGCAGAAGCCATGCGCAAGCCCTTGGGCACCACCGTGGTGGTTGAAAACGTGGCGGGTGCCGGTGGCACCATTGGCGCCAACAAGGTTGCCAAGGCAGCCAACGATGGCCACACCGTGTTGTTGCATCACATTGGCATGGCCACATCGCCTGCGTTGTATCGCAAGATGCCTTACAACACCACTGACGATTTTGAATATTTGGGCATGGTCAACGACGTGCCCATGACCCTCATCGGCCGCCCCACCTTGCCCGCCAACAACTACAAAGAGTTGATGACATGGATCGATCAAAACAAAGGCAAGATCAATCTGGCCAACGCCGGTTTGGGCGCTG
>CAZIZA010000558.1:0-1107 GCA_964543555.1 uncultured Pseudomonas sp.
CGGCTTGCAGCACGGTGTACATGTCGGCCACTTTGCCTTGGATGAGTTGGAACTCGCCAATGCTTTGGCCAAACTGCTTGCGGTCGTGGATGTAGGGGATGACGTTGTCCATCACCGATTGCATGATGCCCAAAGGGCCGCCGGTGAGCACAGCACGTTCGTAGTCCAAACCGCTCATCAACACTTTGGCGCCCATGTTGAGGCCGCCCAAAATGTTTTCAGCTGGCACCTCGACGTTTTGGAACACCAGCTCGCCGGTGTGGCTGCCGCGCATGCCCAGCTTGTCGAGCTTTTGCGCGATGCTGAAACCCTTCATGCCTTTTTCAATCAAGAAGGCAGTGACGCCGCGCGCGCCCAGCTCGGGTTCGGTTTTAGCGTAGACCACCAAGGTGTCGGCGTCGGGGCCGTTGGTGATCCACATCTTGCTGCCATTGAGCAGGTAGTAGCCGCTTTTGTCCTCGGCTTTGAGCTTCATGCTGATGACGTCAGAGCCTGCCCCAGGCTCGGACATGGCCAAGGCACCCACATGTTCGCCGCTGATGAGTTTGGGAAGGTATTTGGCGCGTTGAGCGTCGGTGCCGTTGCGTTTGATTTGGTTCACGCACAAGTTGCTGTGTGCGCCGTAGGAAAGACCCACACTGGCCGAGGCGCGCGAGATTTCTTCCATCGCCACCATGTGTGCGAGGTAGCCCATGTTGGCGCCGCCGTACGCTTCGCCCACGGTGATACCCAAGACGCCGAGGTCGCCCATCTTGCGCCACAGGTCCATGGGGAACTGGTCGTCATGATCGATCTGCGCGGCGCGGGGTGCGATTTCGGCTTGTGCAAATTCGCGCACGGCATCGCGCAGCGCGTCGATGTCTTCACCAAGTTGGAAGTTGAGTCCTGGCATGTTGTGCATGTGTATCTCCTGTGGGTTGTCTTAGTAGGTTTTGGCCACGGTGGCCAAGGTTTGTTGCATGAGGGCACAGGGCGATTCGCCACCATCGTCGTCAAGGTGCACCACTTCGGCGGTGGTGATGATGAGGCGCTTGCCCGCGCGCACCACATGACCGCGTGCGCGCAATTCGCCGCCCGAGAAAGCGGCGAGGAAGTTGATCTTGTATT
>CAZIZA010000559.1:0-1105 GCA_964543555.1 uncultured Pseudomonas sp.
CGGTCAAACTTGTCGTAGTGCTTTTCGTCTTTCACGAGCACGGTGCGTGACAGGTGATAAAAATCATCCATGCTGCACGCGTCAGATGCTGGGCCCACAACATTGGCCTGCAGCGCTTCGAGTAGCGTCAGGTACTCACGAACCGATACGGGTACTTTGGCAGCACGCAGGGTGTAGAAAAAGTCGATCAGCATAGCGTTGCTTTATTCGGCGTCCGACTTGGGAGCGCGAAAACGGCGTGCTGCCTGCAAACCCATGCCGCCGCCGATGCCCACCAGCACAATGGCCGCAATGCTGTCTGCACCATAGCCAGGTGCAAACAAATTCAGGCCAAGGCCTACGCCCAAGCCGTAGCCTAGCAAGGATCCGACGACGAAGCCGATTGCGTCGGTCAGGCCTTCAATCAGTGATGCAAACATGTGCGATGTACTTTCTAGTGTGGGCTTGGTGTTGCATTTAACCGTGCACGTGCTGCTGGCCACTCGCTGGCCATCATGCTGTACATCACGGTGTCGCGAATCGTGCCATCACGACGCAGGGCTTGTCCGCGAATCACGCCGTCTTTGTGAGCGCCCAAGCGTTCAATGGCGCGCTGCGAGGCGATGTTGAGGTGATCGGTGCGCCAACCCACCACGTGGCAGCCCAAGGTGTCAAACGCATGGGTCATGAGCAAGAGTTTGCACGTGGTGTTGACGTGGGTGCGCTGCACACTTTTCGCGTACCAGGTGTAGCCGATTTCTAAGCGTTTCACGGCAGGCAGTATGTCGTGGTAACTCGTGCTACCCAGCACACGGCCTGTGCTTTGCTCGACCACTGCAAACGGCACGCGTGTACCTTCGGTTTGCATGCGCAATGCCGTGTCGATGTACGCCTGCGTTTGTTCGGGCTCGGGCACCGATGTCACACGCAGTGTCCACAGTTCACCATCGGCGGCAGCTTGGCGCAGGCCTGGCTCGTGGGCCATGGTCAAGGGCTCTAACTGAACGTCGTGGGCGCTGAGGGTGATGGGCTGCACAAAGAGCATGGTTTGTATGAATGACTCAACGGTTGCGGCTTTGCATGAAGACGAGTTTTTCGAACAAGGTCACATCTTGCTCGTTTTTGA
>CAZIZA010000560.1:0-1102 GCA_964543555.1 uncultured Pseudomonas sp.
AGTCATGTAGATCGTTCAATTCATGGGCCTGCTGAGTTCATTAATACAAACATTGTTGGAACATTTAATCTGCTTGAATGCGCCCGTGAATATTGGAATACTCTGCATGCCTCTGAAAAAGAGCAATTTCGTTTCCACCATGTTTCTACAGATGAAGTTTATGGCTCTTTATCGGTAACCGACCCTGCATTCACAGAAGCTAAGTCCTATGAACCAAATAGTCCATACTCCGCATCCAAGGCGGCCTCAGATCATTTGGTGCGCGCTTGGTTTCACACCTACGGGCTTCCAGTTATAACAACTAATTGTTCAAATAATTATGGCCCATACCATTTTCCAGAAAAGTTAATTCCACTAGTTATACTGAATGCATTAGATGGAAAGCAGTTACCAATTTACGGTGATGGTCAACAAATTCGTGACTGGCTTTATGTGGGCGATCATTGCTCTGCAATTCGCGAGGTGTTAGCAAATGGCCGTCTTGGAGAAACTTATAACATCGGCGGTTGGAATGAAAAAGCGAACATTGATGTCGTGAAAACCATTTGTACAATTTTGGATGAATTACGTCCGCGTGTTGATGGTAAATCATATGCTGAGCAAATTACTTTCGTGAAAGATCGTCCTGGCCATGACCGTCGTTATGCAATAGATGCTAGCAAAATTGAAAGAGAGCTTGGCTGGCGTCCCGCAGAAACCTTTGATTCGGGAATCCGTAAGACGGTGCAATGGTATCTGGACAATCCAAAATGGGTTGATGGGGTGGTTAGCGGTTCATATCGCGACTGGTTGCAAAAACAGTACAACTAATTAGCGCTGTTTATCGTGAAAATTCTAGTCTTTGGTAAGGATGGTCAGCTAGGAAAAGCTTTTCAGGATAAGCTTGGAAAGCTATCATTTCAGAAACAAAACAGCATCTATTTCGTTGGGCGATCCGAGTGTGATCTAGGTGATGTAAATCAAATCGCTAATTTATTAGGTTCTTTTAGGCCAGATTTAATTATTAATGCTGCTGCCTATACTGAAGTTGATAAGGCGGAGATAGAGCAACAATTGGCATTTGCTGTCAACTCAATTGCTCCTGCGGTGATGGCTAAGTATG
>CAZIZA010000561.1:0-1099 GCA_964543555.1 uncultured Pseudomonas sp.
GCAAAAGGCCGACACCAGCTGGATGGGGCCCAATGGCATCGTCCGCAAGAACCCGCACGTCATTGCCGCCGGTTTCGTCGGCCCGGCCGGGCTCAAGCGCATCGATCGCAGCGGCGCCCAACAGGGCACTGTCGGCAAGCGCAGCAGCGCCAGCGTCGAGGTGCAACTACCGCTGCACATTATCGAACAACCAGCCTTCCACATCTGCGTGGTGCCGGATATGGTCGGCGGACGTCTCTCCAGCCATGACAAGGATCTGCTCGGCCTGGCACGCAAGCTGGCCGGCGATAGCGGTGCCGTAGTCGCCGTGATCTTCGGCGAAGACAAGGAAGGCGCTTTCGACACAGCTGGCGTCGACCGCCTGCTGCGCGTCCAGGGCGACGCTTTCGACGGCTACGCCCCAGAAGCCCGCGTACTGGCGCTGAGCGCCGTGGAGAGCCAATTGGCGCCACGCCATTGGCTGCTGCCCGACAGCCGCACCGGCGGCGGCGAACTGGGCCGACGCCTGGCCGCCAAGCTCGGTGAGCGCCCGGCCACGCGCGTCTGGCAGGTCGCCGGCGAGCAGGCCATCGGCCGTGCCGGCAGTGGCCAGCAGGATATCCAGCGCGCGCTGCCACGGTTGATCCTGGCCGCCGCCGAATGCGCCGAGCCGGTCAGCGACACCCGCCATGAAGTCCGCTCGCTGGAGCTGGCTGAAAAAGTCGCCCACAGTCTGCCGCGCGTCGAAGATCTCGGCCCGGTGGCCGTAGACCCTGCACAGATTCCCATGGCCGAAGCCGAATTCATCCTCTCCGGCGGCAACGGCGTGAAGGACTGGAAGATGTTCCATCAGGCCGCCATTGCCCTGGGCGCCACCGAGGGTGCCTCGCGCGTGGCGGTCGACGATGGCTTCATGCCGCGCAACCGTCAGGTCGGCGCCACCGGCACCTGGGTCACCGCTCGCGTCTACCTGGCTGTCGGTATTTCCGGCGCCATCCAGCACCTGCAGGGCATCGGTGCCTGCGACAAGGTGGTGGCAGTGAACATGGACCCCGGCTGCGACATGATCAAACGTGCCGACCTCTCGGTGATCGGTGACTCGGCAGCGATCCTCGCAGCG
>CAZIZA010000562.1:0-1097 GCA_964543555.1 uncultured Pseudomonas sp.
CCGCCCAAGCTGGCGCTGGTGGACGAGCTGGCGCACAGCAACGCCCCCGGCAGCCGCCACGCCAAGCGCTGGCAGGACGTGCAGGAGCTGCTCGCCGCCGGCATCGACGTCTACACCACGGTCAACGTGCAGCATCTGGAAAGCCTCAACGACCGCGTGCGCGACATCACCGGCGTGCAGGTGCGCGAAACGGTGCCCGACTGGGTGCTGCAGGAAGCCGACGAGATCCAGCTGGTCGACCTGCCGCCGCGCGAGCTGCTGGAACGCCTGCGCGACGGCAAGGTGTACATGCCCGAGCAGGCCCGTGCGGCCATCGATGCCTTTTTCTCGCCGACCAACCTCACGGCGCTGCGCGAGCTGGCCATGCAGACCGCCGCCGCACGGGTCGATGCCGACCTCGACCAGCGCTACCGCCAGCTCGGCCAGGCCGCGCCCAGCGTGCTCGGGCGTCTGCTGGTGGGCGTTGATGGCGATGGCGAAGCCGAGCGCCTGGTGCGTCACGCCTGTGCGGTGGCTGCGCGTCGTCATCTGCCCTGGTCGGTGGTGCATGTGGATGGTCGCGCGGCCATGGACGAGGAGCAGCGTGGCCGCCTGCAAGCCGCGCTGCGCCTGGCCGAACGCCTCGGTGGTGAGGTGGTGACGCTGCACGGCGACTCGGTGGCGCGCACGCTGCTCGACCACGCCCGCGAGCGCCGCGCCAGCCTGATTCTGGTCGGCAGCAGCACGCGGCGCCTGCGTCGGCGCTGGTTCGGCCGAGGTCTCGGCGAGCGTCTGCTGGCCGCCGGTGCCGGGCTGGAGGTGAGCGTGCTGGATGCGGCGGGTGATCAGCCGAGGGCTGGTCGTCGCACGCGCATCGCCCCGCGCTGGCGTGACTACCTGCTGGCTACCCTGGCCGCCGCCTGCGCCACGCTGATCTCCCTCGGCCTGGCGCGGGTGCTGGAGCTGCCGAATATCTCCCTGGTGTTCCTCGCCGCCGTGCTGTTGGTGGCCGTGCGCAGCAGCCTGGGGCCGGCGCTGGCGTGCTCGGGGCTGTCGTTCCTGGCCTACAACTTCCTGTTCATTCCGCCGACCCTGACCCTGCGCATCCAGCGTCAGGA
>CAZIZA010000563.1:0-1093 GCA_964543555.1 uncultured Pseudomonas sp.
AACCCTTCGAGAAGGAAACCGGCAACAAGGTGCTGGGCGGCGAATACAACGGTGAGATGGCCAAGGTCAAAGCCATGGTCGACACCCGTAGCGTGAGCTGGGACCTGGTGGAGGTAGAGTCGCCGGAACTGGCCCGTGGTTGTGACGAAGGTCTGTTCGAGGAGCTCGACCCAGCCCAGTTCGGCGATGAGGCCAACTTCATCGAAGGCGCCATCCAGCCATGCGGCGTGGGCTTCTTCGTGTGGTCCACGGTGCTCGCCTACAACGCCGACAAACTCAGCGCGGCGCCGACCAGTTGGGCCGACTTCTGGGATGTAGCGAAATTCCCGGGCAAGCGCGGCCTGCGCAAGGGCGCCAAGTACACCCTGGAATTCGCCCTGATGGCCGACGGCGTGCCGGTCAAGGACGTGTACAAGGTGCTGGCCACCAAGGAGGGCCAGGATCGCGCGTTCAAGAAACTCGATGAGCTCAAGCCCAACATCCAGTGGTGGGAAGCCGGCGCCCAGCCGCCGCAGTACCTCGCCTCCGGCGACGTGGTGATGAGCTCGGCCTACAACGGTCGCATCGCCGCGGTGCAGGGCGAGAGCAACCTGCAGGTGGTATGGAACGGTGGCATCTACGACTTCGACTCCTGGGCCATCCCGCGTGGCGCCAAGAATGTCGAACTGGCCAAGGAATTCATCGCCTTCTCGGTCAAGCCCGAAGCGCAGAAGACCTACTCCGAGAACATCGCCTACGGCCCGGCCAACAAGCAGGCCATCGAGCTGCTGGCGCCGGAGCGTCTGAGCCTGATGCCGACTACCCCGGAAAACATCGCCAACCAGGTGGCCATCGACGTGACCTTCTGGGCTGACTACGGCGAGCAGCTGGAGCAGCGTTTCAACGCCTGGGCGGCGCGTTAAGGAAGCTCTGAAAAGCCGTCATTCCCGCGAAGGCGGGAATCCAGGGGCGCGAAATCCCTGGGCTCCTGCCTTCGCGGGAGTGACTGTAAATAGCTTTTCAGGGTAGCCCAAGCGACCTATCTGGCCCCACTGCGCTGGGGCCGTCTGAATTCCTTTCTTGCTTGCGGAGTTGTCCATGGCCGCCGTACTGC
>CAZIZA010000564.1:0-1086 GCA_964543555.1 uncultured Pseudomonas sp.
GACCCAACTCGCTCTTAGGGAAACCTTCGCGCGCAAACCAAGCCAAATAATTCCCCGGCAAGTCTGCCAGAGCACGCCCTGCGTACTTACCAAAAGGCATCTTCATCAAAACCAGTTTTTCTAAGGACTCAGCGTTCATCAACAGAAATCTTACAAGCAAACAAGATTGAGCTTATAGATTTCACCATTTTTGAGATCGTGGTCATTTATTTAGTTGAGAATCATTCTCATTTAATGGTATATTGAGAATCGTTCTCATTTAGACATTTAACCATGAACCTCAAATAACCATGAAATTGACCATTAATAGACTTCTCGCTTTCAGCATCTTTCTGCTTGCCACCCTTCACTTTTCTTTTGCCCATGCTGGTGAGGGCGCATTCGGCTGGATTTACACCTTAGATTTACAGCCCAAAGGAAAGCTAGAGTTTGAGCAGCGACTACAACTAAATAAGCAACAAGCTTCAGGCACTTACGATGCATGGACTGCAAGAACAGAATTGGAATACGGTCTAACCAATGACTTGCAAATTGCAGGCTATATCAACGCCTACTACACCAGCGCCAATCAAAATTACACCAATCCAGAGGCTTGCGGCGATTCCCCAACCTGTACGGGAGGTTATGGCGTACCTTCTTCACATGATCCTGCTACAGCCTATAAAAAAAGCGGTATCGAGGGCGGATCTCTTGAGGCAATTTATCGCATTACCAATCCAGTAACTTCTCCTGTAGGCGTAGGTCTTTACCTTGAGCCTACTTGGGGCAGAAATAAAGACGAGTTAGAGGCAAGGCTTTTACTGCAATCAAACTTTATTGATGATCGATTAATTTTGGCAGGTAACGTTGTGGTTGCAAATGAACGTCTGAAGTTTATTGAAAACGGCAATGTTCCTGAATCAATGCTCGATTTCTTAGTTGGTGCCAGCTATCGCTTTGCTCCTAAATGGTCAGCTGGTGTAGAGGCACGTTTTCATAACGACTATTCCGAGCTGAATTTACGCAATCAAGTGCAAAGAGCCACATTTGTTGGCCCCAATCTGCACTATGCAGCAAAAGATTGGTGGGTAACAGGTGCATGGCGCT
>CAZIZA010000565.1:0-1083 GCA_964543555.1 uncultured Pseudomonas sp.
TGATGGCCAGTGTCAGCGGCAGGCGGATGCGTACGCTGGTGCCTTGGCCCGGTGTGCTGTTGAGTTCGATGGTGCCGCGCAGGGCAGTGATGTTGCGTTTGACGACATCCATGCCGACGCCACGGCCCGAGAGGTTGCTGACCTGTTCGGCGGTGGAGAAACCGGGCTCGAAGATCAGGTTGAAGATGTCCTTGTCGGACAGCTGCTGTCCCTCGCTGAGCATGCCGCGCTCGCGAGCTTTGGCCAGGATGCGCTGTGGATCGAGACCGCCACCGTCGTCGCCGACCTCGATGATGATGCTGCCAGCATCGTGGAAGGCGTTGAGCCAGACTCTGCCCTGGGCCGTCTTGCCCTGCGCCAGGCGTGTCTCGGCCGATTCGATGCCGTGATCCATGGCGTTGCGCACCAGGTGGGTCAGCGGGTCGGTGATGCGCTCGACCACGGTTTTGTCCAACTCGGTCTCGCCGCCGTTGACGGAAAGGGCGATGTCCTTGCCGATTTCTCGCGAGACATCGCGTACCACACGCTGGAAGCGGTTGAAGGTGCCGCCGATCTGCACCATGCGTAGTGGCAGGGCAGAGTCGCGGACTTCCTCGACCAGGCGTGAGAGCACTTCGGTGGCTTCCTGCATTTCACTGTGGCCACAGCGTTGTGCAGTCATCTGAGCGCCGGCGCCGGCGATGATCAACTCGCCAACCAGATCGATCAGACGATCGAGCTTGCTGGCATCGACGCGTATCAGGTTGTTCTCGTTGCTGCGGTTTTCCTTGACCTGTTGTTGCTTCTGCAGGGCGGCAGCGATCACCGGCGGTTGTACCAGGCTTTGCTCCATCAGCACCTGGCCGATGGGCAGTGGTTCGTCCTGTTGCTGGCTTCGTACCTGGGCGTGCAACACCTCCTGCAGCTCGGTGGTGGTCAGCGTGCCGCAACGCATGAGGATTTCGCCCAGGCGCATGTCTTCTTCAGGCAGGGCGCGAATCAGTTCGAGGTATTCGTCGGACTTGCTGTGGGGCGGCAGGATGCGAATCAGGCTGTCATCACGGACGAATTCGAAGGAACCATCGATAGTGGCTTTGTCGGCGT
>CAZIZA010000566.1:0-1079 GCA_964543555.1 uncultured Pseudomonas sp.
GCGAGCGCAAACGCTTGAGCACTTCCAGCCCATGCATTTTGGGCAAACCCAAATCCAAGATGAGCAAATCAAATTCATCGGTGGTCATCAGCGCCGCATCGGCTTCGGTGCCGCTGGCCACGTGATCTGCGGCTGCACCCGAAGCACGCAAGGTGCGCAACAGGCCATCGGCCAAAACCAAATCATCTTCAGCTATCAGAATGCGCATGGGGTGTCTCCTGCTTGGCGCTCTTGGGTGTTTTCACATTCAAGCTATGGGACTGATTCTAGGGTGGAGTAGGCGCCGGCATAGGCCTCTAAACCAAGGGCAATCACCGTGGCCACATCTGCGCCTACCTCTTGTCGAAACTCGGCCTCTGTTTGTGCCACAGCCACCTCAAAGGCATGCAGCCATGCCAAGCCTGTTTCGGTGAACACAATGCGGCGTGCGCGACCGTCTGCAGGGTCGGGTGTGCGTGCCACCAAGCCCCATGCTTCGCATTGCGACACCAAGTCGCCCATGGCCTGCTTGGTCATGCCGGCGCTCTCGGCCAACTCGCTCAAACGCGAGCCTTGCAAACCCAAGTGACGTGTGATGTGAATGTGCGCGGCACTCACCTGTGCGCGTGCAGCCAGATTCGACAAGGCCAGCGGCACATCCACATCGTGTGCCATCAGGTACAGCACACGTTCGTCAAAGCGACGCATGGCATGGCCGAGCAAACGGCCCAAATGGGCTTGGCGCCAGTCTTGTGGAGTGAGCATCTGTAAATAGTAAGGCAAACTGACCAAAAAACCTATTTACTTCTTTTGACTTTGCGATAAAGTACTGGTCAAGCATCCAGCTGTTGATTCCCTCAGTGGTTGGTTTTTAAACGGTAAGCCCTTGATTTCACGGAGATTTTTCATGAACGCCAAACCCCAAATCGCAGACAGCGAAAAAGCCAAAGCCCTGCAAGCCGCCCTGGCCCAGATCGAAAAACAATTCGGCAAGGGCACCATCATGCGCTTGGGCGAAGGCGAAGTGATCGACGACATCCAGGTCGTTTCCACCGGCTCTTTGGGTTTGGACGTGGCCTTGGGCGTCGGCGGTTTGCCCC
>CAZIZA010000567.1:0-1078 GCA_964543555.1 uncultured Pseudomonas sp.
AATGTGACCGCTGCGCGTAGCCTGTCATCCAACTGTCAGTTTGCTGCGCCAGGCTCGCCTGGCGTTGGTTTTTCGACTCAAGGGACTTATTCATGTCTGCATCCCTCGCATTCGTCTTCCCCGGTCAAGGCTCGCAAGCCCTGGCCATGCTTGCCGACCACGGTGCCCAGCAGCAGCTGGTGCTCGATACCTTCGGTGAAGCCTCTGAAACGCTCGGCTACGACCTCTGGGCGCTGACCCAGCAAGGTCCGGAAGAGCAACTGAACCAGACCGACAAGACTCAGCCGGCCATTCTCACTGCCTCCGTCGCCCTGTGGCGTCTGTGGCAGGCCGAAAACGGTGCCAAGCCGGCGTTCGTCGCCGGTCACAGCCTGGGTGAATATTCCGCGCTGGTCGCCGCTGGCAGCATCGCCTTTGCCGATGCCGTGAAGCTGGTGGAGCGCCGTGGTCAATTGATGCAGCAGGCCGTTCCAGCCGGGCAGGGCGGTATGGCCGCCATCCTCGGTCTGGAAGATGCCGATGTGCTGGCTGCCTGCGCCGAAGCGGCGCAGGGTGATGTGGTCAGTGCAGTGAACTTCAATGCACCTGGCCAGGTGGTGATTGCCGGTAGCGCTGCTGCCGTCGAGCGCGCCATCGAAGCGTGCAAGGCCCGTGGCGCCAAGCGTGCCATGGCGCTGCCGGTCAGTGTGCCGTCGCATTGCGCGCTGATGAAGCCGGCCGCCGAGCGTTTCGCCGAGTCGGTAGAAGCGTTGAGCTGGCAGGCGCCGCAGATCCCGCTGGTGCAGAACGTCAGTGCCGCTGTTGTGTCCGATCTGGCCACACTGAAAGCCGACCTGCTGGCGCAGCTGTACAGTCCGGTACGCTGGGTCGAGTCCATGGTGCGTCTGTCCGAGCAGGGCGTGACCGAGCTGGTCGAGTGCGGCCCGGGCAAGGTGCTCAGCGGCCTGAACAAGCGCTGCGTCAAAGGCATCAACACTTACAACCTGGATACCCCCGATGCTTTCGCTGCCGCTCGTGCTGCGTTGGCTTGAGAAAGGAGAACGAACATGAGTCTGCAAGGTAAGGTCGCGCTGGTCAC
>CAZIZA010000568.1:0-1072 GCA_964543555.1 uncultured Pseudomonas sp.
GGTCCCATATCGCTCACAAATCGCACTGTCGGTCCACTGCCACGACTCGCAAGACGGTTTTCATCTTGCCGCAGCTGATGCCTACGGTGTAGGCTGTCGATCGAGCCACTAATCCCGTGTGGAGACCGCAGGGATCGGTTGCTGTGGTCATTTGACTGCCATTTGTGACCTGCCCGTGGCTCGAAAATCACCCGCTTTACGACCTGCCAGTCCCGCCCACGCTGTCAGTCCTCGTGTATCGCACCTCTCAGCTGTGCGCCATCGCACTGGCGATCTGGCATGCTGTCCTCGCCGCCGGAGGACGTCTGGGTCGATCAGCTGCACTCGGTTGAGGGCTCTCAAGGTGGTTCAGGGACGTCTCGGGGCTTATTGGCACACACATCGACGTGCCCCTCGCGCTGTTCGTCGAAACGGCGACATCCTTTGGGCCCAGCTGCTCATTGCCACGTGGGCTGCTTCCAGTGCTGCCGCCGGCGGTGAGTGGCCCGTCGGTTCGTGTCCTTGGCTTGTCGTCGGCAATGTATTCGGGGAAGCGCAGCTCGTTTATCGCTGGCCCGCAGATGGCCCTGCTCGCTCTCGTCGGTCTGTATGTCCCGGTTTTATGTATTGCATTTGATCAGCATAGTGTGGGCTGCATCCTGCGCTGTCGCTGGGTCTCGGCCGTGTTTCCATGGGCTGCTTGTGTGTGGACATGTCGCGGTGAAATCAGTCAGGCGGTCCCATATCGCTCACAAATCGCACTGTCGGTCCACTGCCACGACTCGCAAGACGGTTTTCATCTTGCCGCAGCTGATGCCTACGGTGTAGGCTGTCGATCGAGCCACTAATCCCGTGTGGAGACCGCAGGGATCGGTTGCTGTGGTCATTTGACTGCCATTTGTGACCTGCCCGTGGCTCGAAAATCACCCGCTTTACGACCTGCCAGTCCCGCCCACGCTGTCAGTCCTCGTGTATCGCACCTCTCAGCTGTGCGCCATCGCACTGGCGATCTGGCATGCTGTCCTCGCCGCCGGAGGACGTCTGGGTCGATCAGCTGCACTCGGTTGAGGGCTCTCAAGGTGGTTCAGGGACG
>CAZIZA010000569.1:0-1071 GCA_964543555.1 uncultured Pseudomonas sp.
GGGGGACTGTCTGAAGCATGTCTTTGAGGAAGGGCGCGGCGCTTCCGCCGCAATCCTGTGACTGCCGTATGATATTACTGGAGAAGGGTAGTATACGGCTTGCGGGGCTCGGGCAGGGGGGTTAGGCCTGCTTACAGCAGTCACAGTGCGGCGGGCGCCGTAGACATGCAACGGACGGCAGACAGCAGCTGCAGTCTCCACCGGAGAGGGTGGAGGGACCGCAACCGCCGCTGCCGCTGCAGTTGGGAAATGGAAAGGAGAAGCGGCCGGTCACGATGCCATGCATGACTAGCCGCTGTATGCAGCACCTCCACGTTGGATGTGGAGGGCGCATGTAGTAATGTCGTTAGCGGGCCCTCGGTGGCTGGTCACACTGTCGTGCAATCAACCGTCCGAGTCCGCTTCTTCTTCTTCGTCAGCACCGTCCGGTTCGCTGTCGCTATCGTCGGCATCGCTGTCGACGGCAGCTGCATCCTGTGCGAGGTTGTCCACCTCGTGCAGGGCGATGGCGGCTGCGGCGCTGCGCGCGCGGTGGTTGAAGCACGGCACGTCGTTGCGGTCAAACCCGCGGCTGCAGTTGTAGTGCCCTGCCAGCGCCATGATGAACTTGTGGGCCCACTGGCACCACAGGTTGGCCCACTTGCGAAGGTGGGACCTCTGCAGGCGCACGCTGTCGAACAGCGTCCCCAAAGCCTGCGAGAGCGGCATGGGCTCTGCAGGCAGTGGGGGTGGCGCGCGCTGCTTGACCGTGGTCGATCGCATGGCCCTGCCGGTGTTGCGTTCCTGCGCCTCCTGATTGCGCAGGTCGTACGCAGAGAACGTGGCACAGTTGAGCAGACGCATGACCACGTGGCGGTAGTCGCTGGCGCCCCAGCCCCGCCACAGACCCAGCTGGGCTGTCAGTGCTGTGCACGCAGCCACCACCTCGGCCGGCGGGTGGTCGCCGTGCGCCTTCTTCAGCATGAACGCCATGCGTCCCAGCAGGTCCCTGACACCAGCACGCAGAAATGCCTGGTACCTGGTCCACGCTGGCGACGTGCATGAAGTCGCAAAGTGAATGGCGTTATGCTG
>CAZIZA010000570.1:0-1065 GCA_964543555.1 uncultured Pseudomonas sp.
CATACGGCATATTTACGACCTGATGGCATTCCACTCTCCATGCCACGAGCAACGGTCTTGATCCAGTCTTGATTACTTGCAAGACTGCCATTCATTTTCCAGTTGCCGATAACGATGAGTGGTCGCATAGGGGTGTTGAATTATCTAAACAGTTAAAACGATTTTGCCAACGTGTTCAGATGACTCCATTAATGCATGAGCATCAGCAGCCTGATCTAGTGTAAATGTTTTATAAATAACTGGTTTGAGCTTGCCTGCATTAAGCAAAGGCCAAACATTTTCAAATAACTGTTTGGTAATTTGCTTCTTAAAAGAAACTGGACGCGGACGCAGTGTTGAACCAGTGATCGTTAAACGACGACGCAGAATTTGGCCCGTATTCACTTCAGCTTTTGAGCCACCCATAATTGCAATAATGACAATACGACCATCGTCAGCCAAGCAATCGATTTCCTTTTGCACATAAGTGCCGGTAACCATATCCAGAATGACGTTTACACCCTTACCATCTGTAGCTTTTTTGACTTCCTCAACAAAATCTTGTGTCTTGTAATTGATGGCAAGATCGGCACCTAAAGCCACGCAAGCAGCGCACTTTTCATCTGTACCAGCGGTAACGAATACTTTATGACCCAAGGCTTTGGCAATCAAGATTGCAGTTACACCAATTCCGCTAGAGCCCCCTTGAACCAATAAAGTCTCGCCTTCAGCCAACTCACCCCGCATGAAGACATTGCTCCATACAGTGTAGAAAGTTTCTGGCAAAGCAGCTGCTTCTAGATCGCTAAATCCTTTGGGGTATGGCAGGCACTGAGCAACGGGTGCGGTACATAGTTCTGCATAGCCACCACCTTGAACTAGTGCACACACCTTATCACCAAGCTTCAATCCAAAAACATTGTCAGGATGAGATAAATCGCCGCCAACAATTTCACCAGCCACTTCAAGACCAGGAATATCAGATGCGCCCGCTGGAACTGGGTAATGCCCCTTGCGTTGCAAAACGTCTGGGCGGTTAATTCCAGCAGCCAAAACTTTAATCAAAATTTCACCAGTACCAGCAGC
>CAZIZA010000571.1:0-1063 GCA_964543555.1 uncultured Pseudomonas sp.
ATCTGATGTGCAGCTGTCACCAGCTGATCGAGCTTGGCTTTGGCCGCACCCGACGACAGTGCTTCACGCGCACGCACGATACCAGCTTCAATGCTGTCGACCACATTCGCAGCATACAAAGCCACAGCCGTGTTGAGCACCACGATGTCGCGCGCGGGGCCTTCTGCGTTGTCCAACACGCCGAGCAACATGGTGCGCGATTGTTCGGGTGTTTCAACCCGCAAGGCGCGTGAGCTGCTCATGGCAAAACCAAAATCTTCGGGGTGAATTTCGTATTCGCGCACTTGACCGTTTTTCAATTCACCCACCAAGGTGGCCGCGCCCAAAGACACTTCGTCTAAACCATCGCGGCCGTACACCACCATGGCGTGATCGGCGCCCAAACGTTCGAGTGCGCGCACTTGAATGCCTACCAAATCAGGATGGAACACGCCCATCAAAATATTGGGCGCACCGGCAGGATTGGTGAGCGGGCCCAAGATGTTGAAAATGGTTCGCACACCCAACTCTTTGCGCACCGGCGCCACATTTTTCATGGCGGGGTGGTGGTTGGGTGCGAACATGAAACCAATGCCCACTTGCGCGATACATTGCGCAATTTGCGTTGGCGTGAGGTTGATACTGACCCCCAAACTCTCGAGCACATCCGCACTGCCGCTTTTGCTGCTGACGCTGCGGCTGCCATGTTTGCTCACTTTGGCACCTGCTGCTGCGGCGACAAACATCGAGCAAGTCGAAATGTTGAAGGTGTGCGAGCCATCGCCACCGGTGCCCACGATGTCCACCAAATGCTGACGATCAGCGACCTCCACTTTGGTAGAAAACTCACGCATGACTTGCGCTGCGGCGGTGATTTCACCAATGGTTTCTTTTTTCACACGCAACGCAGCAATGAAAGCCGACATCAGCACGGGCGACATTTCGCCGGCCATGATGAGGCGCATGATGTGCAGCATTTCGTCGTGAAAAATTTCGCGGTGTTCGATCACGCGTTGCAGCGCTTCTTGCGGGGTGATGGGTTGAATGGTGTGGGGCATCACAGCTCCTTAAAGAAAATTTTTCA
>CAZIZA010000572.1:0-1059 GCA_964543555.1 uncultured Pseudomonas sp.
GCGCCACGTCGTGCGGGCCGGGGCTCGCCTCGGGGTGACCCTGGAAGCTGAAGGCGTCCTTGTCGGTACGCTCGATACCCTGCAGGGTGCCATCGAACAGCGACTTGTGGATCGGACGCACGTTGCTCGGCAGGCTGCTTTCGTCCACGGCGAAGCCGTGGTTCTGGCTGGTGATCATCACCACGCCGGTATCGAGATCCTGTACCGGGTGGTTGGCACCGTGGTGGCCATGGCCCATCTTCAGGGTCTTGGCGCCGGAGGCCAGGGCCAGCAACTGGTGGCCGAGGCAGATGCCGAATACCGGAATGTCTGTCTCGAGGATTTCCTTGATCGCCTTGATCGCGTAATCGCACGGCTCGGGGTCACCAGGGCCGTTGGAGAGGAACACGCCATCGGGATTGAGTGCCAGCACTTCGCTGGCCGGAGTCTGCGCCGGTACCACGGTCAGGCGGCAGCCGCGAGCAACCAGCATGCGCAGGATGTTCAGCTTCACACCGTAGTCATAGGCAACGACATGGTACGGCAGATCGGCAGCGGCGATTTCCGGATGGCTGTCGTTTTCCAGATTCCACACGCTGGAACGCCATTCATAAGGCTTGTCGCAGGTGACTTCCTTCGCCAGATCCATGCCCTTGAGGCCCGGGAAGCTGCGCGCCAGTTCCAAAGCTTTCTCTTCGGTAGCGTCGTCACCGACCAGGATGCAGCCGTTCTGCGAGCCCTTCTCACGCAGGATACGCGTCAGGCGGCGGGTATCGATGCCGGCGATGGCGACGGTACCGTTCTCTTTCAGGTACTCGTCCAGCGGTTGCTTGTCGCGCCAGTTGCTGGAGATCAGCGGCAGGTCGCGAATGATCAGGCCGGCGGCCCAGACACGGTTGGACTCGGCATCTTCCGGCGTGGTACCGGTATTGCCGATGTGTGGGTAAGTCAGGGTAACGATCTGCTGGGCATAGGATGGATCGGTAAGGATTTCCTGATAGCCGGTCATGGCGGTGTTGAACACCACCTCTCCGATCGTCTGGCCATCGGCCCCGATGGAATCGCCGCGAAAAATGCTGC
>CAZIZA010000573.1:0-1055 GCA_964543555.1 uncultured Pseudomonas sp.
GGCGAAGTATTCGGACCAGCGGAGTACCGGTTGAGAGTCGTTGATTCTCTTCTTGCATATTTTTAGGCGAAGACTGCAGCAGCTACATTTTTACACCAGACCAGTAGCCAAATGGTGCCGCAGCTAGTGGGGTAGGGGTTGATTGACGAAAAATCCCCCAGCCCCCCCCGCCGACACGATGGATGAAGAGACTCCGCGACGGACCCTGAGGTCATCGGCCCGCCGAGGCTCATCCGCATGTAGCGGAGAGCCGGCGGCCGCAACCGAGAAAGAAAACAAGGGAAAGCTGGAGCAGCCAGAGGTGGTGCGAGCTACGCGCTCGCGATCGCTGTCCACCACGGGCAATCGCTCGTCGTTTTTCGATTGGACTAAGGGTACCTTGATGGGAGTGTTGGTGCCGAAGCTCCCACTCGTGCCGCCGTCCCCTGAGCAGGGGGTAGTTACTGACGACTCGTCGGATGAGTCCGCCTGCGAGGGCGACTCCGACACCGAGACGCCTGCCCCGCTCAACCGAACAAGCGAGTCGACGAACGAGAAGAACAGGGAGGAAGGTCGGGAGGAAGACGAGACGGCAGGGGTACGAGCAACTCCGTGTACACCCCAAACGCCGTCAGTCGCCATACCACCAGCACTTTCCCCCGTACCTCCCCCTGGGGTTACACCCGGTCCAGAGGAGACGGCCGCACATGTGGAGGCGGAGCGTCCGGTGCCATCACCGCAGCCAACGCCACCCCCCGCAGCGGTAACGGCATCGGGATCAGCTGGTCAAGAGGCGCTGCTCAAGACCATAAAGGAGGAGTTGGAGGGCCTGGTGCGGGAGCTACGCGAAGAGAACCGCGAGCTTCGCCAACAAGTCCGCAGCTTGAGCGAGCAGCTTGCAAAGATGCTCAAGCAGCAGGACAAGGAGGCGAAGAAGATCCTCCGCGACGGCAAGCAGGCCATCGAGAATATGGTGGAGGAAGCCATAACGAGCCCGGATCACCAGGAGGATCCAGACTTCCAGCAGCCCGCCAAGAAGGGAGGCAAAAAGGGAAAGAAAAAGGGCGCTTCGCAGC
>CAZIZA010000574.1:0-1053 GCA_964543555.1 uncultured Pseudomonas sp.
TGTCAGGCCAATGGGTGGTCAAAGCCCTCTGAACAAATTAATTGAAACACATTTAAATAGCGATTGAAGTTGATATGAGCACAAGCAAAGGACAAACCACGCACGCCACCCAAGGCCGCAATGTTGTGGTCGTGGGCACGCAGTGGGGTGACGAGGGCAAAGGCAAGCTGGTCGATTGGTTGACCGAAACCGCCACCGGCGTGGTGCGTTTTCAAGGCGGTCACAACGCGGGTCACACCTTGGTGATCAACGGTGTGAAAACCGCGTTGCACCTCATTCCCAGTGGCATCATGCGCCCCGGTGTGAAGTGCTACATCGGCAATGGTGTGGTGTTGTCTGCCACCAAGTTGTTAGAAGAAATTGCTGGGCTCGAGAAAGCCGGTGTGGAAGTGCGTTCGCGCCTGCGCATCAGCGAAGCGTGCCCATTGATCTTGCCTTACCACGCGGCCATTGATGTGGCGCGCGAAGCCGCCAAAGAAAAAGCCGGTGCAGCCAAAATCGGCACCACAGGCCGCGGCATTGGCCCCGCTTACGAAGACAAAATTGCGCGCCGTGCCTTGCGTGTGCAAGACCTCAAGCACCCCGAGCGCTTTGCTGCGAAGTTGCGCGACAACTTGGCACTGCATAACCATGTGTTGACTGAAATTTTGCATGCACCTGCGGTCGATTACGACACCGTGTACAACGAAGCCATGGCCTATGCGAAAGAGATTTTGCCCATGGTGGCCGATGTATCGCGCGAGTTGAACGAAGCACACCAACAAGGTGCCAACTTGTTGTTTGAAGGCGCACAAGGC
This sequence comes from uncultured Pseudomonas sp., assembly GCA_964543555.1. GTDB lineage: Bacteria > Pseudomonadota > Gammaproteobacteria > Pseudomonadales > Pseudomonadaceae > Aquipseudomonas. Next base: position 798 of record CAZIZA010000574.1, read on the forward strand.
ACCTTGCTCGATGTGGACCACGGCACGTATCCGTTTGTGACATCTAGCAACTGCGTGGCGGGTAACGCTGCAGCAGGTGCGGGTGTGGGCCCTGGTTTGTTGCATTACATCTTGGGCATCACCAAAGCGTATTGCACCCGCGTGGGCGGTGGTCCATTCCCCACCGAGCTCGATTGGGAAACCGAAGGCACCCCTGGCTACCACATGGCCACGGTGGGGGCAGAGAAGGGCACCACCACCGGTCGTGCGCGCCGCT
>CAZIZA010000575.1:0-1051 GCA_964543555.1 uncultured Pseudomonas sp.
TGAGGGCGACTTGTTCCACGATCGCATGAACGCGGCGATGTGTTCGCGCAGCGCGGTCTTCGACGGAAAGTTCGTCTCGCTCAGCGACTGCTTCCCGAGGATGCCGAAGAATCCCTCGACCTGATTTAGCCAGGACGCGCTCGTGGGCGTGTAGTGGAACGTCACGCGGGGGTTCGCGGTGAGCCAAGCCTTGATCTCGGCGGTGCTGTGGGTCGAGGAGTTGTCGAGCACGACGTGCAACTCCTGGCTGGGATAGACGCGCGCGACCCGCTTGAGGAAGGCCAGGAAGTCGGCGGCCGTGTGCGAGCCGGTCACCCGGTGGGTCACCTTGCCGGTCGCGACTTCGAGCGCCGCGTACAGATCGACGACACCGTGCCGTTTGTAGTCGTGCGTGTGGCGCCTTGCCCGCCCCGAACGCAACGGCAGGGGAAGCTGTGTTCGTTCGAGCGCCTGGATCGAAGTCTTCTCATCGACGCTCAGCACCACCGCATGCTCGGGCGGATTGAGGTAGAGGCCGACGACGTCGTGAACCTTCGCGACGAACGCGGGATCGCGGCTGACCTTGTAGGTGCGCGAGAGGTGAGGCTTGAGGCCGTTGCGCCGCAAGATGTCCGAGACGCATCCCGCGGTGAGGCCCACTTCCTTCGCGAGCAGTCGCGTCGTCCACCGGCTGCGCCCCGCCGGTGGCGGTGACATCGCGAGTTCGACCAGACGTTCGACCGTCGCCGCCGGCACCGCGTGATCCTTGCGGCCTGCCTTGGGGCGCTCGGCCAGGCCCGCCACGCCCTCGGCGCGAAACCGAGACCGGATGCGCGAGACCTGCTCCGCGCTCAGGCTCAACCGCAGTGCGATCTCCCGCCCCGCGACGTGGTCGGCGCTCAGGAGGATCACGCGCGCGCGCCGAACCAATCCCGCCGACTCCGATCGGCGCGAGACGATCGACTCGAGTTCACGACGCTGGACGGCACTGACCTTCACGACTGCGGTGCGACCCATGATGCCAGAACGCACCAGTCATCACGTTGATTCCATCTCGACGACGGTGCACTAG
>CAZIZA010000576.1:0-1036 GCA_964543555.1 uncultured Pseudomonas sp.
GCGATGGACACCAGAATCAGCAGGGTGGCGATGGCCAGGATGCTCGGGTTGATCTGCTCGCGCAGACCCGAGAACATTTGCCGGGGGATGGTGCGCTGCTGCGGACCGGCCATGAACAGGATCACCACCACCTCATCGAAGGAGGTGATGAAGGCGAACAGCGCGCCGGAAATCACCCCAGGTCGGATCAGCGGCATGATCACGTCGAAGAACACGCGAATCGGCGTAGCGCCAAGGTTCAGCGCCGCGCGTGCCAGGCTGTAGTCAAAGCCGGTGAGCGTGGCGGTGACGGTGATGATGACGAAGGGTGTGCCCAGCGCCGCGTGCGCCAGGATCACCCCCAGATAACCGCCGGCCAGGCCGAGGTTGGAGTAGAAGAAGAACATGCCGGCGGCGGTGATGATCAGTGGCACGATCATCGGCGACAGCAGCAGGGCGGTGATGAAGCGGCGAAACGGCATCTCGTCGCGCGCCAGACCCACGGCGGCACAGGTGCCCAGAATCGTGGCGAGAAGGGTCGAGACGATGCCGATAAAGAAGCTGTTTTTGATCGCCAGGATCCACTTCGGGTCGTTCAGAATCTCCTGATACCAACGCAGTGAGTAGGCCTCGGGGTCAAGGGTGAGCATGCCTTCGGTGAAGCTGAAGAAGGGCTCGGCGTTGAACGACAATGGCACGATCACCAGGATCGGCAGGATCAGAAACAGCAGCACCAGCCAGGAACTGACCTTGAGCAGCCAGTTGCCGAGGTGGTGCCAGAAGCCGTAATAGGCGGGAATTTTCATAGCGCCGGGCCCGAATCGGTGAGGCGGCAGATGCCGCCTGTAGCCCGGACGCAGTCCGGGGAAGGAGAGTTGGCGGATTTCCCGGATTGCATCCGGGCTACGCCGTGCTGTTGCGATGCTGATATGGACATGTTCATCCCAACTTGATGTTGCTGGCGCCGACGAAGCGGTCATACACCCAATACAGCAACAGGATCAGCCCGAGCAGCAGCGACCCCAGTGCCGCAGCCAGCTCCCAGTTGTTCGAGCGC
>CAZIZA010000577.1:0-1034 GCA_964543555.1 uncultured Pseudomonas sp.
TCATCAGTTCGTCGGCATCGACGCGGTTGGAGCGCGGGATGATGACGATGCGGCAAGGGTTTTCGTGGTCGGACTCGTCGCGCAGGTCGGCGACCATCGGCAGTTTCTTGGCCTGCATCTGCGCGGCGATCTGCTCCAGAACCTTGGCCCCGGAGACCTGGTGCGGCAGCGCAGTGACGACGATGTCGCCGTCCTCGACGCGATACACCGCACGCATACGCACCGAGCCGCGGCCGCTCTCATAGATTTTCAGCAGATCGGCCTTGGGCGTGATGACCTCGGCTTCGGTGGGAAAGTCCGGGCCCTGGATATGCTCGCAGAGTTGCTCGACCGTGGCGCCGGGCTCGTCCAGCAGGCGCACGCAGGCGGCAGCGACTTCACGCAGATTGTGCGGTGGCACGTCGGTGGCCATGCCCACGGCGATGCCGGTAGTGCCGTTGAGCAGCAGGTTGGGCAGGCGCGCCGGCAGCGTCGCCGGCTCGTTCAGGGTGCCGTCGAAGTTCGGCACCCAGTCGACGGTGCCCTGGCCGAGTTCGGAGAGCAGCACTTCCGAGTAGCGCGACAGGCGCGCCTCGGTGTAGCGCATGGCGGCGAAGGACTTGGGATCGTCCGGCGCACCCCAGTTGCCCTGGCCGTCGACCAGGGTGTAGCGGTAGCTGAACGGCTGCGCCATCAGCACCATGGCTTCGTAGCAGGCGCTGTCGCCGTGCGGGTGGAACTTGCCGAGCACGTCGCCGACGGTACGCGCGGATTTCTTGTGCTTGGAGTCGGCATCCAGGCCCAGCTCGCTCATGGCATAGATGATGCGGCGCTGTACGGGTTTCAGGCCGTCGCCGATATGCGGCAGGGCGCGGTCCATGATCACGTACATGGAGTAGTTGAGATAAGCCTGCTCGGTGAAATCGGCGAGTGAACGGCGTTCAACGCCTTCCAGGCTCAAATCGAGGGATTCGCTCATGCGGGCCTCATTGCAAGGTTGATTGGCGCAGCACCAGGGTGCCGCCCTTCTGACTGAATTCGAGTTGTTTCAGGGC
>CAZIZA010000578.1:0-1031 GCA_964543555.1 uncultured Pseudomonas sp.
CGGGTCAGCAGGCGGATCGAGTCGAAGATCTTGTAGGCGATCAGCGGCTCCATCACGTTCAACTGCAGCTGGCCGCCCTCGGCTGCCATGGTCAGCGCCAGGTCGTTGCCGATCACTTCGAAGGCCACCTGGTTGACCGCCTCGGGGATCACCGGGTTGACCTTGCCCGGCATGATCGAGCTGCCCGGCTGACGTGCCGGCAGGTTGATCTCGTTGATGCCGGTACGCGGGCCGCTGGACAGCAGGCGCAGGTCGTTGCAGATCTTCGACAGCTTCACCGCGGTGCGCTTGAGCATGCCGGAGAACAGCACGAAGGCACCCATGTCGCTGGTGGCTTCGATCAGGTCGGCAGCCGGCTTGAGCGGATGACCGCTGATCACGCTCAGGCGCTTGACTGCCAGGGCCTGGTATTTTGGGTCGGCGTTGATGCCGGTACCGATGGCGGTACCGCCCAGGTTGACCTCGGTGAGCAGCGCCGGGGCGAGCATCTTCAGGTGCTGCAGGTCTTCGCCCAGGGTGGTGGCGAAGGCGTGGAATTCCTGACCCAGGGTCATCGGCACGGCGTCCTGCAACTGGGTGCGGCCCATCTTCAGTACATGGCCGAACTCCAGACCCTTGGACGCGAAGGACTGGATCAGCTTGTCCAGCGCGCTCAGCAGGCTGTCGTGACCGAGCAACAGACCAAGGCGGATGGCGGTCGGGTAGGCGTCGTTGGTCGACTGCGCCATGTTCACATCGTTGTTCGGGTGCAGGTGCTGGTACTGGCCCTTCTCATGCCCCATGGCCTCGAGGGCGATGTTGGCGATCACCTCGTTGGCGTTCATGTTGGTCGAGGTGCCGGCGCCGCCCTGGATCATGTCGACCACGAACTGCTCGTGGAACTCGCCCTGGATGATGCGTGCGCAGGCGGTGCTGATCGCCGTGTGCTTGGCCGCGCTCAGGTGGCCCAGCTCACGGTTGGCGTCCGCCGAGGCCTGCTTGACCATGGCCAGGCCGATCACCAGCTTCGGGTAGTGCGACAGCGGCACGCC
>CAZIZA010000579.1:0-1025 GCA_964543555.1 uncultured Pseudomonas sp.
ATGTAGTCCAGCACGCCATGGTTGGTTTCGCTGATGAAGGGCTGTACCTCATGCAGTTTCTGGCTGTAGATGTTCGACCAGGGATTTTCCGCGCCTTGCACCTGGCCGCTCTGCAGCGCCTTGAACACTGCTGCGAACGGCAGCTTATGGGTGCTGGCGCCAACCTGAGCGAATTGCGCTTCCAGCACCGCCGATGGCTGGATGCGGAAGCTCAGGCCGTTGGCATCACCGGGGGTATGCAGCGCACGGATCGCCGATAGCTGCTTCATGCCGTTGTGCCAATAAGCCAGGCCGACGATGTTGTGATCCTCCATCGAGCGCAGCAGTTGGCGGCCCTTGGAGCGCTTCTGGAAACGGTTGACGGCCTCGATGTCATCGAACAGGAAGGGCAGATCGAACACCTGTAACTGCTTGGTGTACTGCTCGAATTTGGCCAGCGATGGTGCCAGCAACTGTACCTCGTTGTTGCGCAGCGCTTCGAGCTCGTTGGCATCGCCGTAGAGACTGGAGTTCGGGTAGACCTCGACCTTGACCTTGCCGCCCAGGCGCTCTTCGACCAGTTGCTTGAACATGAGCGCGCCCTGGCCCTTGGGCGTACCGTCGGCGACGACGTGAGAAAACTTGATCAGAACAGGCTCATCGGCCAGTGCCGTGGCGGCACCGAAAGAGGCTAACGCCAAGGCGCAAGCGGCCAGGGCGCGGACTGGATTGAACATACTGCTTCCTTTTCTTCTTGTAGGTTACGACGCCTTTACGGCGGCCCCGTGTTGGTCGCTTCAGTGTTCTGCTATGAGAGAATTTAGGCAGCATCTCAGACAGTTCAGAACTGATCCTTGCATGGCAAGGGTTATGCCAGTGTGGCGAATTTCCGCCAGTCTGCCAGGGCTGGTAAAAAGCCTGTGATCTGGCGCACAGGCGGTGGCGGATAACCGCCATGTGTCAGCAGCTTTACAGCGGAAAACTGCCGGTGGCGTGGCCTGTTATCCTCTGCCGGTCGAATGAAGCCAGGAGTTTTCTGATGAGTT
>CAZIZA010000580.1:0-1025 GCA_964543555.1 uncultured Pseudomonas sp.
CCAGGCCGCCGATCGACTTGTCGCGCTTGATGTGCAGCTCCACCTGCCACCTCAAGCGATAGAGCGCGAGGATCGCCTCGTCCGACAATACGTTCGTCGGCACGGTCGTGAACACCACCACGTACTCCGACCACAGCAGGTCGTGTTCGGGCGTGTCCTTCCCCTTCTCTTTGAGCGTCCGTCGCCGGGCCTCCTTCGCCTGGGTCTTGGGAAGGCGGATCGCAATCACACGCCCGAAGACCGCGCAGCCCTCGCACTCGACGATCACCTGCCGACTGCGCGCGTGGTCGCGCCCGCGGCGGCTGAGCACCCACGCCTTCACGTCGAGGGGCTGGCCCGTTCGCCGCCGACACAGCGGAAGCGTGCCGCGGTTGTATCGGACGATGAGGTCGCCGCCGTGCGTGACCGCGTGCGCGATGCTCGGCGGGGTGCAGTAGGCCCGATCCACCAGGTCCAGGTCGCCCGGCCGGACGGTGAAGTTGCGCAGGGTCTCGCCGCCCTTGTCGTCGGTGAAGTGTGCCTGTTCCGGGCGCAGCGTCTGGGCGTGGATGCGGTAGTGGACGCGGAAGGTCGTGCCCATCGCGCCCGGTCTCGTCCCCGTGGTCGCGTCGGTGCAGAAGATGCGAAAGCCCGCCCACCGGGCGGCGTCGAACATCTCCGGGGCGCCGATCATCTGCGCGGCCATCTCCGAGAGCCAGGGCCCGACGGCGCGCATGCGGTAGTGGAGCGCGACGCTCGACACGTCGACGATCTTCGCGGCGGCCGCGAGCGTGACCGTCTGGTCGAGCGAACTGCCCGACTGCACGTGGTGGAGCACCAGCCGCAACAGCACCCCGGGGTCGCGCAGCTTCGCCCGCTCCTCGCCCGTCGCCGAGCGAATCGAGCGACAGAGGCGCAACTCCTCGGCGCGCTGCGCCCAGTTCTTCGGCAACAACGACTGGAGCGTCGCCCAGCCTGCGGAGCTCATCGGGTTCTCGTCCACGCCCCCGCACTACCACAAGAGCTCCTGTCGCTTAACGCCTATG
>CAZIZA010000581.1:0-1011 GCA_964543555.1 uncultured Pseudomonas sp.
CGTCATCTAGCTACATTGCTTTGGCGGACATCAAAGAACTGGTCATGCGTCACACACCCTTTGTGGTGCGCGATGCCAAAACCGGTGAAGACCTCACCCGAAGCCTCTTGTTGCAAATCATTTTGGAAGAAGAAGCTGCCGGCGCACCGATCTTGACCGAGCGTGTGCTGGCCAACATCATTCGCTTTTATGGCCACACATTGCAAGGCTATATGGGCACTTATTTAGAAAAAAATGTGCAAAGCTTCATCGACATGCAAATGCAATTGACCGAGCAATCGGTACCCAGCGCCATGTCTAACTGGATGGCATTGCAAGAAAAATTACAAGATCAAATGAAAAACAATTTGCAACAGCAAACCGATCACATGTTGCGCGTCATGGGGTTGAAAAAATCATGAGCACCACAGACACACAAGCACCCAAAATTGGCTTTGTCAGCTTGGGCTGTCCCAAAGCGCTGACCGACTCAGAGTTGATCTTGACGCAACTCAGTGCCGAGGGCTATCAAACCACCAAAACATTTGCCGGTGCCGATTTGGTCATCGTCAACACCTGCGGCTTCATTGACGATGCGGTCAAAGAAAGTCTCGACACCATTGGCGAAGCCTTGGCCGAAAACGGCAAGGTGATCGTCACCGGTTGTTTGGGCGCGCGTTCAGGTGAAGCAGGTGGCAATTTGGTGTTGGAAACCCACCCCAGTGTCTTGGCCGTCACAGGCCCGCATGCCACCCAAGAGGTGATGGACGCGGTGCATGCGCATTTGCCCAAACCACACGACCCATTCATCGACTTGGTGCCCAACGCGTTTGGTGAAGCCGGTGTGAAGCTCACACCCAAGCACTATGCGTATTTGAAAATCAGCGAAGGCTGCAACCACCGTTGCACTTTTTGCATCATCCCTTCCATGCGTGGCGATTTGGTCAGCCGTCCCATTGGCGATGTGTTGAAAGAAGCGCAAGCATTGTTTGAAGGCGGTGTGAAAGAGTTGTTGGTCATCAGCCAAGACAC
>CAZIZA010000582.1:0-1011 GCA_964543555.1 uncultured Pseudomonas sp.
TGCTCGCCACCGTGGTGGGTTCGAAAAACGCCAAAGCCGGTCAAGACTTTTTCCCCTTGACCGTTGACTACATCGAGAAAACCTACGCCGCAGGCAAGATTCCCGGCAGCTTCTTCAAGCGTGAAGCCAAGCCCAGCGAACACGAAACGCTGACCAGCCGTTTGATCGACCGTCCCATCCGTCCTTTGTTCCCCGAAGGTTTTTACAACGATGTGCATGTGGTGATTCACACCATTTCGTTGAACCCAGAAGTTGACGCTGACATCGCCGCCATGATCGGTGTGTCTGCTGCCTTGAGCATTTCTGGCATCCCATTCAATGGCCCCATTGGCGCTGCACGCGTGGGTTACATCAACGGCGAATATGTGTTGAACCCCGGTCAAACACAACGCAAAGACAGCTTGATGGACTTGGTGGTGGCGGGTACCGAATCTGCTGTGTTGATGGTGGAATCAGAAGCACAACAACTGTCTGAAGACATCATGTTGGGCGCTGTGGTGTTTGGCCACGAGCAAGGCAACATCGCGATCAACGCGATTCACGAATTGGTGCGCGACGCAGGCAAGCCTGTGTGGGACTGGACAGCACCTGCCAAAGACGAGCCACTGATTGCCAAAGTGACTGCGCAAGCCGAAGAGAAGCTGCGCGCTGCCTATCAAATTCGCAACAAACAAAGCCGCACACAAGCTTGCCGCGAGGCTTATGCCGCCGTGATGGAAGGCTTGAAAGCCGATGGCGTCGAGTTTGACGCTGTGAAGGTCGAAGGCATGTTGTTTGACATCGAAGCACGCATTGTGCGCAGCCAAATTTTGGCCGGTGAGCCCCGCATCGACGGGCGCGACACCCGTACCGTGCGTCCCATCGAAATTCGCAACAGCGTGTTGCCACGCACCCACGGTTCAGCCTTGTTCACACGTGGTGAAACACAAGCCTTGGTGATCACCACCTTGGGTACTGAGCGCGATGCACAACGCATTGACGCTTTGTCTGGCGAATACGAAGACCGCTTCA
>CAZIZA010000583.1:0-1004 GCA_964543555.1 uncultured Pseudomonas sp.
CTACTCAAGGGCTTTCCGTCAAGCTGGGTGAGATCTTGACCAAAAATTCGGTCAGCCCCTGCATTGCTAGAAACGACGTTGTAGTTTTTATCAAAAATACACACACCTGCTGTCAAGCTTCCCAGCACGCGCTCCAAGAACGCCTTGGATTCTTGCAAAGAGGTCCGAGTATCCGCCAGCTGCCTTGTCATGACATTAAATTGTCGCGTCAGCATGCCTAGCTCATCGCCAGTATCAAGCTCTGGCTTAGGCGATAAATCACCCTGGGCAACCGCCTGTGTGCCTCTCAACAGCATTAGGAGTGGTCGGGCTAACTGCCTACCCAACATGAGTGCCAAGGTAATTGCAACAAATACTGCGAAGAAGAGGGTGAGGGTGAGTGTTCCCACAAACATCTTGCGCAAGCCTGTGCGACCTAGTGATTTTTCTTGATACTCACTATAGGCAGATTCAACCGCAAAAATGTTTTTTGCCAACGGGGTTGGAATATAACGAACCAGCTGTAAAAAATACTTATCGTCCGCATCTTTACCAGAATCTAATTTGCTATGGATGGATTTTTTACGAACAACCGGAACAATAGCCCTAATACGATAACCGCGCTGTCCACCATCCACCTCAATTTGATCTAAAAAAGTAATGCCCTTCTTTTTAAAGGCCTCGGCAACCACCTCGGCGCTTGGAGCGGGAAAATATTTCTTTGGCTTTAACTCACTAGTAATAATCAAATTACGCTGCATATTGAAGAGGCTTACCTCTTGAATGCCAAATTGATTGCGAATCTTCATGATTGTGGCGCCAACCTGATCGGCTGTTGCGCCTGAAGGGGCCTGCACTATCTGTTCGGCAATAAAATTTCCTTCCCCCAAAATCTCTTCTTGGGCAACCCGCAAAGTCACCCGCCCTAGCTCCAAGCCAGAATTGAGTGCCGACTCTACCTTCACATCAAACCAGGTTTCAATACTGCGGGATACGAACTGCAAAGAAACGCCGTACAAAATTAA